>NZ_CP058364.1:372500-682500 GCF_013391805.1 Galbibacter sp. BG1 | reverse complement strand
TTTGCTTCCAAAAGCTAAAGACATTTTTTTTCTTAAATCCCTGTTTTCAGCATAAGTCATAAACGGGATATAACTGGGGTAGTTAAGTGTAAAAACCCAACCTTCTTTATCGCGGGATTTAGCCTCGTCGGCGGCTGCTTCCAAGGCGCTTTCGGGAAGCCCTTTTAGATCGGCTTCATTGGTAATATGCATTTCGAAAGCGTTGGTTTCTGCCAATACATTTTCCCCGAATTTTAAACTTAGCTGGGATAACTCTTTGTCAATTTCCCGAAGGGTGGCTTTTTTGTCTTGGGGAAGGTTAGCGCCATTTCTAGAAAAACTTTTATAGGTTTTTTCCAATAGCATGGTTTGTTCCCTGTTGAGAGATAAGGATTCCCGTTTATCCCAAACAGTTTTTACGCGTTTAAAAAGCGCTTCGTTTAAGCGGATATCATTCCCGAACTCCGACAAAAGTGGCGAAATCTCCTGTGCCAATTTTTGGATTTCATCATTGGTCTCCGCACTGTTCAGATTAAAGAAAATAGAAGTCACCCTATCCAATTGTGCTCCAGAAAACTCTAAGGCTTCAATCGTGTTTTCGAAAGAAGGAGGTTCTTGGTTTTCCGTAATACTGTTAATTTCCTTTTTGGTTTTTGAAATTTCTTCCTTGATTGCCGGAAGAAAGTCTTCATTTTTTATTGCTGAAAAAGGAGCGGTTTGATAAGGTGTTGTAAATGTATGATTAAGCAAATTTGCCATTTTTATTTTTTTAAAATTTCAATGAATTACAAAGTAATAAACTTATACGGGTTGCCCCAAAGTTTTAAGAATTGATTAACCTGAAACAATTATTTACCCGCATTTAGTAATGGATTTTAGCTTATTTGAGAAATATTCTTCCGTTTATCGTAAAAACACAACGTAAAAACGATTTTCTTAAAAATAACTAAAAGGAAGTAAAACCAGGTTAGTAATAGCTGCGTAAGTGAGGGTGTAAAGAAAAAAATAACACTTTAAAATATACACCAGACCTACTATATGAATTAGCTGTGTGGATAACCTAAACCCTCAAATTTAGGATTATAGAAAAAATAGGTTCCTCCCCAGGACCTATTTTTTTATTTCAGCAGCTCCCTTAATCACTTTTTCTTTAAGCGATTCTTTATAAGCAATTATTCTGTTTAACACCTCTTCGTTGGATGAGCCTATAATTTGAGCTGCCAAAATCCCTGCGTTTTTAGCGCCATTAAGTGCTACCGTTGCAACGGGAACGCCTCCTGGCATTTGAAGGATGGATAGAACAGAATCCCAACCATCTATGGAATTACTGCTTTTTACTGGTACACCAATTACAGGCAATGGAGATAAAGAGGCTACCATTCCAGGTAAATGTGCTGCACCTCCTGCGCCGGCTATTATTGCCGAAATACCATTTTTATGTGCGTTCTTACCAAATTCATACATTTTTTCTGGGGTTCGATGTGCAGAAACAATATCCACGCTTACCTCAATTCCCAATTCGTTAAGTACATCTATTGCGTCTTGCATAACGGGAAGATCACTAGTGCTCCCCATAATAACAGCTACTTTTGCCATATTTTTAATTTTAAAAAGCAAAGTTAGGTAAAATTGAGTTTAGTACAGAACCTGGCATCAGGATGAAAATTTAAAAGTGTGAGTATAGTAAAAGGTGTTATTATTTTATCAAATTCTTACTATAAAAGTAAATTAATTAAGGTAATGTTAATTTAAGTCTATTTTTATTGTTGTATTAATTATATTTATTGGTTGAATTATAACAATATGCTATTCCATTTTTCCATAGGGTCTCGAATTTTAAAAAGGTTGGTATTTGCTATTTTGTTAATGGCACTTTCCGTCAACTTTGTGGCTTGCTCTGTAGATGTACCTAAAGAGGTTCAAGTGGCTTATGAAGACTTGCCAGAACAAGTTGATTACAATTTTCATGTCAAGCCAATTTTGTCCGATCGTTGCTTCAATTGCCACGGCCCAGACGAAAATACTAGAAAGGCGGGTTTACGGTTGGATGTAAAGGAAGGCATGTTTAGGAAATTGGAGAGTGGAAACAAAGCATTTAAAAGTGGTAGTCCATACCAGAGTGAAGTTATTGCCCGTATTTTAAGTGATGATGAAGAACTAATGATGCCGCCTCCAGAATCCCATTTAAAGTTATCGGCACGCGAAAAGGCATTGATATTAAAATGGGTCGAGCAAGGCGCCGAATGGAAGAAGCATTGGGCATTTATTCCGCCAGAGAATAAAGGGACTCCAAAATTAGATGAAGAAAATCCTTTAATAAACAATGAAATAGATGAATTTGTTTACGATAAACTAAGGCAAAAAGGATATAATTTTTCTCCGAAAGCACCAAAAGAACAATTGCTGCGAAGACTGGCTTTAGATTTAACCGGACTCCCACCCACATTGGAAGAGCTCGATTTATTTTTAAATGATGAGAGCCCAGATGCGTATGAAAAAATGGTAGACAAGTATCTGTCATCCAATGCCAATGCCGAGAAGCTTACTTTAGATTGGTTGGATCTATCACGGTATGCAGATTCCCATGGCCTGCATGCAGACGGTTGGAGAAGCATGTGGCCTTGGCGCGATTGGGTAATTAATGCTTTTAAGGATAATATGCCCTACGACCAATTTGTTACTTGGCAATTGGCCGGGGATCTATTACCAAACCCAAGCAGGGATCAAATTTTAGCGACTGCATTTAACAGAAACACTCCCATGACGGGAGAAGGAGGTGTTATTGATGAAGAATTTCGGTTGTCTTATGTGTTCGATAGGGCAGAGACTACCAGTACTGCATTTTTGGGGTTAACCGTTGCTTGTGCCAAATGCCACGATCATAAATTCGACCCTATTTCGCAAAAGGATTATTACGAGATGTCCGCTTTTTTCAACAATGTTCGAGAGTTGGGGATGACAGGTGACGACGGAAATTTTGGTCCGCTACTAACCTTAACTTCAAAAGAGGAACAAAAAAAAGCAGATAGCCTTAAAAAGAAAATCCGTTCCGAAGAAAAAGAACTAGCAATTACAAAAAAAGAATTGGCTTCCTTGGAACAATTTATGGATGAAATACCTACGAGCTTTAAAAAAGAAGATCTTATTGGTTACTATCCGCTTGAAGATGTTCGAAAACGAAAGCCAAATGACCCCAAGTATAAGGGGATTGCGATTTATGGCAACTATTTGAACAATTATATTATAGATGATAATGCCTATGCAACCATGGAAAATCCTGGCAAGATTGTAAAAGGAGTGGTGGGAAATGCAATAGAAATAACTGGCGATTATGATGAAATACACCTACAGAACAATCCGAATTTCGAATTTATCGATGAATTTTCTGCGGGTCTGTTTGTAAACACTTCCAAGCGTAAAAAAGGGAAGACTCAAACAATTATGGGTACCAGTGGCGAAAAAAATGGAGATTGGAGAGGATGGGAGTTTTATTTGGATAGCACGAATAGTTTAAACGTTCGCCTAATGCATGCGCTTCCCGAAAATTATTTTCATATAAAGACCTTAGACACTTTACAGAAGAAGAAGTGGTATCATGTGGCCTTTACCTATAATGGAAGTGGTAAAGCAGATGATGTAGATATCTATATTAACGGAAGTAAAGTTTCTTCAGAAATAGTTCACAACAAATTATATAAATCCATAAAAACATACCGTACCATAAGGCCCGATATTATTGAACCCAGAACCCTAAAGGTTGGTAAAAGCTACCGTAAATATACCGGGGAAGATGGGATTTTTAAAGGGATGGTGGATGAGATTTATTTTTATAAAAGGAAATTGACTTCAGGGGAAATAAGGGTGCTTGCTGGAACATCCCTTGAGGAGATTAATAGTAAGAATAGATCCTTAGTAAAAGAATACTGGATAGAAAAAACGCCGCAAGTAGCTGAGGTAAAAGATACCCTCAAAGAGCTGCGGAAGAAATGGCTGGAGGTAATGAACCCTACCTTGGAGATTATGGTGATGGAAGAAATGCCAGAAAAAAGAACTTCTTATTTGTACAAGCGCGGGGAATACAACCAGCCCGGAGAAACAGTAAACGCCAATACCCTTAGTGCATTGCCGGCATTTCCAGATAGTCTACCGAAAAATAGGCTTGGTTTGGCTAAATGGCTGTTTATGGACAACAATCCATTAACGGCAAGGGTGGCGGTAAATAGATATTGGCAAATGGTTTTTGGAAGCGGACTCGTAGATACACCACAGGATTTTGGTGTCCAGGGTAACTTGCCGTCACATCCTGAATTATTGGACTGGCTCGCCATCTATTTTCGAGAAAATAATTGGAACGTTAAAAAGCTTTTGAAGAAAATGGTAATGTCTCATACCTATCAACAAATTTCCACCCCAACGGAGGCCATGGCACTTAAAGATCCAGAGAATACTTATCTATCAAGAAGTAATACCTATCGCTTGTCTGCAGAAGCCATAAGGGATAATGCATTAGCGGTAAGTGGACTCTTAGTGACCCAAGTAGGTGGGGCGAGTGTGAAGCCTTACATGCCAGCAGACCTTTGGGCTGAAAAGTCATCTTTCTCCTATAAACTTTTAAATTATAAAGAAGATATGGGCGATAGCCTTTACAGAAGAAGTATGTATACCTTTATAAGAAGAACTTCTCCACATCCTGCCATGACCGCTTTTGATGCTCCTTCCAGAGATGTTTGTACCATAGAAAGGGAGAGTACAAACACCCCATTACAGGCTTTGGTATTGCTTAATGACGAACAATTTATTGAAGCTTCCCGAGTGCTTGCTGAACGTGTTCAGAAAGAGAAAGAGGGCGTCGTGGAAAATCAAATTGAAATGGTTTTTCGTTTAGCCACCAGTAGGAAACCTTCTAGCAAGGAGCTACAGTTATTAAAAGAATTGTATGGAAAACAATATGATTATTTTAAAAATACCCCGAAGGCAACAAAAGACTTATTGAAGGTAGGAGAAAAACCCTTCGATAATTCGTTGGATGAAGAAAAAACTGCTGCGCTTACTATTGTCTCCAATACCATTCTCAATCACGATGAAACATTTATGAGAAGATAATTAATAGTCTATGAATTGTAACGATCACCATCATAATACTAAATTTTCCAGAAGGGATTTCTTAATGAAAACTTCGCTGGGCCTGGGCGCGTTGAGTTTCGGTTCTTTACTGAGTCCGATGAATTTATTGGGAAATAGCCCTTCCATGACCAACAATCTTTTAAAGGGTACACATTTCCCTCCAAAGGTGAAACGGGTAATTTACTTATTTCAAAGTGGAGCCCCGTCTCAATTGGACTTATTTGATTATAAGCCTTTGTTACAGAAAATGAATGGACAGCAATTGCCCGATAGCGTTATTGGTGGGCAACGTCTTACTGGAATGTCTGCTGGGCAATCTTCTTTGCCTATGGCAGGAACAGTTTTCGACTTTAAGCAACATGGGGAAAGTGGTGCCTGGATGAGTTCTTTAATGCCACATACCGCAAAAGTAGTAGATGATATCTGCTTTATTAAATCAATGTACACAGAAGCCATTAACCACGATCCCGCCATTACATTTTTACAAACGGGTTCGCAGCAACCTGGAAGACCTTCTATTGGATCTTGGGTGAGTTATGGTTTGGGCTCTGATAATAAAAATCTACCAGAATTTGTGGTATTGGTTACCAAAGATAAAATAGGGCAGCCACTTTATTCACGTTTATGGGGAAATGGATTTTTACCTTCCCAACATCAGGGAGTGCAATTTAGGGCGGGAAAAGATCCAGTGCTCTATCTCACCAATCCTCCAGGAGTAACTGGCGAAACCCGAAGGGAACAATTAGATTATTTACAGCGGCTTGAAAATATGGCGCATGAAGATATTGGGGATCCAGAAATTTTGGCGCGAATGTCGCAATATGAAATGGCCTACCGCATGCAAACATCGGTTCCCGAAATTATGAGTACCGACAATGAACCAGATTACATCTACGATCTCTATGGTGAAGACAGTAAAAAACCAGGTACTTTTGCAGCCAATTGTTTGCTGGCTAGAAGGTTGGCAGAGAAAGATGTAAAATTTATACAATTGTACCATCAAGGATGGGATCAACATGGCGGACTTCCAACGGCAATAAAACAACAATGTAAGGATACAGACCAAGCGACTGCGGCATTGATTACCGACTTAAAACAGCGAGGAATGTTTGAAGATACTTTGGTTATTTGGGGAGGAGAATTTGGTAGGACCAATTACTCGCAAGGGCAACTAACGCCCGATAACTATGGAAGGGATCATCACCCAAAATGCTTTACCATTTTTATGGCTGGAGCTGGCATTAAAGGAGGGGTTACCCTTGGTGCTACCGATGATTTTGGCTATAACGTAATCGATAGGCCTGTACATGTGCACGATTTTCAAGCGACTTTAATGCACTTATTGGGGGTAGATCACGAACGGTTAACCTATAAATATCAAGGAAGAAGATTTCGTTTAACCGATGTGCATGGCGAAGTGGTAAAAGAAGTCTTAGCTTGATAGGTTCTAAAAAAATCAGTGACATTACAATTATTCAGTAAAAACAACTAAACCAATTATTATGAAACATAACCAACGTCGCAATTTTGTAAAAAAAACAATGATGGCGGCTTCGGCGGGAATGGTATTGCCACATATTTCACTAGGAAAGGAAAAAGATAATAAGGCGGATAAAAATAAAATTGTTGGACATGGCAATTTTCAATACAAGGTCAATAAAGAGTGGGGCATTCAAGATCCTGCCAAAGTACCAATTAACGACTGTCATGAGATGGTTATGGACGACAGCGGCCGTTTAATATTAACGGTTTCGGGAGAGCATAATGCCAATATTTTAATTTACGATAAATCTGGGAAAGTTTTAAGCTCGTGGGGCGACAGTTTTCCCGGAGCCCATGGGCTTACTATTGCGGGAGAAGGAAGCGATCAATTTCTTTTAATTACCGATCCTGAGGTGCATAAAGTTTTTAAAACTACTCTTGATGGTAAAATTATACAAACGTTTAGCGCACCCAAAGAGTTCGAAGGGTACCAAGATGCAAATCTGTTTAAGCCAACGGAAACAGCTGTTGCACCCAATGGCGATCTATATATTGCCGATGGATACGGCGAAAATTATATTACACAATACAACTCCAAAGGAGAATTTATAAGATACTTTGGAGGTAAAGGAATTACAGATGAAACCTTTGATTGCTGTCACGGAATAACGGTAGATTTACGGAATCCAAATACTCCCACCCTATTAATAACTTCTCGGGGAAAGCAGGAATTTAAAAGGTTTACCATGGACGGAAAATATATAGAAACCGTTAAATTACCCGGTTGTTCTATATGTCGCCCGGTAATACATGGCGAAAATATATATTTCGCTGTCATAGTTACCAAAGATTGGTGGAAGTACGATGGGATGGTAGCCGTACTCGATAAAAATAATAAAGTAGTTTCGTTACCTGGCGGAAGTGAACCGAATTATAAGAATGGCATACTGGAATCTCCAATGTATGATGGCAGCACCTTTTTAAACCCGCACGATGTGTGTATTGATAATGATGAAAACATTTACGTTCCACAATGGTTTTCAGGAAAAACATATCCTATTAAGCTTACCAAGGTTTAGTAAAATAAAAAATCTACATCATAATTGATTTAAAAAATATAAGCTGTATAATGGTTTTATTAGACTCCTCTATATTCTTCGGTCGCCTTCATCCCTTAGTCGTTCATTTGCCTATCGGATTTGTAATTCTCGCTATTTTATTGGAGTGGATTGGCTATTTCAGAAAAACAAAGAATTATAATATAATTGCCCTTGCTTGGCTTTTGGCAGCCATATCTTGTGTTTTAACAGCACTTTTTGGCTGGCTTTTGGCCGATACGGGGCTGTATGTCGAAGAACAGTTGTTTTGGCATCGATGGTTGGGGATTCTGTTGATTTTCATTTTTATCCTAGGCTATTATTTGAAAAGAAATGCAGATAGATTTAATGGGAGTGTACAATCCATTTTCAACATATTGGTACTTTTTTTAATTGCTATTGAAGGCCATCACGGCGGAAATTTAACCCATGGACAGAATTATTTAACTGAATATGCCCCAGGGTTTGTAAAAAAAATTACTGAAGAAAAAGGCAAAAATATAACCAAGTTAACCGCACAGTCGCCAGACTCTATTGTGGTGTATGCACAACTTATTCATCCCATTCTAGATAGGAAGTGTGTATCTTGTCATAATGATGAGGTAACCAGGGGAGGGTTAAATATGGCGCATATAGACTCATTGAAAAAAGGAGGAAGCAGTGGTTCTACCATAGTTGTGGGAAAACCAGAAAAAAGCGAATTGTTTAAACGAATAACGATGTCCCCTACCAATATTAAATACATGCCGCCAACAAAAGAGATACTTACTTTTTATGAGATTAAACTTTTGGAATGGTGGATTTTACAAGGAGCTTCTTATAACGATACGCTGAAAAATTTTGAGGTAAAAGATGATATTCAGAAAATTTTATGGAGTAACTACAATATAAACACCAAACCATCTCCATGGTATACAAAAGTTAAATTACCAGCTTTAGACAGCCTTGAGTTACAGAAAATTCAGCAAAATAACTTTTTGGTAAGGCAACTAGGGGAACAAAACAGCTTATTGGATGTAACTTTTATCGGAAAAGTATTTACCGACGAGGCACTACAGGCAATAAATGAATTCTCAGAATATGTCACTTGGTTTTCTTTAAGTAATACCGAAATCAAAACCTCTAATTTGGAAGCTTTAGCCAATTTTAAAAACTTAACAAGATTGGAATTGGACCATACCAGTATTGGTTGTGAGGAACTTTCTTTTGTCGAAAAATTAAATCATTTGGAAGCCTTAAACCTCTTTAATACAAATGTGGAAGACAACTGTTTGCACTATTTCGAAAACCTTCCAGAATTGAAAAAACTGTATATGGGAAATACCCAAGTAACCTCAGAAGGGGTTGCGAGACTTAAGGCTAAGAATAAAGATATAACCATACCTGAAATTTTAAATTAATGGATAACGCAATGATTATTTCCAAAAATATTTTAAAAAACACCAAACCTTTTAGGTTAGCATTTGTGTTGGTAAGTTTTCTTTTTTTATCGTGCCAAAAAAAAGACTCTAAATCTAATAATTCGGTTCTTGGTGGTGAGGAAGTCCAAGAAGTGGCATACAGCACTTTAGAGCTCCCGGAAAAACCAAATATAGTTTGGATCGTAGCAGAAGATTTGAGTCCATATTTACCCATGTACGGAGATTCCACCGTAACGACTCCCAATATAAGTAAGCTCGCTAAAGAAGGGGTTACTTACACCAATGTGTATTCTCCATCGGGTGTTTGTGCTCCCAGCCGTGCCGCAATTGCTTTAGGGATGTATCCAACCCATTCTGGTACCATGCACATGCGAACTGGCCCTTGGTTTAGTTTTGATGTGAGTGATGAGCGTATTGAGAATTATGAAGTTACCGCCTACGAAGCAAACGTGGCTCCTGAAGTGCATATGCATAGTGAGTATTTAAGGAGGGCAGGATATTATTGTACCAATAATGTAAAAGAAGATTATCAGTTCCGATGTGAGATGACCGCTTGGGACGAAAGTAGTGACAAAGCACATTGGAAGAATAGACCAAAAGACAAACCTTTCTTTGCCATATTTAATTTTACCGATACCCACGAATCTCAAATATGGAAGCGTGCAGAAGATTCTTTATGGATTGATGAGAATTTGGAAGTGCCGGTGGAACCTTATTTGCCAACTACCGAGGTTGCCTTGAAGGATGTACGAAGAATGTACTCCAACATTAAAGTGCTGGACGATAAGGTAGGGGAAGTTCTAGACGAATTGAAAGCCGAAAATTTATTGGAGAATACCATAATTTTCTGGTACACCGACCATGGAGGGCCATTACCCCGACAAAAACGTACAGTATACGATTCTGGTTTGCAGGTACCTATGATTGTGAGGTTTCCCAAAAAACAATTAGCAGGTAAAACAGACGATCAATTAATAAGCTTTGTCGATTTTAAACCTACGCTCTTGTCCCTAGCGGGAGTGCCCACTCCCGAATATTGTGATGGACGGGCTTGGATGGGTGCCTATGAGGATAAAAATAAAAGGGATTATATTTTTGCCGCCGCCGACCGTTTTGACTTATTGCACGACAGGATACGTGCTGTACGGGACAAGCGCTATAAACTCATTAGAAACTACATTCCAAATAAGCCATACTACTTGCCGGTGTCTTACAGGGAGCAGATGCCCATTATGCAGGAGCTGTTACGACTGGATTCCTTAGGGCAATTAAACAAATTTCAAGCACAATGGTTTCGTAAACAAAAAGATTCCATTGAATTGTTCGATACCTTAAAAGACCCAGATGAACTCCATAATTTGGCGGATAAGGAAGACTATGCTGAAAAAATTAAAGAACTTTCTCAGGCCATGGATACATGGATAACGGAAACCAACGATTTGGGATTAATACCAGAGAAAGATTATCTAGAAAAAAGAGGTACTTACTTCGAGGAACCCACTACCGCTAAACCTATAATTGCAAAAGAAGGGGATAAACTGGTGTTGTCTTCTGCTACAGAAGGGGCTTCCATTGGTTTTCAATGGGTGAATAGTAAAGAAGAGCTGGTTCCAGGCTGGCAAATTTATAAAGAACCTATTTCCATAGAAACCAATAAGCAATTAGTGGTTAAGGCTCATAGAATTGGATTTAAGCCAAGTGAAGAGACCTATTTTAAATAATAAGGATTTTTTTAATGTGTAGGCGATTAGAATTTTAGCCCTATTCGCTAATTACTTTAATACTTTTCTTAACCTGAGCTGCTATTACACGGGCCTGGGCGACATCCTCATTAACAATGGTAACGTGTCCCATTTTTCGAAATGGACGAGTTTGTTTTTTTCCGTAGATATGTGGCGTTACACCGTCCATATCCATAATTTTTTCTATGTTTTTATAAACCACGGGGCCAGTATATTCTTCATCTCCAACAAGATTTACCATAATACCCGCAACCTTGCTTTCCGTTTTACCTAAGGGCAACCCTAAAATGGCGCGAAGGTGCTGCTCAAACTGGTTGGTGTAACTAGCTTCGATACTATAATGCCCACTATTGTGTGGTCTTGGAGCTACTTCATTCACTAAAATCTCATCATCCTGTGTTTGGAACATTTCTACTGCCAATAACCCAACATGATTGTAGGCTTGAGAAACCTTTAATGCCACCAACTGAGCTTTTTTGGCAACTTCCTTATCTATCCTTGCAGGACAAATTACGTATTCCACCTGGTTAGCTTCAGGATGAAATTCCATTTCTACCACAGGATAGGTTTTTACATTTCCCTTGGGGTCTCGAACCACAATTACGGCCAGTTCATTTTTAAATGGAATCATTTTTTCGGCAATGCATTCCCCCTCTGGGAGGTTGTCTAGATCGGAGTATGTTTTAATTATTTTCACTCCTTGCCCGTCGTAGCCAAAGCGGGCACTCTTCCATACAAATGGAAACGAAAGACTTTCGTTTTTAATGGCGGTCAAGATTTCATCTGGATAAGCAAAACGGCTAAAATCTGCCGTAGGAATGTTATGGTCTACATAAAACAGTTTTTGCTTTGCTTTATTCTGAATGGTTTTAAGTGTTTTGGCAGATGGATATACGGTTTTCCCTTCTTTTTCCAATTGTTCCAGCGCCTCCACATTTACATTTTCAATCTCAAAAGTAAGCACATCCACCTTTTTTCCGAAGTTATAAACCGTATCGTAGTCCATAAGGTCTCCTTTGAAAAACTCGTTGCAGGCAATTTTGCAGGGAGCTTCATCACTCGGGTCGATCACCAAGGTCTGTATATCGTACTTTCGGGTTTCGTAAAGCATCATTTTACCTAGTTGTCCGCCGCCTAATATGCCTAATTTAAAATCAGAAGAAAAATAATTCATAGTGCTCAGTTTCTTTTGTCCTGTTGTTACTTTTCAGAAGTAAATCTTAGAAATCTAAAAATCCTTGCAAAAATACAGTTAAATATGAGAAGTGCATATTTTATTGTTTTAGAATTACGGTTCTTGAAGAAGTAATTTATGTTGTTTTGTTGGTGAAAACGTTATTTTTTTAAGGAAAAGGAGTATATATTCTTGAAAACAGCTAAATTTAATGGAAAACAAAAATCTTAATGGTATCTTTGCAACTTTATAATTTTTAGAACATTGATTAAGCTCCACGATAAATATTTCGAACCTTTTATTTCTGCTGAAGAAATAGATGCCGCTATAAAAAAAATGGTGGAAAAGGTAAAAGCCGATTTTAAAAATGAGACGCCAATTTTTATTTGCGTGCTCAATGGGGCTTTTATGTTTGCTTCTGATTTTATGAAGCATTACGACCAAGACTGCGAAATTAGTTTTGTTAAGTTAAGCTCTTATCACGGTATTTCCTCAACCGGAATCGTAAAAACACTTTTAGATGTTCCCGACAACGTGGAAAACAGAAGTGTAATTATTTTGGAAGACATTATCGATACAGGAAAAACAGTAAAGGAACTTGTTTCTATGTTTTCTAGGATTAATGTAAAGCGATTTAAAATTGCTTCCATGTTTTACAAGCCAGACATTTATAGTGGCGAGTATAATATAGATTACGTAGGGATCGAAATACCGAACAAATTTATTGTAGGTTATGGGCTTGATTATGATGAATTAGGAAGAAATTTACCAGAAGTATATCAAATAAAAGAACAATAATATGATCAATTTAGTACTGTTCGGGAAACCCGGAGCAGGTAAGGGTACACAAGCTAACTTTTTAAAAGAAAAATACAACTTAAAGCACATATCTACCGGAGATGTTTTTAGATACAACATTAAAAACGGGACTGAATTAGGTACATTGGCAAAATCTTATATTGATAAGGGGGACTTGGTTCCAGATGAGGTAACCATTAATATGCTAAAAGAAGAGGTGGAAAAGAATCCTGAGGCCAGCGGATTTATCTTTGACGGCTTTCCACGTACGAAAGCTCAAGCCATCGCTTTAGACCATTTAATGGAAGAAAAAGACATGAAAATTCACGCTACCATAGCTTTGGAAGCAGATGATGAGATTCTTATTGGCCGTTTATTGGAGCGGGGAAAAGTGAGCGGGAGAAGTGACGACCAAGACGAAGACAAAATAAGAAACCGTTTTGAAGAATATAATGAAAAAACGGCTCCGTTGATGGAATATTACAAAGACCAAGGGAAGTTTCACAGTGTTAATGGAATTGGATCTATAGAAGAAATTACAGAGCGCCTTAGTAAGGTTATTGCTGCGCTTTAAATAAAACGTCCTCTACACTAAACAAATACTGCTATCGTACTTAGCTAGCCTTTCGAAGTATAGGTGAATTTTTAAGAACAAAGTCTTCGACAAGCTTAGACCGACAATGATTACACAGAACTATAATATAGAATTGTGTGCGTATTAAAAAACATATTTAAATGACAGAAGGGAATTTTACAGATTATGTAAAGATAAAAGTGGCTTCGGGTAAAGGCGGACAAGGTTCTGCGCATTTACGCCGGGAAAAATATGTAGCCTATGGTGGCCCAGATGGTGGAGATGGCGGTCGCGGTGGCCATGTAATTATTCAAGGGGATAAAAACCTATGGACACTTTTTCATTTTAAGTTTAAAAGAAGTTTTCAAGCTGGCCATGGGGAACATGGTAGCAAGCAAACCAGTACTGGTGCCGATGGCGATGATGTTTATATAAAAGTACCCTTGGGTACCCAAGTTAAAGATCCAGAAACCAATGAGGTTTTATTTGAAATCACCGAAGATGGGGAAGAAAAAATAATTGCCCAAGGTGGTAAAGGTGGACTAGGGAACAATCATTTTAAATCGTCTACCAACCAAACCCCTCGTTATGCTCAACCGGGACTTCCAGGTGAAGAAGTCGAAATTTTATTGGAATTAAAGTTACTGGCAGATGTAGGACTTGTGGGCTTTCCAAACGCTGGGAAATCAACCTTGTTATCGGTAATCACATCTGCAAAGCCAAAAATAGCCGATTATGAGTTTACCACGCTTAAACCTAATTTAGGGATTGTGGAATATCGTGGTTTTCGCAGTTTTGTAATGGCCGATATTCCTGGGATTATCGAAGGCGCATCAGAAGGGAAAGGGTTGGGATATTACTTCTTACGTCATATAGAGCGTAATTCCACCCTATTATTTTTAATTCCAGCAGATGCCAAGGATATTTATAAGGAATATGAAATTCTTTTAAACGAACTTCAAAAATACAATCCGGAACTGCTCGATAAAGAAAAGTTAGTCGCCATCTCCAAGTCCGATATGTTGGATAACGAATTGAAGGCAGAAATGGCCCAAGAATTAGACGGTAAATTTAAAGAAGTGAATTATATGTTTATCTCCTCGGTAGCCCAGCAAGGGATTCAGGAATTAAAAGATAAACTGTGGAACATGCTTAATAAAGAAGAAGAGGCATAACAAGTACTTTTTTTTGCTTACATTTAAGAAAAAGAAACGTTATGAACTTTAAATCCTTTTGGCTTGTAAGCTTTATTTTACTTACTGCATGCGGTGGGGTGCAAGTAGCTTACGACTACGATAAGAAAACAGATTTTTCCGAATATAAAAGCTACGATTACTACCCCGACTTGCAAACTGGTTTAAGCCAGTTGGACAACAAGCGGTTAATGCGTAACATCGACAGTATCATGGAAGCTCGTGGCTACGAAAATTCTTCCACCCCAGATATTTATATCAATATCGTCAGCGCGAGCAGGCCAAAGCCCAATAATAGTTCTGTAGGAATTGGTATTGGTGGAACCGGAAGAAATATGGGAGGTGGTGTTTCCGTAGGTGTGCCTGTAGGTGGAAACGAATCTTACCGCGAAATAACTGTTGATATTGTGGATGCTGCAAATGATGAATTGGTTTGGCAGGCTGTGAGCGAGGGTACAATTTCCGAACAGATGACACCCGCCATGCGCAGCGAAAAACTAAAGAAAGTTGCAGAAAAGGTATTCTCCAATTATCCGCCACAAAGAAAATAAACCATTTCCCATGTTTCCAATTCGTATTTTTTGTGTCTTTTTAATTGTGTTGAATGGTTATAGCCTTTCAGCACAGGATAGCAGTCTAGAACAGGCAAATAGTTTAATAAAAAAAGGGAGCATAAAAGAAGCTCGGGAGTTATTGCTGGCATCCTACAATAAAAGGAAAGATCCTAAAATAACGGAACGGTTAGGCGATGTTTATGGTATTGAAAAGAATTGGGATGAAGCTTCTAAATATTACAAAGAGCTAGTAAACCAATTTCCAGAAAATGCCAATTATCATTTTAAATATGGAGGTGTTTTAGGGATGATTGCCTTAGAAAGTAAAATACGGGCACTTTCCGTTTTAGGGGATGTAAAAAAACATTTTAAAAAAGCGGCTCAGCTCGACCCTGAAAATTTGGAGGTGCGTTGGGCTTCTATCGACCTCTATTTAAAACTCCCAGGTATTTTAGGTGGCAGTACAGATAAGGCTTATCAATATTCTAAGGAACTATCTTCCATTTCGCCGTTGGAAGGCTTTTTATCCAAAGCTTTTATTGAAAAGGAAGAAGGAAATAGTGATTTGGCCGAAGTTTACAACAAAAGAGCGTTGGATATGGTTGCTGAAAAAGGTTTTCCTACCAGAACTTATAAAAGAAAAGATATTCACTATCAAATTGGGGAAGTTTCAGCAAACTATAATTATAAGAAACAAGTAGGGATCCATCATTTATTGACTTTTGAAAGCTTATACTCACCCGAAAGTGTAATTCCTTTATCAGATGTTTACATGCAATTAGCCAAGTTGTACCGACTTCAAAATGATAAGGAAAAAGCTAGCTTCTATCTCCAAAAGGCAAAAGAGGTAAATCCTTCTGATGAAAAGTTTGAAAAGGAAGCTGCCCTAATCAATAAATTATAAAGTTTAGATAACAATATGTTACCCAGTTTTTGGGTTTAGATGAATCTCCCATTATCTTTACAGCTTCAATAAAAAGTACTATTTTGAAAATACATTTTATAGCCATTGGCGGAAGCGCCATGCACAATTTGGCATTGGCATTAAACCAAAAAGGATATCAAATAACTGGTAGCGACGATATTATTTATGAGCCTTCAAAATCCCGTTTGGAGAAAGTAGGTTTGTGTCCGCCAGATTTTGGGTGGTTTCCAGATAAAATCACTACAGATATTGACGCTGTAATTTTGGGAATGCATGCCAAACCAGACAATCCAGAATTGGCAAAGGCTAAAGAGCTGGGATTGAAAATTTATTCGTATCCCGAGTTTATTTTTGAACAAAGTAAGTACAAAACCAGAGTGGTAATTGGCGGTAGCCATGGTAAAACAACTATAACTTCAATGATTCTTCATGTGCTGCACTACCACGATCGTGAAGTGGATTACATGGTGGGAGCGCAGTTGGAAGGGTTTGATACCATGGTGAAACTCACCGAAGAAAATGATTTTATAGTACTGGAAGGGGACGAATACCTTTCTTCCCCCATCGATAGGCGGCCTAAGTTCCATCTATACCAACCCAACATAGCCTTGCTTAGCGGAATCGCTTGGGATCATATTAATGTATTTCCAACATTTGAAAATTACGTAGAGCAGTTTAAAATATTTGTAGATTCTATTGTAGAGGGAGGAAGCATTACTTATAACGAAGAAGATGCCGAAGTTGTAAATGTAGTTGAAGCTTCGGAAAATCAAATTCGAAAAATACCGTACAATACCCCAGAATTTACTGTAGCAGATGGCGTTACTTATTTGGAGACTCCAGAAGGAGAAATGCCAATCGAGGTATTTGGAAGGCATAATTTAAACAATTTGGCTGGTGCCAAATGGATTTGCCAGCATATGGGTGTTGATGAAGACGACTTTTTCGAAGCTATTTCAAGTTTTAAAGGAGCTTCCAAAAGGCTGGATAAATTGGCAGAAAATGGGAACAGCGTTATTTATAAAGATTTCGCCCATGCCCCTAGCAAAGTAGGAGCTACATTAACAGCTGTTAGGGAACAGTATCCTACAAGAAAAGTGATAGCATGTTTAGAACTGCATACCTATAGTAGTCTAAATGCTACCTTTTTGAAGGAATATAGAAACACTTTAGACAATGCCGATGTAGCTGTGGTTTTTTTCTCTCCTGAAGCGGTAAAAATTAAACAGCTAGAAGAAGTTTCTGCAGCACAGATTGAGGAGGCTTTTAATCGTAAGGATTTAATTGTCTTTACCAATCCCGAAGAATTTCAAACATACCTTTTCAATCTAAATTTAAATAATACCGCCTTGCTTTTAATGAGCAGCGGGAATTATGGGGGGCTTAATTTTGAAAAAGTTAAAGAATTGATTTAAATATCAAATTAAAGGGCTGGATTTTAATACTGCATTTGTCCCCATTGCGCTTTCCCGAGGGATGTAACAATGGGGTTTATTTGCAAGCTGTTAATAGATGTTACTCAATGTTTTTTATAACAAATTCACTTCTCCTGTTAAGCTGATGTTGTTTTTCGTTGCAATCAATCGATCCATTTTCGCAGTCAACAATGAGGTCGTTTTCCCCATATCCTTTCGCACTTAACCTTGATGCTTCAATTCCCTTGGAAATAAGGTATTTCATAGTGCTTTTTGCTCTTTTGTCAGATAGCTCTTCATTATAAGCATCGGTACCACGCTGATCGGTGTGCGAGCCTATTTCAATTTTCATTTTTGGATATTGGTTCATTTTTTCGACCACAAAGTCTAGGATAGGTTTGGCATCTTCACGGATATTCCATTTATCAAAATCAAAATAAATTTTTTCAATTTTAATCATCAGTTTATCATCTATCTTAACCATATCGGTATCTACCTTGTCGAACGATTGTAATTGAAAATCTGCGGTGATCGTTTTTTCCCTTTCGCCATCGAGGGAAATGGTTTTTTCAGATTTTACATAGGTTGGCTTTGTCACACTAAGCAGATAACTGTTGTTACTTTTTAAATTAAATTTATAAATCCCTTCAGGATCGGTCGAAGTGCTTTCAAGAAGGTTATCGTCGAGGTCTTTAACGCTTAGGGATGCGTTGGCAATAGGTTCTCCAGTCGTCATATCCGTCACCGTTCCTGTAATGTATTGCGAAGGGACAATAAGACTGAATTCTTTAAATTCTTTTATTTTATAAATGTCATCATCACCTTTTCCATCGGGTCTGTTGGACGACACATAACCATCTTTGGTACCTTCATCCAAATAAAAAGAAAAATCGTCAAATCTACTGTTTATGGGCAAACCAACATTTAATGGCTTTTGATAGACTCCATTTTCGATAACACTTACAAAAACATCCAATAGTCCCATACCCGCATGGCCATCCGAAGAGAAATACAAAAGGTTGCTGCTGGAAATATAGGGAAATTGCTCTCGTTTGGGGGTATTTACATTAGGGCCAACGTTTACTGGTTTCCCGTAACTGCCATCTTCCAGGATCTCTACACCGTAGATATCGAATGAACCGAACGAACCCGGCATATCGGAAGCGAAAAATAAATACTTTTCATCGGGGGAAAGCGCTGGGTGCTCTACGGAATAATCTTTACCGTTAAATGGAAGCGGTTGTACATTGGTCCATTCGTCTTCAATTAATTCCGCTTTGTAAATCATAAGATGCGAGATATCATCCTTATCTCTTTTTTCACTATTTCGTGTAAAATACATGGTTTTTCCATCTTTGGTAAAAATGGCATTCGACTCGTGGAGTTTGGTATTTATTGACCCAGAGAAATTTTTGCTTTTTGGGTTTTCGTCAAAAAAAGCAGTGGTATCTATGGAGTATAGATCTAGATACTCTTGATTGTTCCATTTGTATTTTTTACTGAAGAGACTTGGGCTTCTATCTGCTGTGGCATACACGATGGTGCTACCGTAGGGATACGCTCCAAAGTCAGAATTTGGCGTGTTTATTGCCAGATTTTCCATTTTAAAACGGTTACCGAGCCCTTTTACTCTTTCCAGCAGTTTTAATTCCTGTTGATAGCTTTCTAGGGTACTGTTACGTTCTATATATTTTTTCATCCAAACATCAGACGCTTCGGTCTTGCCCAATGCCAAAAGGGCTTGCGAATATTTAAAGAGATAATCGTCTGGAACATTTTCTTCATTTTTAGAAAGAAGCATCCCATAGTAGGTGGCAGCTTCTTCCATCATCCCAGTAAAGTAGTAACAATCTCCAATTCTTTTTATGGTGTGTGGGGTGTTATTATCTGGCAAAGATTTTAAATACAATGGCAATGCCTTGCTATAATAGGTCTTGGAAAAAAAGCCGTCGGCCCTTTCCAGTTCAGAGTTTTGAGCATTTAGGTGTACGGTTAGTAATATAGCTATAAGTGTAAAAATTTTTTTCATGGCAATGCTTTTAAAAGAATCTTGGAGATTTGTTATAGCCTCGGTTGAGGCCTAAGAAATCTAAATTAAAGAGCACGAAAACTTCATGCGTCCCAGAGTTGAAATTACCCAAATTACTTGTCGTATAATCGTATGCATATCCGAGTCTAAGATTTGGAGTTACCTTTACGTTAAACATGGCACTAACAGCATCATCCAGTCTATAAGACAAGCCGCCTTCAAACATTTCATTAAATAGGAAATTAGCAGAAAGATCTATAGACAATGGCGCTCCACTTACAAATCGTGACATAAAGGAAGGCTTGAATTTTACGTTTTGACTAATATCGAATACATAACCACCAGTAAAAAATACGTGAATTTCTTCCGAACCTAAACTGTTTATACCATCCTGTTCTTCCAAATGTTTGTTGTTTAAGAAATTTGGAGCCGACAATCCTACATAATATTTATCACCGTACAAAAATGCACCAGCTCCTATGTTTGGATATGTTTCAGAAATATTTTCGGCAAATGCTGGATCCGTTGAAAAGTCACCCGAGTTGAGCTGGATGTCATTAAATCTAGTACTAAACAGCGTTACTCCTGCGTTTATCCCTAGGGATAAATAGCTATCGTAACCGAGTTGCAGGATATAAGCGAAATTTGCATAGATATTGTCTTCATTTATCCAACCATCACCTATTTCATCGTGCACGATAGTTCCTCCTACTTGTATGCGTTGCGATATGGGCGTATGAATAAAGAAAGTTCCCGTTTTTGGAGCACCTTCTGCACCAACCCATTGAGATCTGTAAAGTGCGCCAGTATTTAGAATACCGGCATCTCCTGTAGCGTATGCAGGATTTACCACACTTAAATTATACATGTATTGGGTGTATGCAGGGTCTTGTTGCCCCATAGCGGAAAAGCAAATAAATAGGAACAAGAATAGGGGTAGAATAGTAGTTCTCATTTTCTTTTTCTTTTTAATAACAACATATTTTTTTCGTTGTTAGATTTTGCAACCTGATAAAGCATATCTGTCTTTTTAAGGAAAACTGAAAAAGCTAGAAGTAGAGTAGCTTCAAAAGCATACGAAATCAAGGCTGAAAATCTCATTAGTAGGTTATTAAAGTCCATTATTTTTTATCTGTTTAGGTATAATTTACCTTGATGTGGCTTTCTATTATCCCTGTTAAAGTTGATGATGTAGAAGTAAACACCGTTCGGCACCACTTTGTCTCCAATAGTTCGGCTTTGGTTTGAAGTTCCATCCCAAAATAAATTATCGGAGCCTTTAAAAACGATATTTCCATATCGGTTGTAAATCTCGATGGTGTAATCTGGATAAATAAATTGTACGTTCACGAGTTCGAAAGTATCGTTGATGCCATCTGCATTTGGTGAGAATCCATCAGGAATAAATAGTGGGAATTGATCACCATCGCAAGCGGTTAGGTCTACTGTTATTTCCAATCTGTCGAAACTTTCACACCCTTTCTCTTCATTGAAAGTGGCCGCATAATAGGTTTGCCCATTTTCAAGTAGGGTGGTAGTAGGTAATTCATTTCCGTTTACGGGAGCATCAAACCATAAAATACTCAAAGAAGAATCGTAGATTAAATTGTTTTCTAAATCTTCTAAAGTAGGATTAGTCACCCCGCAAAATAGATTGCCATCCTCCTCGATATCCGGAGCAGGGTTGTCGGTAACAATAACGTTCAATGCAATTCTGTTAGCGCTTAAACATCCGTTGGCACCTTGACTGGCTGCGAAGTAAGTCATCGTAGTTAGTGGGTCATCATTTGCTATTGGAGTATTGCTGTCTGGAGCATCAAACCACACAAGAGAACTCGCATTGGTTACAAAGCTGCTTAAGTTTTCAACAATAGGTTGGGCGATCAAACAGAAATCAACTTCAGTTGTCGAAAACATGGGGTCGGCAGGGTCTTCTACAACTACTGTAACTTCCAAGCGATTTGTAGTCTCACATCCCGAAGTTACATCGGTTTCCGATATGTAATAAGTAGTATTATCAATCAAAAGAGTTCCTAAGTCGTATGGGGTTCCACCAGTTGCAGCGTCGTAGGCAGTTAAAGTTCCACCTAAATCTGGATTGATGTTTTCTAAAAGTTCAGTAATAGTTCGAGCATCTACTGCGCAAAAAATATTTCCATTGGCATTTAAGGTGGGTTGCGGATTTATAACGGTTACTGAAACCAATGCGGTGGCATCTTTACATGCACCATTTCCAGCGACTGTATAGATATAATCTCCAGAAGTATTTATAGCTGGATTGAAGGTTCCAGAATCAGCATTTTCCAAATTTGAAGGTCCGCTCCATGTTCCTCCTGTTTCAGCATTTGGGCCTAGAAGATCAAAAAGGTTGATTGCCGGGTCGTCGCCACAATAAGAAACAGTGTTGTTGTTTCCTGCATTAGGCGCGGTGTCTACGGTTACTTGTACGGTAGATGAATCTTGGCTACAGGCGTTTGCGCCTAAAACCGTATAGGTATAAGTGTTGCTGGTATCCACTGCCGGATCGAAGATTCCGGTGCCACTGGCCAATGCCGGCATCCATGTCCCTCCGGTATCTGGATTATTTCCCAGAAAGGTAATTAAATCAACAGCAGTATCGTTCGTACAAAGTTCTGCGATACCATCTGTTCCTGCATTTGGAGGTGTTTCTAACGTTACGGTAACCACTGCACTGCTTTCATCGCAAAGAGCGGTAGCAGGAAGTGTATAGGTATACGCCCCAGCTGGATCTACGGCGGGATTAAATATGCCTGTTCCACTGGACAATGCTGGAGACCAAGTTCCACCAGTTTCTGGTGTACCTCCTAAAATTGTGAATAAATCTATAGGCGAATCATTCAAACAAAATATAGTGGAAGCGTCTTGCCCAGCATCTGGAGCTTGCTCCACATTAATGATTACTTGAGCGGTATCGTCTGCGCACATGTCTACACCCATTACGGTGTAAGTATAAGTGCCTGCAGGATCTATGGAAGGATTAAATATTCCGGTTCCGCTGGCTAAAGACGGAGACCATGTTCCCCCGGTATCAGGATTATCAGATAACAATGAAAATAAGTCGATTGAAGGATCATTAGAGCAAACCTCTGCGGTTCCATCCATTCCTGCATAAGGAGGTTCTTCAATAGTTACATTTACAATGGCGGTGTCTTCCGGGCAAATGGCAGTTGAAGGAACCGTATAGGTATAATTACCAGCCAGATCTACATTAGGATCGAAAACACCGGTTCCACTTGCTAAAGCTGGCGACCATGTCCCTCCAGCGTCTGGGGTTCCCCCTAAAAAGGAGAACAAATCAATTGGCGTCTCGTTTTCGCATATTATCGCAGTACCATTATTTCCGGCAAAAGGAGCTTCTTCAACCGTAATTGTTACTTGCGCGGTATCTGGAATAGTACAGGGAGCGGTGGGATCAACAGTGTAAGTGTAAATTCCTGGCGTATCTACGGAAGGATCGAAAACACCGGTTCCACTTGCAAGTGCTGGAGACCATGTCCCTCCACCGTCTGGGGTTCCCCCTAAAAAAGTGATTAAATTTACTGGTGGGTCACTGCTACAAACCATTGCAGTTCCATCTCCTCCCGCGTCTGGTAAAGCTTGAACATTAACGGTAACTATTGCAGTCTCGTCCGGACAAGCATTTTGTCCAAGAACGGTGTACGTAAAGTTATATGAGCCATCGGAAAGCAAGGAAGTATCCAAAGTACCTTGATCTCCGTTGGCAGTAGGTTGAGGTCCACTCCAAGTCCCTCCATTATCGGGAGTGCCTTGTAAAAAATTGAAAAGGTTAAAAGAAGCAGTTTCGTCGTCGCAGATAGCTAAGGTTCCATTTTCACCTGCGTCCACAGCATCATCAAACTCCACTACAGTTCGATAGCGGTCTTCACTTTCACAAGGAAAATCGCTTTGTGTCGCAAAGTAGTCCTCGCCTTCAATAAGAGGGGTAGTTGGGTCTAAGGGAACCGTACCATTTTGTGAATTGTACCATTTTATTTCCGTACCATTCGCACTCAAATCGTTTACAGTAAATACAGTTTGACCGTCCGGGTCAATACAGAAAAATTGAATGGGATCGCCAGTGGGGGCACCTGGATCTATAATTTGTATGGTAGTTGGGCTTCTTCTACTGGTACATCCGTTTTCGGTTTGTTGCACCCAATAGGTGCTTCCATCGGTAAGCGGCGTGGAAGGGGGGAGCAAATTCCCGCCAGTTCTGGCATCGTACCATTCGATATTTACGCCATCAGCCTCCAAATCGGCCACCGTACTGTTGTCGGAAGAACATTTGTCTACCCTTACATCTACCCCAGTAGGGCGACGTCCAAAAATATTTACAGTTACGGCTGTTCTCGCCCCACAATTACCTGTGCTGTTGTCGGCATAATAGGTTTCATTATTTGCTAAAGGGGTCGTCGGAGAAATGGGATTTCCTCCTGTGGCAGCGATGAACCAAGCTATTCCACCACCATTATTGGTGGCCACTAGATCTTCTACTCTCGGGCCATCTATATCGCAAAAGTCTTGAGTAGTATTGGTTACGGTCGGGCATTGTGCCGAAAGGCTATTAGTGCAAAGCAGTATGCTTAAAAAAAAGACCGTTTTTATCACAGCAAAGCTCAAAGTAGTTTTATTCATAACGAAAATCTTAAAATACTTTAGTTCAGATTAAGGACATTTTATTCGGGATGTAAAAGAGCGAAATTTGAAATTAAGTATCATTATTCCTCACAATATTTTCGTTATAAGAATTAATTATTGCGTTGAAATCCTGTTTTGCTTTAACAAAATAAGGATGCTATTTAACATTTTTAGATGTTAAATTAACTTTTATTAAGATACTATTTGTGAGAAATAGACTTCTTTTAAATGAAGTGTTCTCAATTAAAAACGAAGAAATTATCCCCTTTATATTGTTAAAATAGGAGATGAGTTATGAGCGGTTTGGAATAATATGAGAGTGCTATAAAATCCAAACTGTAGTCTGAAAAAATAGAATTAGGTGTGTTTTAGTTTTTTTAATGATTTTCTACGTTGGGTAGATTAAACCCCGAACTGCCGCAAATGATGGTCTAAGTGTTTATACTGCATTTGCCCCCACTGTTCCTTGGTGAAACTGCCAAAAATAGGGTGGGGATCAAATTTTTCTTGACTTTTTAATTTGTGGACTTCCCCCACTAGGGTTAAAAGTTGTTGTTTTTCCTTTTCAAAATCCCGGTTGTCTTTAACAACAAATTCTTTAGCCGTTGGCAATCCCTGTTTTAGTAGCTTGTCGTTATACAATAAGGGTTTGTAGAAACGAGACATTAATTTTGCCATAAATGGCACTTTAATGTTTTCCTTTCCCAGCATTAAGGCAAAAGGTTTTTGGCAATGATGCATCATTTGTGCAACACTCATTTTTCCCCAAGTAGCCTGGGTTTGTGGTGTCAAACTGTTTATACGATTTTGAACAGCCTGGTAACCTTCTTCAGTAAAAATAGATTTCATAACGTCTATTGGTTGATTTTATTTATAAAGTTAACCTTTTTAAACTTGTTAATGAAAGTTATCTTTTCCTACTTAAACTAATGTATAGGAAAGTAATTCCATCGAAATTACTATCTTTAAAAGGTAAAATAAGTATTAAAAAATTTTAAAATAACTTCAAGAAAAAGATATTTAAATTTTTTAATGCGAGAGCAAAGTAGTTGCAAACGTTCTCAATTTTAAAATTAACCCACTAAAATTTAAATATGTGAAAGAGAATTCGGGATCCTTTTCGATTAAAAACTGGAGTGTAGACGATCGGCCAAGAGAAAAATTGCTTTCCAAAGGAAAAGATTCTTTGAGTGATGCAGAACTCATCGCTATTTTGATAGGCAGTGGTAGTAGAAATGAAAGTGCAGTACAATTGTCTAAAAGGATATTAGCTTCCGTAGACAATCATCTAAGCGAACTGGGGAAACTTAATATTTCCCAACTTTCAAAATTCAAAGGCATTGGCGAAGCAAAAGCGATTAGCATTATAGCTGCTTTAGAGCTGGGTAGGAGAAGGCGAGGGGAAGAAGCGCTTCAGAAATTAAAAATTAAAAGTAGTCAACATGTTTTCGAATTGATGCAGCCCCAAATTGGGGAACTTTCCCACGAAGAATTTTGGATTATCTATTTAAACAACTCCAATACAGTTTTACAAACCCTGCAATTAAGCAAAGGCGGAATTACGGGAACCTTGGTAGATGTACGCTTGGTATTAAAACAAGCTTTAGAGCTTAATGCAACCGCTATGATCTTGGCGCATAATCACCCATCTGGAACTTTGGTAGCGAGTGAAGCAGATAAAGAAATCACCCAAAAAATTAAAAATGCAGCTTCGGGAATGGATATAAAGCTCCTAGATCATCTTATTGTAACTGAAAAATCTTACTTTAGCTTTGCAGACGAAGGATTGTTATAAAAATGCTATTAGTTTATACGTATAAAGTTACTCCAAGGCTCACCTATATCATGCGGCATATTTTTACAAAAATGCTGGGTGTGGAAATTAGTATAACCACTAAGGTGGAAGATTTTATTGCGCATAACGGTCCGAAAATCACATATACCAAACAACCATTACAAAATGAGTTTTTTGTTAAAAGTCACGAACTTCTTTTTGAGCAAGGAATATCAGATGTAGAGATTAACATTCATCAATGGGAAGGAACGCCCAGTTTTTTTCCAACTACCGATAAATGTGCGATCCCTTTTGATGTGTTTGCGGCTAGTTTTTATTTATTGAGCCGTTACGAAGAGTATTTGCCCCATGTAAAAGATGAGCACGGCAGATTTCCCGTGGAAGAGAGCCTCGGATTCCAATCTGGTTTTCTGGAAATCCCCGTGGTGGATATTTGGGTGAAAAAACTGCGTATTGCCATACAGCGAAGATTTCCAGATTTGGAGTTTCCGAAGAAAAAATACCAACAAACGTCCATAATGGATATTGGTGTGGCCTATGCCTACTTAAAAAAGGGTTTTATGCGCACCATGGGCGGCACCATAATCGATCTTGCCCACTTGAGGATACGAAAGTTGCTGGAGCGATATCTAGTATTGTTACGGTTTAAGAAAGATCCGTTGGATTTTTACGATGCCGTAACAGCCCTCCATAAAAGGTATAAAGTGCCTACCATTTTCTTTTTCTTGATGGCAGATTATTCTACGTACGATAAGAATATTTCTGTGATCAACCCTAAATTCCGTTCTTTGGTAAAATCTGTAGCAGATTATAGCATTGTTTCGTTAATGGCTTCCTATAAATCTTTAAATGATTTGGCGAGTCTGAAAAAAGAAAGAAAAAGGCTTATCGGTTTTATCAATCGTCCTGTAAAAAGGGTTCGGCAACGGTTTAATAGGCTCAATATTCCAGATACATATCGAATGATGGTCGATGCTGGGTTTAATGAAGATTACACCATGGGCTATACCCGAGAGCTCGGTTTTAGGGCGGGTACCTGTAGCCCTTTCTATTTTTACGATATTAGTTTTGAAGAGCAAATCCCCATTCAGGTAAATTCCTTTTGTGTACAATATACAGCGCTGTACAAATATAAAAGTCTGAAGAAAGCGCAGGAGAAAATTGAAGAGCTCTCGGCGCAAGTAAGGGAAGTAAGGGGGAGTTTTAATGTGGTATTTTCCAACGAAGTATTAAATGGAAATGACCGAAATGCTTGGAAAGAGCTTTATGTGAATTTCTTAAAAATGAATGAAGAAAAATGAAATGGAAAAATGAAGGGATAACAGATGTTTTTTTCGATTTAGACCACACCTTATGGGATTTTGAAAAAAACTCCAAACTTACCTATGCTAAGATTTTTAAGGATAATTCTTTGGAGCTTAATTTAGAGGATTTTTTGAAAGTCTACGTTCCTATAAATTTTAAACTTTGGGAAATGTACAGTAAGGATGAGATCTCGAAGGAAGATTTGCGATACGAGCGCCTGAAATCTACATTCGATGCCATGGCCCTGAATATTAGTAACGATCAGATTTTCAAATTATCAGAAGAATATATTAAATACTTAACGACATTTAACCATTTGTTTTCAGACTCGATAGAAACGTTGGATTATTTGTCCCCAAAGTATAAGCTCCATATTATTACCAACGGTTTTGCGGAAGTTCAGCAGGGAAAATTAGAAAATTCCAATATTGCCCATTATTTTGAAGTGGTTATGAATTCCGAATTGGCAGGGGTCAAAAAACCAAATCCGCTTATTTTTGAAAAGGCGATGGGCATGGCAAAAGTAAAACCTCAAAATGCTTTGATGATAGGCGATAGCTATGAAGCCGATTTTTTGGGGGCTCAAAGCGTAGGGATGCATGCTTTGCTCTACGGCTCAACTAATGATTGTTATAACGTTAATACTCCGGTTATTAAAGAATTAAAGCAAATAAAAGAGTATATTTAGAAAGCAATTTCTTATTGTTTTATACGTTTTATTTGCATGTTACAACTGGCCAAGCTCTTTAAACTATTCTCCCTTTCGGTAATTTTATTACTCATGGCTTCCTGTGTAAGGGACGTAGATTTTGATCAAGCGGACGAATTTGCCATCGAGCCTGTTGTCGAAGTGAGCATTCTCTATTTCGATTTAAAAGCATCTACCCTTGGTGAAATTACCAACAACGATTTAGGTGGGGAAATTGAAGAAACTACCCGTTTAGATTTGTTTTCTGATCCTTTTGTGGAAGAAAATTTGATGGAGGCCACTTTTACTTTCGAGTTCACCAATACCATACAACGTGCTTTTAGCGCTGTGATTATTTTACTGGATGAAGCCGATAACGAATTGCGGAGAATACCTATTTACGTGGGGGAATCGAATGGGCAGGAAAATGTGGTGCGAACTATTGTTAATTTCGATGCTACCGAGGTAGCCCTTTTAAAACAAATGGAAAACTTGACCGTTGAATTAGGGTTGGAGCCTGGAAATCCCGAATTGGATAGCAATTCCCCTGGCAACTTATACCTAAAATCGGCGGGGACATTTTTTTTGAATATTGATGCAGATTAGTCGATGGATTCTATATCTGGCTTTCTTCTCGGGTTTACTGGTAAAAGCCCAAAATAAACAATTGCTCTATAATTTCAATTCCATTCCGCAATCCATAATGGTAAACCCTGCCGCCGAAATAGAGGCACAGGCTTATTTCGGGATCCCTTTGGTGTCGGGTATTTATGCCAATGTGGGAGCCAGCAACGTTTCTGTATACGATCTTTTTGCAGATAATAATTTAGATTTCAATACCAAAGTGGAAAATGTAATCTACACTTTAAGTAGCAATGATGTACAGCGTGTAAGCGAGCAGATCGAAGTAGTGAATGTGGGCTTTAAAGTTGACGGAAGGTTTAGCGATACCTTTATAAGTTTCGGAGCTTATCAGGAATTGGATTTTTTTAATTATTGGCCTAGGGATTTATCAATTTTGGCTTACGAAGGAAATTCGCCAAATATAGGGGTGCCCTTCCGTTTAGATCAATTAAGCATAAAAGGGGAGCTCTTAACCGTTTTTCATTTAGGATTTCAGAAAAAAGTAAATGACAAGTTTACCTATGGCGCACGGGGGAAGATTTATTCCAGTTTAATCGACTTTACATCCACAAAAAATAGCGGCATATTTACCACCACTTTGGGGCAGGATAATTTTTACCGTCACACTTTGCTATCCGACGTAGAGGTGAAGACTTCTGGTTATGCATCTTTAAGGGAAGACGATGTTAATGGGGCAAGGGACGTATATGATATTTTAAAGGGCAGGGCGATTTTTGGTGGTAATTTAGGCTTGGGATTGGATCTGGGGATTACCTATTCCCCCAACGAAAATTGGATGTATACTGCCAGTTTGGTCGATTTGGGAATGATTTTTCACACCAAAGATGTAGAACGTTACACGCTAAAAGGATCTTATGCTCTTGAAGGGATAGAATTACCCTTCGACGATATTTTTAATACTGGAGGGATAGCAGACAATTGGCAGGAATTGGTCGATGAGATTGAGGCTGCCTTCCCCCGAGACACCATTACAGATGCCTATACCACAATGCGGCCATTAAAATTCAATGCTGCCGGGATTTATAAATTTGGTAACCCCAGAAGGTCGAGGGACTGTAGTTGCACATCGTCTAGGGATGGCTTACAGAATTCCATAGGGATGCAGCTATATCTCGAAAACAGGCCCAAAAGCATAGAAACAGCACTAACCGCGTTTTATTCGAGAAGTTTTGGAAACGCCCTTGATGTAAAAGCAACCTATACAATAGATAAATTTTCTAAAACCAATATCGGACTTGGATTATCGACACATTTTGCTAACTTTAACTTCAATTTGCTAGCCGATAATCTAATTGAATATTATAATTTAGCAAAAGCTAATAATGCCTCGGTACAAGTGGGATTAAACTATGTTTTCCCCGTACGGGATTAAAATTTTAATTAATGAAGAAGAGAGTATTTCTAGGGTTTTTATTTATAACCACCCTTATGTTCGCACAAGAGAGCGTAAATAATTACAAATACATTGTAGTTCCTAAAAAGTTCGATTTCCTAAAAGAAGAAAATCAATATCGGGTGAATACCTTTACCAAATATCAATTTGAAAAGGCTGGTTTTAATGCCATCTACGACGATGAGAAAGTTGCCGATCTTCAAGCAAATCCTTGTTTGGGGTTGAAGGCCAATGTAGTTGATGATAGTGGACTTTTTACCACTAAAATGAAAGTGACCCTTAAAAACTGTCAAGGTGATGTTGTATTTACTTCGGAAGAAGGAAAAAGTAAAATAAAAGATTATGAAGGGGCTTACCAAGAAGCATTGGAAAGCGCTTTTGTGTCTATAAAAGCGCTGAATTACGAGTACGATTCAAGCGAAGCATTACAGGCAAAAGTACCAACACAGCCAACAAAACAACCGGCACCTGCTCCTTTAAACCAAAATCAATCTACGGTGGTGGTAAGCAGTGGGGTAGTGGAAGCTGCAGATGAGGTGGTTGAAGAAGCCTCGGAAGTTTCTCAAGCAGCTGTTAACCCAAGTCCCGCAGTGGCAGAAACTCCCAATAAAGTAGAGAGCAAAGGCGTTTTACTGTATGCACAACCTATTGCAAACGGATTCCAATTGATAGATTCTACCCCTAAAGTAGTCTATAAAATTACCAAAACTACCCAACCGAATTACTTTATTATTCAAGGGATGAATGGCTTCGTGTACAAGAAAGACGGCCAATGGATTGCAGAATACTACGAAGGCGACGTGCTTAAACAAGAAGCATTAAATATTAAGTTTTAAGCAGTCTTCCGCTTAAAAGATTTTCTTTAGTTATAATTTAACCCGTAAAATTCAACAAGAATTTTACGGGTTTTTTAATGATTAAATTAGGTTGAATAGTTTGATTTTGCAAAGAAATAAAAGTGTAATCTTATAAAGTTTACAGCGAAACCGAGGAGCGGAGCGACGAGAAAGGCGCTGTCATTTTACTTTCTGGCGATGCTATTAATTATTAAAGCAACATTTTCATTTAACTATCAAGAAATTGACTATTAACCAATTAACTAATACCCATACTTATCTTTCCACCTGCGTTTTAAAAAATCCCTTAGAGCGTTTTCCCTTTGGTTGCTACCAGGATTATAGAAAGTTGTATTTTCGAGTTCTTTCGGGAGGAATTCCTGTTCCACAAAATTGTTTTGGTACGCGTGCGAATATTTATAATCTTCCCCATATCCCAGGTCTTTCATTAGTTTGGTAGGCGCATTTCTTAAATGAATGGGTACCGAAAGATCGCCCGTTTGTTTTACGGTGCTTATGGCTTTATTAATGGCTTCATAAGAAGCATTGCTCTTCGCTGAGGTGGCCAAATAGACCGCACACTGACTCAAAATTATCCGTGCCTCTGGATAACCAATAGTTGTAACCGCTTGAAAAGTGTTATTGGCAATCACCAAGGCCGTAGGATTGGCAATTCCTATATCTTCAGAAGCGGAAATAATCAACCTACGGGCAATAAATTTTACATCTTCGCCACCTTCTATCATTCTGGCAAGCCAGTAGACCGCTCCATTCGGGTCGCTCCCACGTATTGATTTTATTAATGCAGATACGATATCGTAATGTTGTTCCCCAGTCTTATCGTACAAAACCGTGTTTTTCTGAATTTTCTTCATCACCAATTCATTGGTAATTACGAGATCCTCCTTGGCTTCAGAATTAATAACCAGTTCAAAAATATTCAGTAGTTTGCGTCCGTCGCCACCCGAGAGGCGCAACAAAGCTTCTGTTTCTTTAAGCTCTATTTGTTTTTTAGACAGTATTGAATCTTCCTTTAGAGCTCTATGCAAAAGGGTTTCAAGGTCATTCTTATCAAAAGCATTTAAAATATATACTTGGCAGCGGGAGAGCAATGCAGGGATGACTTCAAAACTCGGATTTTCGGTGGTGGCACCCACTAAGGTAATCCATCCCTTTTCCACGGCGGCTAACAATGAATCTTGCTGACTTTTACTGAATCGATGAATTTCATCTATGAATAAAATCGGATTTTTAGTTGTGAAGAGGCCGCCGCTTTGCTTGGCTTTTTCAATAACCTCACGAATGTCCTTAACGCCACTATTTATAGCACTTAACGTATAAAATGGACGTTTACTTTCCGTAGCGATAATGTTGGCTAAAGTTGTTTTCCCCGTACCTGGAGGCCCCCATAAAATTAAAGATGGAATGTTTCCCGCTTTTATTTGTGCCGTTAAAGAGCCATCATCGCCTACAAGGTGTTTCTGGCTTATATATTGCTCTAGGTTTTTAGGACGTATGCGTTCTGCTAAAGGTTCATTCATGTCTCGTCTGTTATTGCTCATTTCAAAATTACAATTTTGCGCACAACTTTATTTTTTATCTTGCTGACAAATCAGCAGTACTTTCAAATTGGTGTTAAATTTGCTATTTATCAGGTATGCAAAAAGAAGAATCGTTGGACTTTTCACTGTGGATGTTGATTTATCCATTGTTTTTCGGACTTTCCATTTGGACGGTCTACTGGTTTGAACTTACTTTTGGCTTCGATTTCACCGATTATGGCATTTATCCGAGGACTTTTACAGGGCTTCGTGGAATTGCTTTGAGTCCGTTTATCCATAGTTCCATAAAACACCTTTATAGTAATACTTTGCCACTTATGATTTTAAGTTCGGCTATTTTTTATTTTTATAGTAAAATCAGCTGGAAAATTATTTTGTACGGTATAATTCTGAGCGGTTTTTTAACATGGCTTATAGGAAGGCCTGCGCACCATATAGGCGCTAGCGGGTTGATCTACGTTTTGGTGAGTTTTGTGTTTTTTAAAGGAATTTTTGCCCGAAACAAAAGATTGATTGCGTTGTCCTTAGTGACTGTTTTCGCCTATGGAAGTATGTTTTGGTTTATTTTCCCCATTGATAACAAAATATCGTGGGAAGGTCATCTTTCTGGTTTTTTGGTCGGCTTCCTACTTGCCATTATTTTTAAAAAAGAAGTGCTACGGAAGGAAAAGTACGATTGGGAACGGGAAGATTTTAATGAAGACGATGATCCCTTCTTAAAACACTTTGATGAAAACGGAAACTTTATAGAAAAATTACCAGAAGAAGTGCCAATCGAAGATCAAGTTCAGACCATTGAAGTAAAATATCATTATAAAGAAACCAAAAACAATGATGAAGATGTTTCTGGAAAACTTTAATTCCCTTCGGAATATTTCTCTACCAGAAATTCTTTAGCGAACGGACTTTGAAAAAGTCAATTATATTTTCTAATTTCCTCTGGAAGTTGGTTTCCGAAAAAGTCAGGCCCGCCCTAGGCTAGCTGATTTATATTGTAATTAAAAATCACATTCTTTGTCTAACCGCTTCATATAGAAAAGCGCCACAAGCAACCGAAACGTTTAAGGATCCAATTTCTCCCAATAAAGGCAATCTTGCTTTTTGATCTGCTATTTTAAGTATCGATGGAGATATTCCCACATCCTCGGCGCCCATGATAATGGCAGTCGGGCTTTTAAAGTCGGCATCAAAAAGAGTGTTCTCCGTTTTCTCGGTAGCTGCTACAACCTGTATACCTGAAGCTTGCATATGAAAGACAGCATCTTTAATATGATCTACTTTACAGATAGGAACTTTAAAAACAGCCCCTGCAGAAGTTTTTACGGTATCTGCAGTCACCGGGGCGGCTCCCTTTTTCTGAATGATAATCCCATGAACTCCAGTACATTCAGCCGTTCTTATGATGGCACCGAAATTGCGAACATCGGATAGTTGGTCAAGTAAGAGGAATAGGGGAGTAACACCAGATTCTATAGTTTCTAAAATTAAAGTCTCCAAGTCGTGAAACTCAATAGGAGAAATATTGGCAACAACTCCCTGGTGATTGTTTTTTATAAGGCGATTAAGTTTTTCAACGGGGACATAAGAAGTGTTTATTTGTTCTTTTCGCAAAAGGGTTTCCAGCTCTTGAAAGAGACTTCCTTTGAGTCCTTTTTGCACAAACACTTTATCAATGGTTTTTCCCGATTGAACAGCCTCGATAATTGCTCGTATCCCGAAAATTTGGTAGTTGTTTTCCATGGTGGCAAAGGTACATAAAAAAACCACCTCGATTTGAGGTGGTTTGATTAATTGTGTAAATAAGATCTACTCTTTTACGAGATTAGTTAACATCCCAGAAAATCTTTGAGAACATTTGGTCTCCATCACTTAGAGTGTTTCGAGCCTCTTCCCAATTCGCTTTATTTAATAATTGCTCATTTTGCGGGTAAGTTACTCTACTTGGAATTTCATTTAGACCAGGAATTAAAGTAGTGAAGGTTGCTGTAACTGTTTGAGTAGTTCCATCTTCATTTTCTACTTCATAGTCATAAGTATCACCAGGAACTGAAAGCGTCATAGGGAATCCAGTTCTTCTGTATTCAGTCCAACTTTCCATACCATCCATGTAAAGGGCAAGATATTTTTGAGTTAGAACTGTTTCTTCAGTAGCGGCAGGCAAAGCTGAAATATAGCTTGATGCGTCACTTGATGCTACACCCCATCTTTCCATCGAAGCTTCAACACCGTTTAAATAATGGGTTTGATCCCATCCTTCAAATTCTGAACGGATGAACTCGATTTCAGCAAACTCAATAATTGGCTGAACGAAATCAGGCTTTATAATTTCAACATCAGGAATACCTTCATCAATTACATTTCTCGCTGGAGTATCACCAAATCCATAAGGTACACCAATAATTTCATCTGTGTCATTTCGAGTATCAAAAAACTGATCAACACGAGGGTCTTCATCGTTAATACTTGAAAAAGGTCCAACACGGTTGTACATTAAATCCATTAAAGACACGGTAGGAGCGAAATCTCTTCTAGCTCCTACAGTAAAAGCATCGTGCCAAGGACCACCAGTAAGGTCGTCGGTACCAAACGTAAATGAAATATTATCACTATTGCTCATCAAAGCTTTATCTGCAGATTCTGCATATACTTGCTGAGCTAAAGTTGGATTTACTGAGTTAAGGTGTGCTGCTAGTCTCAATCTTAAAGAGTGAGCAAATTTAACCCAATTGGCTGCATCACCATTACAGAAGGTATCTCCTTCAGTGAAAACTGTTTTAGATAAATCCATCATGTTTGCAGCTTGTTGAAGCTCGTTCAATAAATCATCATAAATTACTTCGTCAGAAGTGTATTTAGGACTATTGATACCTTCATCTAGTCTCAGCGCTTGAAAATCTGCATTGTCTTTTTGGCCATAACTCCAATAAGGAACTGGTCCAAAAGTATCTACTAGTTTCGAAAAGGCATATGCCATCATAATACGTGCTGCTTGGATCTGGTTGTTATTATCACCATAAGCAGACATTAGATCTGCAGTAGCAGGATCTTCATTAAGACGGATAACTTCTTTTAAATCTGTTAAAATCCTGTAAGGATCATTCCAGAAATCGTTAATCTGACTAACACGTAGCTGATATCTGTTCTCATCGGTGTAAAAAGTACCTCCCCAATATTGTGAGAATCCTAATGTTCCGCGACCGGCAAGCCATTGGTCATTAAGGTTGAAGGCTAGGTCGAACTGCGAATTATTTACTAATTGAGTTGTAGGTGCAACTTCTGGGTTGTCCGGATCTGAAATATAGTCCGTATCACATGATACTGCCCCAAGGCAAAGTGTTGCGACTGCTATAAGTTTATATTTGAATGTTTTCATTTTCATTTTTTTTTTAGAATGATACTTGTATGTTCATACCGTAAGATCTAGTAGAAGGTTGTAAACCACCTTCAAGCCCTTGAATATTACCTGATCCTCCAGAAACTGTTTCTGGATCGATACCATCATAATCTAATCCCCAAGTATAAAGGTTTCTACCGAAAGCACTGATTCTTAATTGATCTACAAATGGGAAAAAGCTTTTGTTGAAGGTATAACCTAAAGTTATTTCTCTCAATTTCCAATAATCAGACTCAAAAACATTTTGAGCATCTACTGTACCAAAGTGAGATTTCGCATAGGTTTTAGCAGGGATATTTGTAGTGTTTGGAGCTGTGTTAGAAACCTCGTAAGTTCCGTCAGGGTTATAGGTAATATCTCCTGTTACACCCTCCAAAACAATACCATCTTCTCTTATGTTATTATCAACAGTTTCTTGGAGCATACCAGAGTACATACCCCATTGGTGAGAGGTAGAGAAGTATTTACCACCTTGACGTGTGTCAATCAAGAAACTAAAATCTACATTTTTGTAACGTAAGCTGTTTCTAACACCTCCAGTCCATTCTGGAAGAACAGATCCTAAATTTACTAGATCTCTTGTGGCAGCGTAAGTTCCTCCGGAAGTAATTACCTTATTTCCTTCGTTGTCATATATATAATCGGTACCCATAATCACTCCGTAAGTCGCTCCTGTGAAGGCAACCAACTGTGCACGGAATGGTGCATTACTTAGCAACAAGGTTTCTAGTCCTTCATCCAAAGAAACAAGTTCGTTTACGTTTTTAGCAAAATTAACATTGATATCCCATTGGAAATCATTTGTTTGTACAGGAGAAAGATTTAATCCAACCTCAACCCCTTTGTTGGTCATTTCTCCAGAATTAATCCATTTTGCGCCATATCCTGTTGAATAAGATAAATCAACTGGGATAATTTGATCAGTCGTTCTATTATTGTAATAGGTGAAATCTAAACCAACTCTTCTGTTGAAAAAGCTTAGTTCAGTACCAATTTCCCAAGTAGTAGTTGTCTCGCTACGAAGATCTGGATTTAATCGAGTATTAGGTAATGTTACTCTACCAGTTCCGTCGAATGGTGTTTGAATTAGCTGAGTGGTTACTACTCTGTATGGATCAGTGTCATTACCAATTTGTGCCCAACCTAATCTTAACTTACCAAACCAGTTGCTACCGCCATCAGTGAATGTGTCAGAGAAAGACCATGCCGCAGAGGCAGAAGGGTAGAAATAGGAGTTGTTGTCATCTGGTAAAGTTGATGACCAATCATTTCTTGCTGTAAAGTCTAAGAATAATTGATTCGCTATTGAGAAACCAAGACTACCAAAAATGCTGTTTACTGTACGTAAATCAGTTGATGCTGGCTGGTTATTTGGCTGATTGTCAATTGGTCCTAAACCATTACTTATGTTATAGATTCCAGGGATAGAAAGACCTCCAGTAGTAGAAAATCCTACATAAGTTCTTTTGCTGTCTCTTCTATTAGCTCCTGCTAATGCTGTTACTTCGAAGTTATCGCTAATTGCCTTTTGGTAGTTTGCAATAAACTCGTAGTTAAATTCGTAAAAATTATAATTACGCTCTAAATAATATGATTGAGCTTGAGAACCAACTGCAGCTCTCTCAGTATTCTTAAAGGAATAAACATCTCCGTAAACCGAACCTTTCAAGCTTAAGTCATCAGTTACTTGATAGTTTAAACTGAAATTACCAAATACACGATCTCTTTCATCTGTTGGATGGTTTTCATAAACAGTCCAGTAAGGGTTATCAGAATAGTTAGGAGTAGCATCATCCCAAGCAATTCTGTTCCATGTTCTTTGAGTTCCATCTAAGTTTTTGTAATTGCTTAGACGATCGTAATCTAATTGACGTTGACCCCACTGAAAGAATTTTTGGGTAACACTGTTGTCACCGTAACCTATTGTAGGACGTTGACCTTGGGTTCTCGCATAGTTTAATACACTAGAAGCAGTTAGTTTATCAGATAAATTTTGATTTAAACTAACTTTCATATTATACTTGTCCAAGTATGTATTTGGAAGTGTTCCTGTTGTATTTTGGCTACCAAAAGAAAATAGGTAATTACCATTTTCTCCAGAGGTTGAAATAGAAACATTGTTAGTGTTAGAGACACCAACGTTGAAAAAAGATTCAACATCATTTTGTGGTGCTACCCATGCTCTTGGTTTCAAGTAGTCTTGTGGAAAACTTTCTTGATCGAAAGCATCCCAGTGAAGCACCATTTGAGATGGATCATATTTTGGTCCCCAGCTTTCGTCAACAGCATATTCAACAAGTTTGTATTGTTGACCATTAATGGTTTGAGTATCAAACGTAAGCTTGCTTCCGCCACCATACTCTCTTTGCAAATCTGGAAGAATTGCGACTTGATCAAAAGAGATAGAAGAATTAACAGTGATACCAAGACCCTTCTTTCTTTTCCCTTTTTTGGTGGTGATCAATATAACCCCGTTTGCAGCTCTTGAACCATATAGTGCAGCAGCCGCACCTTTAAGAACAGTCATGCTCTCGATGTCCTGAGGGTTAATATCGTTAATAGCACTACCCCAGTCAACTCCACCGCTACCTCTTTGAGCGTCAGTTGTGTTGAAGTTTGAGTTATCCATTGGGATCCCGTCTACTACAAATAAAGGTTGGTTATTTCCAGTTACAGAATTCACCCCCCTTATTAGAATACGTTGAGATCCTCCTAAGTTACCAGTAGGAGTATTAACGCTCACCCCAGCAACTTTACCAGAAAGTGCACTAACCATATTGTTATTTTGAGCACTATTCAAGTTTTCTGAATCAACTTTAGGAGCACTAAATGCAAGTGCTTTTTCCTTTTTAGATATCCCCAAAGCGGTCACAACTACTTCATCTAGTGCTTGAGCATCCTGTTGTAACGTAACATTAATAGAGCTTGAAGTGCCTACCGTTCGTTCTTCGGTTTTTTGCCCTACAAAGGAGAAAGAAAGCACGTCTCCAGTGTTTGCTTGGATGGAATAATTTCCATCGAAATCAGTTTGAGTACCATTGGATGTACCCTTTACTACTACATTCGCACCAGGTAGTGGGAGACCATCTTGGTCTGTGATCACACCCGTTACGGTTTTTTCTTGCGCAAAAGTTATTTGCACAAGTAACGCTAGTATTAGCGTCAAAAATCCACTAAACTTTGTTCTCATTTTATAAATTTATTTGAATTAGCTCCGGCGAAGCTGATAAATTTTTGTTAAGAATACAATTTAGCTTAAGTTAAATTTATGGTAAACAAAACGTGAAATTGTTAAAGACATATGTAAAATTAATCTGTATGATATTTAAATTCATTAACTATTAATGAAATCCTAAAGGATGTAAAAATTTGATTTTCAAATTTTAATAAATACAGATTTATTATAGTAATAGAGTGATAGATATAATTTGTGAATTAGTTAAATTTTTGATGCTATAAAAAAAATTAAATGATTTTGTAATTTTATAATCGTTAATTTATTTTAAATTATCAGATAAAATGTACTTTTTTAACGTTAAAACACAAAATTTATCAATTTTATATTTTTTAAGTTTTATGCAATCAAAAAAAGACCCCAATTGGGGCCTTTTTAAAACAACTAAATAATTCAAATTAATTTATATTGGGGTTGTTTTGGATTTCTACTTGAGGAATTTCGAGTGTTAATCTATCATCGTCGTAACTAAAAGATTCTCCAGCATACGATAAATGGTTTGGTCCTCTTGTAATGGTTGCTTTGTTTCGCTTCATGGCTAGATAGCTTTTACCTTCGCCCCAAAGCTCTATTCGGGTTTGCAAGTAAATTTCATCTAACAGCTCATTCCCAGAAAGTGTATTTAGGTATGAGGTATCATCCATTCTTTTGTCTAAAAGAGCTTTTAGGCTTGCGAGCGCAGTGGCTTCATCTCCTGTTTTGGCAGCTGCTTCCGCATTTAGAAGGTACATTTCTGCAATTCTCATATAAACGTAATCGGTTTCTACACTTCGTTGTCCTCCTATGGTTTGCGCAGGTGCGTAGAATTTGCCAATAGGATATAAAACACCATCGCCATAAGCATCAATAAATTGATCTTTACGTATGTCGTTTTCTCCGATGGCGCTATATAGATCATCATCTATAGATTTAGGGTCACCGGCCCAGGCATAGCTATAGGTAAATAAATCCACTTGTCCCCACCAAGATACTAGGTCTAAGTTGTTATCAAGAGTGATGTCGGTTCCCCATATCCATCCTGATATATTTACCGTGTTAAACCCACCTGTAACTTCGTCTGCACCCATAATTGGGTAAACTCCGCTATTTATTATTTCTTGAGTTGTTGTTTTTGCTTCTGAATAATTTCCAATAGCAGCATATGCTTAGGAAAGTGGCCCTTTCGCTATCCATTTATTGATCTCACTTTTGGTTCCGCTGAAACCTTCAAGTAGAACAGCGGCTTCAGATAGATCTTTTATAATTAGATCGTACACCTCTTTGGCAGTAGAAAGGGGTTGATTCTGGTCTTCGGCCGCGATATAAATTGGAAGTATTTCCTCGTTTGGATTGTATCCTTCAGCATATAAATTTGCCAAATAGAAATAGGCATAGGCTCTCATAGCTTTGGCTTGACCCAAATTGTGCTTTGCTGAAATATCTTCCGGAGCAAAATCATTACCACCTAGAGAAAGAATAACTTTATTGGACTGAAGGATAATACGGTAATAGTAAACCCATGGTTTTGCATTATCAATGTCGGTAAAATCTATTGTTGATTGAAGCTGTGATATACCCGAATACCAACCATAGGTTAACCCTGCTAAAACCATATCCCCGCTAAGCATGTCAGAATAAATGTCCCATCCCTTCTGTCCAAAATCGTCATGGTCTAAATCGGTCCCGCCAGAGCCAGCTGTAAACATTAAGGCATACAGCCCACGAATGGTTCCTTCCGCAACGCTAGGGTCTAAATCGGTGGCGCTGTCTATTTGGTCTTGAGAAGTAAACTCTGAGGGTTCAGTTTCCAAAAAGTCGTCTCCGCAACTCACAAACATCAATGCGCTCGTAAATACTGATAATATTATTTTAGATTTCATTTTTTTCATTTTTTAAAATTTTGCTCTTATTCCAAAAGTTACTGTTGATAGTGGAGCGTAGTTATACCAATCGGAAGTTCCTGTTTCACTGGTAGTAGGGTTGAAGCCATCTCTTTCAGAAAGCATCATTAAATTATCTCCACTCAACCAAAACTCCATTTAGGATAATCCTATTTGTTGAACATAATTTTGAGGAATTGTATAACCAAACCTAATGTTGTTCAAGCTTAAGTAATCTGCTTTTGTTAAAAAGCGGGTAGAAGTAGAGGAGAAGTTTTGGTCTCCAGATTGATTACTTGAAAGTCTTGGCACGTTAGTTATGTCTCCTGGCTCCTGCCATCTATCTAAGATGTCGGTATGCCATTGGGAGTTCCCCACTTGATCGTTGCTCATTAAACTTGCATATACAAAGTCGTAAGAGTATCCACCAATTCCGTATAAAAATTGAGCACTTAAATTGAAACCTTTATAACCGGTTAATAAGCGGAAGGCACCTCGAACATCTGCAATGGCCGATTTGTCTACGTACTTTTGTGTTGCATTTTGATAGACTTTCGTTTCTGTCTTTCCAATGGCGTTTTGTCTTTCTGGATACTGAGCTAAATATTCGGTCATAGAAGAAATGGTTTCTTCTCCAGCTTGCAATGATCCGTCGCCGTTAGCATCAAAGAAGTATTGATTCCACATTGCCGAACCATCCTGTGGGTCTACACCAGCCCATTCTCTCATATAAAAATCGTAAATGGAGTGACCTACGGACTGTCCGAAGTATCCGTCGATATTTAAAACTTTTTGTTCTCCTGTAGAAGGATCGATAGGCATAGCGGTAAGCTCATTATTTAAAATCTCTCCATTGATGCCTAGGTCTAAGTAGAAATCTTCTGTTTTAAAGATATGACCTTGCAAATCGAACTCTATACCAGCGTTTCTTAATTTACCGTCATTCACTTGAATAGATGAATAACCAGTTGAAGGCCCCACTCTGCGGTCGAATATCAAGTTGTCGGTATTTTTAACGTAATAGTCCACAGTAACATCCAAGAACTTATTGAAGCTAGATTCCATTCCTACCTGGAACATTTTGGAGGTTTCCCAAGTTAGGTCTGGGTTTCCTTTGTCATCAAATATTAAAGAAATATCACCATTTAAATTACCAACATTATAGAGATCGTATCCTGGGTAATAACCAACTCCGCCTTGCTCTCCAATAATACCGTAACTGGTTTTTAGTTTAAGATTGCTGAAAACATTTTGATTTTGCATAAATTCTTTGCGGCTAACTGCCCATGCAGCACCTACAGAGCCAAAAGTTCCCCATTTATCATTCTTGAACCTAGAAGATCCATCACGTCTTACAGTTCCAGATACAAAGTATTTGTTTCTGAAGTTGTAGTTTAATTGAGAGAAGTAGCTTTCCAGGGTGAAGTCTTCCGTGTAAGAGGAAGGAGGATTGGTAACTACGGCATTGTTTAACTCATCGCCATCTGGATTTACTAGGTTGGATTTAAAAGAATCCATGAATTTTTGTTCCCAAGAATTTGCTTCATGAGCGATTAAGGCTTCTATGCTGTGGTCTCCAAAGCTGTTCTTATATCGCAATAGATTCAGAATATTGTAACTGAAAAGTTCAGTTTTTGTTTTGTATATCGAACCGTTTTGACTAGCACTTGGTCCGTAGAAAGGATTTTCAAGATTGTCAAAACTGTCGTTGTAGTACTGAATACCAACTCTATTTTCTAGGGTTAAATGATCTGAAAATACAAAGTTAAGCGCCGCATTAGAATTAATTTCATGGCGCTTTGTTTCGTTAGTGGCATAGTTGGCATCTGCAATTGCATTGGTTAAAGCACCAAAGCCTCTTCCTTCTCCATAATCGTATTGCGGACCCCCATAAATTGGATCTTAAACGATATTTCCATTGTTATCCCTTAGAAACAGAGGGTAGATGGAAGGGATATTGTCTACAAACCAGAAAACACTTCCAGAGTCTTCAGATTGTCCATTATTGTTGGCGTCTGAAATTGTATAACCAATATTCACAGATCCTTCCAGCCAATCTTTAACTTCATGTCTTAGATTTAATCTTGTAGAGATACGTTCGTAGTCAGAATTAATGGTGTATCCATTGTCTTTTAGGTAGCCAAACGAAGTAAAGTAACTCGTTTTTTCATTACCTCCACCAATTTTAAGATTCGCCTCCAGTCTGTTTGCGGGTTGAAAAGCGTAGTCTTCCCAGTTTTCTGGATTGTATTTGCGGGTTACGCCTTCCCTTACTTGTCCGGTACTCGGATTTATAAGTTCACCGCCATCTGCTACATTCCACATATTATATTTAGGATCGATTCCAGATCCACTAAATAAATTTTGGTTTGCATAAGCTGTGGGATCAGACACTCCTCGAATTACACCTTTATTATAAAGTCCTTCCCAGCTTAAACCTATGTATTGTTCAGGAGAACTGATGGTGTTTGATCGAGGGATCAAACTCATGTTTTGACCAGTTTTTGTTTCTACTTCGATATAAGATTCTTGACCTTTTCCATTTTTCGTAGTAATAACAACCACTCCATTTGCCCCACGTGAACCATAAATAGCAGTTGCCGATGCATCCTTTAAAATAGTTGTAGATTTAATGTCGGCTGGGTTGATGGCACTAATATTTCCTACAAACGGCACACCGTCTACAATGTAAAGTGGGTCTCTATTACCGTTTACAGAACCAAATCCACGTATACGAACTGTCGCTGCAGAATCAGGTTGTCCAGAAGTGTTTATAACCCTAACCCCAGCTGCCTCACCGGCTAACGCTTGGGAAATGTTGGAAACACTTTTCTTTTCAATAGATTCTGAGTCTACCTTGGTTGCAGTACCAGTAAAGGATTCTTTAGTAGAGGTACCGTAACCTACTACTATAACTTCTTCAAGGGCTTGGGAGTCTTGTTCTAGAACTACGTCTATGGTACTGGCACCTCCAACTTTTTTTTTCAACTGTTTTTTGACCCACATAAGAAAAAACCAAAACTTTTCCGGTTTCTGTAGAAACAGAATAATTTCCGTCAAAATCTGTTTGGGTTCCTTTTGTGGTTCCTTTAATCATTACATTGGCTTCAGGCAATGGCATACCATCTTGGTCTATAACCACCCCGGAAATCGTTTTCTCCTGTGCATAGGAGAATTGTAACACTAACGCCATAAAAAGCGTTAGCATCCAATTAAACTTCAATCTCATTTTATAAAATTATTTGAATTAGCGGCGGCGAAACTCTTAAACGCAAACTGTTAATCCAATTTTTTTAAGATAAAGTTCTTCGGAAGGCTTTATTTTAGTGAAGTTCCAATTTTTTTAATTATTCGTTTATTTTATTTTTTCAGTTTTAAGTTAAAAGAATGAAATAAAATACGATTTAGAGGCTTAAATTTAAGATTTATCAAAAATGTTGACTTTTTGATGCGTTTAATTGTTTTTTTCCGAATTGAATTTGTTAATTTTTAACGATTCATTAACTATCATCCGTTAGAATAGCTTGGCTTTATAGTTGTAGTTGAGGTTCTGCTTGACCTTATTCTTATAGTTGAATTTCAAATTTGTTTCAAGCAAAAATAAAAGGCTGCCATAATTGGCAGCCTTTTGTTTGAATAGATTAAGTGCTAAATTCGAATAAATCTATTATTGGTTAACGGGTGTTGGTTCCAATACCGAAGGAAGAGGTGAAGGTACACTTGAGTTACCATTAATCTCTACCTGTGGATATATAAACCTTTCTGCATTTCCGTTGAAATTTTTAAGTGTTACCCCGGCAGCATTGTCAGTTCTGTTAAAGTCAACAAATGCTTCAAAACTACCAATAAAGTAAACATAACGCTCCTCTGCAATTTCGCTCAACAATGCTTCCAGTTGATCTACTCCGTCAGGATTTTCAATTCCCCCAGTTGCAAAATCGGCGGCTGTGTAAGCGTCGTACATAAATGGATCTCCCCAATCGGCATATCCATCGTTATTTAAACCTATAGAATACCCTGTATTAAGTAATGCTCTATAATCGTTGTAAGCAGCTAATCCAGCAGCAAAACCATTTAGGCGCGCTTGAGATTCAGCAATGATTTGCAGGTTTTCCCCATAGGTAGCCAAAGGCATGTCTGATTCTGTACCAAACTTACCATCTGCTGTACCCCAGTCGTATTGTGAATAGAAGTTAAGCTCATAACCGGCATTATACCAATTTGCTCCTTTTATATAATTAAACGCAAAACGTGCACTTTCATCAGTTTTTGCATTTCCTCTATATAGTCCAGTAGCGGGGTCTAGTAATTGGGCTCCGTATGAGTCAATTGCCGACATATAACCTGGGCGATTATATACCAAAAAGTCGTAGTAAGGATTGAAACTAGCTCCGAACACAGTGCCATAGCGTGATTTGTAATCTCCGTCCGCATCCATGATACCATTTTGAGCAGCAGAAATTGCGGAAGCATAATCACCAACATGTAGGTAATAACGAGCCTTTAGGGTGTATGCAAGAGCAATCCATTTTGAGGTGTCTCCATCATAAACAATATCCTCAGAAGGTAATCCTAATACATCATTTGCGCTTAAGTTTGCAATGGCTTCATCGAGGATTGCTTGAACTCCAGCATAAACAGTTGTTTGACTTTCGTATGTTGGGTTGGTAAACTCTGGGTTATTTGCTTCACTAAATGGAATATCACCAAATAATGAAGTTAAAGTACCAAAAGCATTGGCTTCTAAAACTTGTGCCATCCCAACCAAGTTAGGGTTAACAGCTGCAGCAGCCTTTTCTTGTAAAATTTGACTTTGTGCAATAGTTCCTACATAAGCCTCGTTCCAAGTATCGTCAAAATTGGTAGCTGGAGTAGCGTTCCAATCATTAAGTGCGATATATTGTCTGTCTGATCCTGAAGCCTGGTTCAGCCATATCATTCCTAATCTAGCTGCTTCTGCTGATTGCCAGAATTGATTTGATAAAATAACACCCTGTACTAATTTAATTGAAGGCGCATCCACAGGTCTGTTTGGATCGTCATTTATATCCTCAACAAAGCTTGTACAAGAACCAATGCCCAAACAAACGATTAAGGTATATGCTAAAAATCTTATATTTTTCATTTTCATTTTTTTAGAAATTAATTTTTATCGTTGCTAAGTACGAGCGAGTAGCAGGGTTATTGAAGTACTGTAATCCTCTCCCGTTTGAAGCACCTGTAAGGTTAGTCTCAGGATCTTGGCCAAAATCGTCTTTAGACCAATACACTAAGTTACGACCAGATAAGGTAAACTCCATGCTATCTACAAAACCAGTTGCATTTCTAAATCCTTCAGAGTTCAATAAATATCCAATTGAAATCTCACGCAATTTAACCCAAGAACCATCTTTTATAAATTGCTCGGCTATAGGACCAAAACCTCCACCTATTCCAGAGTAATATGGTTGATCTAAAAGAACTGTTCCAGCACCAAAATCTTCAAGGTTACCACGTACTGTGTAAGAACCATCAGAATTTTGGTTTGCATAAGATATATTGTTAATAGTAGTTCCCGAAATATTATTTATAGTTGCAGCATCTGCAGCCGAAACGGTCACTTCATTTGCGGTAATAGGAGTTCTTCCGAAAACCGTTAAAGCACCATTGGTACCGTCCCAGATATCTCCACCTACAGAAGCATCAAACAAAGTGGAAACCGTAAGTCCTTTATATCTAAATGAAGTACCAAGGCCACCTCTCCAATCAGGGTTTGGATCTCCAATTACACCTTCAGTTGGTGCAACGGTAGGGAATCCATTACTATCTAAGGCTAGGCTGCCATCATCATTTCTTTGGTATCTTCCGCCCCATAGTACACCTACAGGTTCACCTTCTACAGCTCTGGAAGAAGTTCCTGCAAAACCATTTAAGAATAAAGATTCAGTTCCGGTTAGTCTAGTAACTTCATTGCGGTTTCTACTCCAGTTACCGTATAAATTCCATGTAAAGTCGGCACTTCTAATAATGTCAAAGCTGAAGTCAATTTCAAAACCTTTATTTTCTAGTGATGCTGCGTTGGCATATCTTCCTGCAAAACCTGTAGATCCAGGTCTTGCTACTGTAAACAATGCTCCTTCAGTTTCATTAGAATAATAAGTAGCGTTAAGCGTTAATCTATTTGAGAAAAATCCTAAGTCAACACCAACTTCAAACTCTTTTTTGCGTTCTGGTTGTAAATCTGAATTTCCTTCAAAAGCACTTCTTACAAACGATCCATCATAAGCTCCAGAGTCGTAAGCAGGCCCGTATCCTTCAGCTCCTGCCGCACTTGAGTAATAAGTGGTAGTTGCATAAGCAGCAGGCTCGATACCTACTTCTCCATAGGTTAATCTTAACTTTCCTTTAGAAAAAGTTTGTTGATTATTCACAAGGTTAGCGAAGCTAAAACCGAATTCGGCAGATGGGTAATAGAATATTTCGTTGTCCCCAAAAGTTGATGCGGTTTCTGCTCTTCCCGTTAAGCTCAAATACAACAAATTGTCATAATCGAAAGCAACATTTGCATAACCAGCAGAAATACGTACTTCACTCTCATCTATTGTAGATCTTCTGTTTGCAACAATTGCATTCTCGTAGAAAATCTTGTCAGTATCTAAAATGAAGTTTACATAGCTACCCCCTCTTTGTTCAAATCTTCTTTTATTAAAGTTCAAACCTGCTAGATAATTAAAATTTAGTTTTTCTGTAATATCAAAATTACCAGTACCTATAAAGTCAATGTTTGTTTGTGTAGAAGCGTAAAGTTGCTCATTGAAAGAACCTTGCCCATTATTTTCCGCAGAATTTACTGGGTATAAGGCCATTCTCTCATCCACATAATGATCTACACCACCTCTAGCAATTAATTTTAGCCAATCTGTAGCTTCTGCTTCAAAAGTTCCTCCTAAAATAAATCTATCTACAGTATTCGGATTCTGTTGTACATCGGTAGTCCATAATGGGTTATTGTAAATTGGAGATTGTCTATCTACCGTACCTAATTGTCTTCTGTATGCTCTATGGCTGTTCTCTGTTACAGGAATGCCATTTGCGTAACGTGTTCCAATGTAGTCGCTGTTGTCAAAATCTGCTGGCGTTCTGTAAAGACCCAGGAGCAGTCCACTTGTGTTTGAACCTTGCTGGATTCTATTTGATGTAATATTCGAATAGGTAGCAGTACCTTTAAATTTAATGCGATCGTTTAAACGAAATTCCGAGTTTAGTCTTGCGGTAGTTCTGTTGTAGTCGTTGCTTCTAACGATACCTTCTTGATCTAAATTAGAAACGCTCATAAAGTAGTTTCCAGATTTAGTAGCACCACTGAAGCTTACATTATTTTCTAAATAATATCCGCTATTTATTACGTCTTCGTAGTTACTGTCATTAAAATTCTCTCTACTTCTCTTTTCGGTAATAGGATAGTATATATCTCCATCTCTTGCTACAAAATAATTAGGAGATGCGCTATCAACGAAATCTGGACCTCCTGGTCTTTCACTAATTTTATCTCCCCAAGAGTTTGCATTCGCACTTGTGCCAAGAGCAGCAATACCATTAGACCCTCTACCAAAAATATCTTGAGTGTCTAATATGTCATTTGGTTCGTCGTGACTGTAAGTCGTAGAAATAGATACTTTTAAATCTCCTTGATCCACTCCTTTACCTTTTTTAGTTGTAATTACAATAACACCATTACCTGCTCTTGAACCCCAAAGGGCTGCGGCAGAAGCTCCTTTTAAAACTTCAAGGCTCTCTATGTCATTTGGATTAATATCTCCAATTCTTGACTGTTGAACAACACCATCAACTCCACCGCCGATTTCATCATTACTGATTGGGATACCGTCTACTACGATAAGTGGTTGTAAGCTTCGCGTGATAGTACTTTGTCCTCTAATTTGGATATATGCACTTGAACCTGCATCACCAGAAGTGTTAATGATTTGCACCCCTGATGCTTTACCAGAAAGACCTTTGGCGATACTCGTTTCACCAGAGTTCTGTATTGCACCTGCATCAACTTCTGATATAGAAGATGCTAAGGAGCCTCGGTTAACTTCGATACCCAATGCGTTTACTACTACAGCTTCAAGTTCTGTAGCATCTTGGGCTAAAGTAACGTTGATTGAGTTAGAAGCCCCAACCGTTCTTTCTTCAGTTGTTTGTCCTACGAAAGAATAAACTAAGACATCTCCTGTACTGGCTTGGATGGAGTATATTCCATCAAAATCTGTTTGGGTGCCCGTAGAAGTACCCTTAACTACTACGTTCGCTCCAGGTAACGGCAGGCCATCTTGGTCCTTAACCACCCCTGTTACGGTTTTTTCTTGTGCAAAAGACACTTGCACAATTAACGCTATTAAAAGCGTTAAAAATCCACTGAACTTTGTTCTCATTTTAAATTAATTTGAATTAGCGACCACGAAAATGATAATATTATGTTAATTATCCAATTAAAATTTAAGATAATTTTATGTTAATGCTAAGAATTGCGGTCTATGTAAATGGTAGGCCTTGATTTTATTGATGTTTCATTAATTTATTAAATAATTGGTATTTTGATAAAATATGATTCGAAAGTTCGAATCAGTTATAAAAATTTAATAAAAAATAAAGTTGCTTCGATTAAAGGTGCACATATTTCTAAGTTATCCATTCTCTTTAAAATTCTTAAACTTAAGTTAAGAGGTTAAAATTCTAAGTTTGATAAAAAAGGGTTGTTTGCTTATGTTTTCTACGTAGGTTTAAAGCTTTGTCCTAATTTATATATGGCGTGTTGTGTTTGTACATTTCCGACTTTATTGAAAATTAATTAATTAAGGTTTGATTTGTAAATAAATATTTCTACCTTTGCCACCCTTTTAAACGAGAGGTGTGTTCAATTGTGAACTGCGAACCAGCGTTTTATAAGGATTTTTAATTAATAAAACATAATTATTGTTTAGTAGATTATGCCAACAATTTCACAATTAGTACGAAAAGGAAGAGCCACGATTACTAAGAAGAGTAAATCGGCTGCTTTAGATTCGTGTCCTCAAAGAAGAGGGGTTTGTACGCGTGTTTACACTACTACACCTAAGAAGCCAAACTCAGCTATGCGTAAAGTAGCAAGGGTTCGTCTTACCAATGGTAAAGAAGTGAATGCTTACATCCCTGGAGAAGGTCACAATTTACAAGAGCACTCGATAGTATTAGTAAGAGGCGGAAGGGTTAAGGATTTACCAGGAGTTAGGTATCACATCGTTCGTGGTGCTTTAGATACTGCTGGAGTTCAAGGAAGAACGCAACGTAGATCTAAATACGGAGCAAAACGCCCTAAGAAGTAATTAAAACTTTTAACAAGAAGAAATGAGAAAAAGACAGGCCAAAAAGAGACCTCTTTTACCAGATCCAAGGTTTAATGATCAATTAGTGACGCGTTTCGTTAATATGATGATGTGGGATGGTAAAAAGTCTGTAGCTTTCAAAGTTTTCTATGATGCAATTGATATCGTAGAAGAGAAAAAACAAGACGAAGAAAAAACTGCCCTAGAAATTTGGAAAGATGCTTTATCTAATGTTATGCCACACGTAGAGGTTAGAAGCCGTCGTGTTGGTGGTGCTACATTCCAAATTCCAATGCAGATTAGACCAGATAGAAAAGTATCTATGGCTATGAAGTGGTTGATTAGTTATTCTCGTAAGAGAAATGAAAAATCAATGGCTCAGAAATTAGCCGGTGAAGTTCTTGCAGCTGCCAAAGAAGAAGGTGCAGCGGTTAAGAAAAGAGTGGATACTCATAAAATGGCTGAAGCAAATAAAGCATTCTCTCACTTTAGATTTTAGTAAAAAAATAAAATGGCACAAAGAGATTTAAAATATACAAGAAATATAGGAATTGCGGCTCATATTGATGCTGGTAAAACAACAACAACAGAGCGTATTCTTTTTTATACCGGAGTTTCCCACAAAATTGGAGAAGTGCACGATGGTGCTGCTACAATGGACTGGATGGAGCAAGAGCAGGAAAGAGGTATTACCATTACTTCTGCGGCTACTACATGTACTTGGAGATTCCCAATGGAGAATGCGCAAGAAACTCCAGAGACTAAAGGGTATCACTTTAATATTATCGATACTCCCGGGCACGTAGATTTTACGGTAGAAGTAAACCGTTCTTTACGTGTTCTTGATGGGTTGGTTTTCTTGTTTAGTGCGGTTGATGGTGTTGAGCCTCAGTCTGAAACTAACTGGAGATTGGCCGATAACTACGGGGTTCCTAGAATTGGTTTCGTTAACAAAATGGACCGTCAGGGGTCTAACTTCTTAGCTGTTGCAAATCAGGTTAAAGAGATGTTAGGTTCTAATGCTGTTCCAATTGTTTTGCCTATTGGTGATGAAAGTGATTTTAGAGGAATTGTAGATTTAGTAAAAAATAGAGCTATTGTATGGCATGAAGATAACTTCGGTTCTACTTTTGATGTAGTGGATATTCCTGAAGATATGAAGGAGGAAGTTCAAGAGTACCGTGCAAAATTAATCGAAGAAGTTGCTGAGTATGATGAAAATCTACTTGAGAAATTCTTTGAAGATGAAAGCTCTATAACTGAAGAAGAAATTCATGCTGCGCTTCGGGCTGCGGTTATGGATAGAGCAATCATCCCTATGATTTGTGGTTCTTCATTTAAAAATAAAGGTGTTCAGTTCTTATTAGATGCTGTTTGTCGTTATTTACCTTCGCCGGTAGATAAAGATGGTGTTGTAGGGACGAACCCAGATACTGGTGCTGAAGAAAGACGTAAGCCAGATGTTGCTGCGCCTTTTGCTGCATTGGCATTTAAAATTGCAACCGATCCTTTCGTGGGTCGTTTAGCTTTCTTCCGTGCATATTCTGGTAGATTAGATGCTGGTTCTTATGTGTTAAACAATAGATCTGGTAAAAAAGAGCGTATTTCACGTATCTACCAAATGCACTCCAATAAACAAAATGCTATTGAGTATATTGAAGCTGGAGATATTGGAGCGGCTGTTGGTTTTAAAGATATTAAAACTGGAGATACGTTGTCTGATGAAAAAGCACCTATCGTACTTGAAAGTATGGACTTCCCAGATCCAGTAATTGGTATCGCTGTGGAGCCTAAAACAAAAGCTGATGTGGATAAAATGGGGATGGCTTTGGCTAAATTGGCCGAAGAAGATCCAACGTTTACTGCTAGAACAGATGAGGCTTCTGGGCAAACTATTATTTCTGGAATGGGTGAGCTTCACTTAGATATTATCGTAGATCGTTTAAAGCGTGAGTTTAAAGTAGAAGTTAACCAAGGTCAGCCTCAGGTTGAGTACAAAGAATCTATTACGCAAAAAGCACAACACAGAGAAGTTTATAAAAAGCAATCTGGTGGTCGTGGTAAATTTGCAGACATTGTATTTACACTTGAGCCTGCTGAAGAAGGTAAGCTTGGTTTAGAATTTGTTTCTGAAATTAAAGGTGGTAACGTTCCTAAAGAATTTGTTCCATCCATTGAAAAAGGATTCAAGGAAGCAATGAAAAATGGTCCGTTAGCGGGTTATGAAGTAGATGCGATGAAAGTTACTTTAACTGACGGTTCTTACCACGATGTGGATTCCGATCAGCTTTCATTCGAATTGGCTGCTAAACTAGGATTTAAAGCTGCTGCAAGAGCTGCAAAAGCTGTAATCATGGAGCCAATCATGAAATTAGAAGTGTTAACTCCTGAGGAAAGTATGGGAGATATTGTAGGTGACCTTAACCGTCGTCGTGGTCAAGTTAACAACATGAGCGATAGGGCAGGTTCGAAAGTAATTAAGGCAAGTGTTCCATTATCAGAGATGTTTGGTTATGTAACTTCTTTACGTACTTTATCATCTGGTAGAGCTACCTCTACTATGGAATTTTCACATTATGCTGAAACACCTTCAAATATATCTGAAGCTGTAATTAAGGAAGCAAAAGGAGTTGAAGCTTAAATTTTAAGAAAATGAGTCAGAAAATCAGAATAAAACTAAAATCATACGATTACAACTTGGTAGATAAATCTGCCGAGAAAATCGTTAAGACAGTAAAAACAACTGGTGCTGTTGTAACGGGTCCAATTCCATTACCAACTCACAAAAAAATATTTACTGTTCTTCGTTCTCCGCACGTAAACAAAAAGTCTAGAGAGCAATTTCAATTAAGTTCTTACAAAAGACTTCTTGATATTTACAGTTCTTCATCTAAAACTATCGATGCTTTGATGAAGTTGGAATTACCAAGTGGGGTTGAAGTAGAGATCAAGGTATAAGTAAACTTCCACTTTGGTGGAAGGTTTGCGAAAAATGTTCTAGGTTTTTGCCTGGAGCAAACATGTCCCGAGCTAGTAGGCGAAGGAAAAACGGATAAAATACATTCAGGGTTGAAAGTATTTTTGACCCTGAAGTTTTTTAGATAAACAAGTAATTAGTAATAACAATTAGATGGAAGGCTTACAAATGGTAGGTTGTACATCGTAAATTAAATTAGAATGTCTGGGTTAATAGGAAAAAAGATCGGTATGACCAGCATCTTCGACGAAAATGGGAAAAACATCCCATGTACGGTAATCGAAGCTGGACCATGCGTAGTTACCCAAGTCAGAACCAATGAGGTTGACGGGTATGAGGCTCTTCAACTTGGTTTCGATGACAAGGCAGAAAAACATGCTAACAAGGCCGAATTAGGTCATGCTAAAAAAGCAGGGGTTTCTCCTAAAAGAAAAGTCGTTGAATTCCAAGATTTTAAGAGCGAACACAAATTAGGAGATACTTTAACGGTAGAGCAATTTGTAGAGGGAGAGTTTATCGATGTTACAGGTACATCAAAAGGTAAAGGATTCCAAGGGGTTGTTAAGCGTCATGGTTTCGGTGGTGTAGGTCAATCTACCCACGGTCAGCATAACCGTTTAAGAGCACCTGGTTCTATTGGTGCTGCATCTTACCCATCTCGTGTATTTAAAGGTATGCGTATGGCTGGGCAAATGGGTGCAGAAAAAGTAACAGTACAAAACTTAAGAGTGTTGAAAGTGGTTCCGGAAAAAAATCTTTTAGTAGTTAAAGGATGTGTTCCTGGGCACAAAAACGCTTATGTAATCGTTCAGAAGTAATGGAAGTAGCAGTTTTAGATATCAACGGAAAAGAAACTGGAAGAAAGGTGAAGCTTTCTAAATCAGTTTTCGGTGTAGAGCCTAGCTCTCATGCTGTATATTTAGATGTTAAGCAGTACTTGGCAAATCAACGTCAAGGAACGCATAAGTCTAAAGAAAGAGCAGAGATTGCGGGAAGTACACGTAAGATCAAAAAACAAAAAGGTACAGGTACTGCAAGAGCAGGAAGTATCAAATCTCCAATTTTCAAGGGAGGTGGTAGAATTTTTGGTCCAAGACCTAAAGACTATACTCAAAAGTTAAATAAAAATGTAAAGCGTCTTGCTAGACGATCTGCATTATCAATCAAGGCACAAGAGAAATCAATTATCGTTTTAGAAGACTTCAATTTTGAGGCTCCAAAAACAAAAAATTTCACTAATGTTTTGAAAGCTTTAGGGTTAGAAAATAAAAAATCCCTCTTTGTGTTGGGTGATTCAAATAATAACGTATATTTGTCGTCACGCAATTTAAAGACCTCTGAGGTTTTAACTAGCTCAGAATTAAGCACTTACAAAATTGTTAATGCAAATAGCATAGTGCTTTTAGAAGGGTCTATAGAAGGAATTGAGTCGAATTTAAGTAAATAAGAAACCAATGAGTGTGTTAATAAAGCCTATTATTACGGAAAAAGCGACCGCTGATAGCGAGTTGAACAATCGTTATGGTTTCATTGTAGATCCTAAGGCAAACAAGTTACAGATTAAGGATGCCGTAGAAGCTGCTTATGGAGTTTCTGTTGAAAAAGTTCGCACAATGAATTACGGTCCGAAGAGAAGTACTCGCTACACGAAAACAGGAATACAGCATGGGAAAACCAATGCTGTTAAGAAAGCTGTTGTTCAAGTAGCTGAAGGGGATATTATTGATTTTTATAATAATATATAAGTAAAGACAAGAAATGTCAGTAAGAAAATTAAAACCAGTAACTCCTGGACAGCGATTTAGAGTAGTAAACGGATTTGACGCGATTACTACTGACAAGCCGGAGAAGAGCTTGCTCGCTCCGTTAAAAAAGTCGGGAGGTAGAAACAGTCAAGGAAAAATGACCATGCGCTATTTAGGTGGTGGTCATAAGAAGAAGTATCGTATGGTTGATTTTAAAAGAGCTAAAACGAATGTTGAGGCTACTGTAGAATCAATTCAATACGATCCAAACAGAACTGCGTTTATTGCATTAATTACTTACAAGGATGGAGAGAAGAGTTATATCGTAGCTCAAAACGGTTTGCAAGTAGGTCAAACAGTTGTCTCTGGATCTGGAGTAGCTCCTGAGATAGGAAATGCAATGCCTTTAAGTGAGGTTCCATTAGGTACTATTATATCTTGTATTGAATTACGTCCTGGTCAAGGAGCTGTAATGGCTCGTTCGGCTGGTGCTTTTGCTCAGTTAATGGCAAGAGAAGGTAAATATGCTACTGTGAAGCTTCCTTCTGGTGAAACAAGATTGGTGTTGGCAGGTTGTTTAGCTACAATCGGTGCGGTATCCAATTCAGATCATCAGTTAGTGGTTTCTGGTAAGGCAGGTAGAAAACGTTGGTTAGGTAGAAGACCAAGAACTAGACCGGTAGTTATGAACCCAGTAGATCACCCAATGGGTGGTGGGGAAGGCCGTGCTTCTGGAGGTCATCCAAGATCTAGAAACGGAATACCTGCAAAAGGATTTAGAACAAGATCTAAGTCTAAAGCGAGTAATAAGTATATTGTAGAACGTAGAAAGAAATAATATTAAGAGATGGCACGTTCACTAAAAAAAGGACCTTACGTTCACTATAGTTTAGAGAATAAAGTTCAACAAAATGTTGAATCTGGTAAGAAGACAGTTATTAAAACTTGGTCTAGAGCATCTATGATTACTCCAGATTTCGTTGGTCAAACAATAGCTGTGCATAATGGTCGCCAATTCGTTCCTGTATATGTTACAGAGAACATGGTGGGGCATAAGTTAGGAGAATTTTCACCAACAAGATCTTTTAGAGGTCACGCTGGTGCAAAAAATAAAGGAAAAAAATAATAAGTAGCCATGGGAGTTCGTAAAAGAGAAAGAGCAGAGCAAATAAAAGAAGCTAAAAAAAGTTTAGCATTTGCAAAGTTGAATAACTGCCCAACTTCACCTAGAAAAATGAGGCTAGTAGCCGATTTGGTTCGTGGGGAAAAAGTTGAGAAGGCACTTGCTATTTTGAAATTTAACCAAAAAGAAGCATCACGTAGATTAGAGAAATTGTTGGTTTCTGCAATTGCAAACTGGCAAGCTAAAAACGAAGATGCAAACTTAGAGGAAGCAGATTTATTTGTACAAGAGATCAGAGTAGATGGTGGAACGATGTTGAAGAGACTTCGTCCAGCACCTCAAGGTCGTGCACACAGAATAAGAAAACGTTCAAACCACGTAACATTGGTGGTGGGAGCTAAAAATAATACACAAAGTTAAGATAGAGTATGGGACAGAAAACAAATCCGATCGGAAATCGCCTTGGTATCATTAGAGGATGGGAATCCAACTGGTATGGAGGTAATGACTATGGAGACAAACTTGCTGAAGACGATAAAATCAGAAAGTACATCCATGCTCGTTTATCTAAAGCTAGTGTATCTAGAGTAATTATTGAGCGTACGCTTAAGCTTGTAACCGTTACTATCACTACGGCTCGCCCAGGTATCATTATTGGTAAGGGTGGTCAAGAGGTAGACAAGCTAAAAGAAGAGCTTAAGAAAATTACAGACAAAGAAGTTCAAATTAACATCTTTGAAATTAAGAGACCAGAATTGGATGCTAACCTTGTTGCTGCAAGTGTTGCCCGTCAAATCGAGAACAGAATTTCTTATAGACGTGCAATTAAAATGGCTATTGCCGCTGCAATGAGAATGAACGCCGAAGGTATCAAAATTCAAATCTCTGGACGTTTGAACGGAGCTGAAATGGCACGTTCAGAATCTTACAAAGATGGTAGAATTCCTTTGTCAACATTTAGAGCTGACATTGATTACGCATTGCATGAAGCTCATACTACCTATGGTAGATTGGGAATTAAAGTGTGGATCATGAAAGGCGAGGTTTATGGAAAGAGAGAGCTTTCCCCGCTTGTTGGAATGTCCAAAAAACAAGGGAAAGGCGGTAATAATGCCGGTGGAGCAAGAAAATCTCGTCGTAGAAAGTAATTTTTTAAAGTAAAAGAAAAATGTTACAGCCGAAAAGAACAAAATACCGTAAGCAGCAGAAAGGCCGTATGAAAGGTCTTTCTCAAAGAGGGCATGAACTTTCAAATGGTATGTTTGGTATAAAATCAATGGATTCATCATTCATCACAGCGCGTCAAATAGAGGCTGCTCGTGTTGCTGCTACTCGTTTTATGAAAAGAGAAGGGCAGTTGTGGATCAAAATTTTTCCAGACAAGCCTATTACAAAGAAGCCACTTGAGGTGCGTATGGGTAAAGGTAAAGGTGCTCCAGAATATTGGGCAGCTGTAGTGAAACCAGGTAGAATTATGTTTGAAATAGGTGGTGTACCTATGGATGTTGCAAAAGAAGCTTTAAGGCTTGCAGCGCAGAAACTACCGGTTAAAACAAAGTTTATTGTAGCTAGAGATTATTCAGCTTAATTAATTAAGAAGATTATGAAACAATCAGAGATTAGAGAATTATCTACTGCTGAGCTACAAGAACAGCTTGGTATTGTTAAGAAACAATATGCAGATTTAAAATTGGCTCATACCATTACACCTTTGGAGAATCCACTTCAGTTGAGACATACTAGAAGAACGGTGGCTAGATTGGCGACAGAGCTTACTAAAAGAGAATTACAATAATTCGATTCTGCTAGAAGATGGAAAATAGAAATTTAAGAAAAGAAAGAGTAGGGGTAGTTACAAGTAATAAAATGCAGAAGTCTATTGTGGTTTCTGAAGTAAAACGAGTAAAACACCCTATGTACGGTAAGTTCGTGTTAAAAACTAAGAAATACGTTGCGCACGACGAAAAAGACGATTGCAATATTGGTGATACAGTAAAAATAATGGAGACACGTCCATTGAGTAAAACCAAATGTTGGAGATTAGTTGAAATCATTGAAAGAGCGAAATAATTATGGTACAACAGGAATCAAGATTAAAAGTAGCAGACAACACGGGGGCTAAGGAAGTTTTAACTATCCGTGTATTAGGAGGTACTAAAAGAAGATATGCTTCTGTTGGTGACAAAATAGTTGTTACCGTAAAAGATGCCACGCCAAACGGAAACGTTAAAAAAGGTCAGGTATCTACAGCAGTAGTAGTTCGTACCAGAAAAGAAGTAAGAAGACCAGATGGTTCTTACATTCGTTTTGATGATAATGCTTGTGTTCTTCTTAACCCAACTGGAGAGATGCGCGGTACCCGTGTGTTCGGTCCAGTAGCGAGAGAATTACGTGACAAGCAGTTTATGAAGATTGTATCATTAGCGCCAGAGGTGCTTTAATACACGAAGAAATGATAAAACTAAAGATAAAATCAGGAGATACTGTTAGAGTAATTGCGGGAGAACATAAAGGTTCAGAAGGGCAAGTGCTTAAAGTAGATCGTGAAAAGAACAAAGCGATAGTTGAGGGCGTAAATCTAGTGTCTAAACACGAGAAGCCAAGTGCTAAAAACCCTCAAGGAGGTATCGTTAAGAAAGAAGCTCTTATTCATGTTTCTAACTTATCGTTAATAGATCCAAAATCTGGGGAAACTACCAGAGTAGGATACGAAGTTAGAGATGGTGAGAAAGTGAGATTTTCTAAAAAATCTAATGAAGTAATTTAATTATGGCTTACATTCCAAGATTAAAACAAGAGTATAAGGAAAGAATAGTTTCCTCTCTTACAGGAGAGTTTGGTTACACGAACGTTATGCAAGTGCCTAAACTGGAAAAGATTGTTATTAGCCGTGGAGTTGGTGCAGCTGTTGCAGATAAAAAGTTGATCGACTACGCAGTAGACGAATTATCAAGAATATCTGGACAAAAAGCAGTAGCAACCATATCTAAAAAAGACGTTGCATCTTTTAAATTACGTAAAGGTATGCCAATTGGGGCAAAAGTAACTTTACGTGGGGAAAGAATGTACGAATTCTTAGATAGATTGATTACTTCTGCATTACCACGAGTAAGAGATTTTAATGGTATCAAAGCTAATGGTTTTGATGGACGTGGAAACTATAACCTTGGTATTACCGAGCAGATTATCTTTCCAGAGATCAATATCGATAGAGTTAACAAAGTGGCAGGTATGGATATTACCTTTGTTACTTCTGCTAACACCGATAAGGAAGCAAAATCATTATTAAGCGAATTAGGATTACCTTTTAAAAAGAACTAGTATGGCTAAAGAATCAATGAAAGCCCGTGAGGTGAAAAGACAAAAATTGGTAGACAAGTATGCTGAAAAAAGAAAGGCTTTAAAGGAAGCTGGAGATTGGGAAGCATTACAGAAATTACCAAAAAATTCTTCTCCGGTACGTTTGCACAATCGTTGTAAATTAACTGGAAGACCTAGAGGGTATATGCGTACTTTTGGAATTTCTCGAGTAACTTTTAGAGAAATGGCTAACAACGGCCTTATTCCAGGGGTTAAAAAAGCAAGTTGGTAAATAAATTTTAACTGGTAGTAAGTTCAGTATAATGCTGAAAACTGTTACCGCAAATAGATATAGATGTATACAGATCCTATAGCAGATTATTTAACAAGAATTAGAAACGCTAACAGCGCTGGGCACAGAGTAGTAGAAATACCTGCTTCTAATTTGAAAAAGGATATGACTAAAATATTATTCGATCAAGGATATATTTTAAGTTATAAATTCGAAGACAACGCAGTGCAGGGTGTTATTAAAATAGCTTTAAAATACGATAAGCTTACTAAAGAGCCCGTTATTAAAAAGCTAAAGCGTGTGAGTACACCAGGTTTACGTAAGTATGCTGGTAAAGATGAACTTCCTAGAGTTCTTAATGGTCTTGGTATTGCCATTGTTTCTACTTCTCACGGAGTAATGACAAGCAAGCAAGCCAAGCAAGAAAATGTAGGTGGTGAAGTTTTGTGTTACGTTTACTAATATATAAAGACAAGAAGAAATGTCAAGAATAGGTAATAGTCCAATAGCAATTCCCGAGGGAGTTACTGTAGATATTAAAGAAGACGAAGTTACCGTAAAAGGTAAACTTGGAGAATTGAAACAAACATTTTCAGACATTACTATTAAAGTAGAAGAAGGAAGTGTAATTTTGGAGCGTTCTTCAGATGTGAAAAATGTTAAAGCTAAACACGGTCTTTACAGATCATTGATCAATAACATGATCGAAGGTGTTTCTAATGGCTTTACTAAACAGTTAGAATTAGTTGGAGTAGGTTACAGAGCTAGCAACCAAGGTCAAAAATTAGATTTGGCAATTGGTTTTTCGCACAATATCGTAATCGATTTAGCTCCTGAGGTTAAAGTGGAAACTATCTCAGAAAAGGGTAAAAATCCAATCGTAAAACTAACATCATACGATAAGCAATTAGTTGGTCAAGTAGCAGCTAAGATTCGTTCTTTCCGTAAGCCAGAGCCTTACAAAGGAAAAGGAATTAAGTTTGTTGGTGAGCAATTAAGAAGAAAAGCAGGTAAATCAGCTTAATAATTAGCACTATGGCATTATCAAAGACTGAAAGAAGACAGAGAATCAAAAATAGAATCCGTAAGGTGGTTTCTGGAACAGAAGCTAGACCAAGACTGGCTATTTTTAGAAGTAATAAAGAGATTTATGCTCAATTGATAGATGATGAAACAGGAAAAACCCTGTTGGCAGCATCTTCAAGAGATAAAGAAATTAGTTCTGCAAAAGGTACTAAAACTGAAATAGCTACCTTAGTAGGGAAAGCTATTGCAGAGAAAGCAAAAAGCGCTGGTTACGAGGCGATCTCTTTCGATAGAGGTGGTTACTTGTATCACGGTAGAGTAAAATCGTTAGCAGAAGGTGCTAGAGAAGCAGGACTTAAATTCTAAGAAAATATGTATCAAGATTATAAAAACGTAGAATTAGTAAAACCTGGTGGACTTGAATTGAAAGATCGTCTAGTAGGAGTACAAAGAGTTACTAAAGTTACTAAAGGAGGTAGAGCCTTCGGATTTTCTGCAATAGTTGTTGTAGGAGACGAGAATGGTGTAGTTGGTCACGGATTGGGAAAATCTAAAGAGGTAGCAGATGCTATTTCCAAAGCTGTAGAAGATGCTAAGAAAAACCTAGTTCGTATCCCTCTTAACAAAGGTACATTACCTCATGAGCAAAAAGGGAAATATGGTGGTGCAAGGGTTTACATCCAGCCAGCTTCTCACGGTACCGGGGTTATTGCAGGTGGTGCAGTACGTGCGGTATTGGAAGCAGTAGGAGTACACGATGTACTATCTAAATCTCAAGGTTCTTCTAACCCTCACAACGTTGTTAAAGCAACTTTCGATGCTTTATTACGTTTAAGAGATGCTAGAACAATCGCAGCGCAAAGAGGAATTTCTTTAGAAAAAGTTTTTAAAGGATAAACCAAGGATAAGATGAAAAAAGTAAAAGTTACGCAAGTAAAGAGCAGCATTAAACGTCCTGAAAGACAAAAAAGAACGTTAAAAGCGCTAGGCCTAAAAGGAATTGGTCAAGTTGTGGAGCATGATGCAACACCAAACATCCTTGGTATGGTAAAAAAAGTAGAACACTTAGTTTCTTTTGAAGAAGCTTAATAACAATATAGTTATGAATTTAAGTAACTTACAACCAGCTGAAGGTTCAGTACATAGAGACGGAAAAAGAGTAGGACGTGGTCAAGGTTCTGGCAAAGGTGGTACGGCCACTAGAGGTCACAAAGGAGCTAAGTCCCGTTCAGGATACTCAAAGAAAATTGGTTTTGAAGGTGGGCAAATGCCACTTCAAAGACGTGTGCCTAAGTTTGGTTTTAATAACATCAGCAGAAAGGAATACGCAGGAATCAATTTAAACAAGTTACAAGAATTGGTTGATAAAGGTGTGGTGAAAGACACCGTAGATTTAGATGTTTTAGTTAGCAACGGAGTTGTGAAATCTAACGAGCTAGTAAAAATACTAGGAGGAGGAGAACTAAAAGCTAAATTAAAAGTATCAGTACATAAATTTACCGCCAGTGCAAAAGCAGCTATCGAAGCGGCCGGAGGTGAAGCAGTAAGTTTATAACCAACAAGTAACCATGAAGAAATTTATTGAGACATTAAGCAATATCTGGAAAATAGAAGAACTTAAGGGTAGAATTTTAGTTACCCTTGGTCTTCTTTTAGTTTACCGTTTCGGTGCGCAAGTTGTATTACCAGGTATTGATACACAGCAATTGGCAGAATTATCATCTAGAACAGATGGTGGAGGTTTATTGGGTATTCTAAACGCATTTACAGGGGGAGCATTTGCAAACGCTTCTTTCTTTGCCTTGGGTATTATGCCTTATATCTCTGCATCTATCGTAGTTCAATTAATGGGATTGGCTATTCCTTACCTTCAGAAATTACAAAAAGAAGGAGAGAGTGGCCGTAAAACATTAAACCAGATTACGAGATGGTTAACCATTGGGATTTGTTTGGTGCAGGCACCAGCGTATTTATATTCCTTAGGTTCTCTAGGTGTTCCAGATAGCGCATTTATTTTAGGTAAAGGTCTGGATTTTATGATTCCTGCAGTTTTAATTTTAGTAACAGGAACCATTTTTGCCATGTGGTTGGGAGAAAAAATTACCGATAAAGGTATTGGTAACGGAATCTCTCTACTTATTATGGTGGGGATTATTGCAAGAATGCCTCAGTCGTTCGTGCAAGAATTTGTATCCAGAACTTCTGGCTCCAACGGTGGTTTAATGTTGATATTAATTGAATTGATTTTATGGTTTGTTGTAATTCTAGCATGTATTATGTTGGTTATGGCAACGAGACAAATTCCAGTTCAATATGCGCGTAGAACTGCTTCGGGAGGTTATGAAAAAAATGTTTTTGGATCTAGACAGTATATTCCTTTAAAATTAAATGCTTCTGGTGTTATGCCAATTATCTTTGCACAGGCAATTATGTTTGCCCCCGCATACATTGGTAGAATAGGAGCTTTGAAAGATACAGGAGTTGGTCAATGGTTGCAAACAGAGTTTAGTAATATCTTTGGATTGTGGTACAATATTGTTTTTGCGTTATTAATAATAATATTTACGTATTTTTACACCGCAATTACAGTGCCGACGAATAAAATGGCTGACGATCTAAAGAGAAGTGGTGGATTTATCCCAGGGATTCGTCCAGGGAAAGAAACCTCAGATTATTTAGATAAAATAATGTCTTTAATTACATTCCCAGGATCTTTATTTTTAGCATTGATTGCTGTTTTACCAGCAGTTGTTGTTAAATTAATGGGAGTACAACAAGGTTGGGCGTTGTTTTATGGTGGTACCTCACTATTAATTTTGGTAGGTGTTGCAATAGATACAATGCAACAGGTAAATTCATACTTGTTGAACAGGCATTATGATGGCTTGATGAAAACAGGTAAAAATAGAAAAGTTGTAGCTTAATTATGGCAAAACAGCCCGCAATAGAACAAGATGGAAGTATAATTGAAGCATTGTCTAATGCAATGTTTCGAGTAGAATTAGAAAACGGTCACGTTGTAACGGCTCATATTTCTGGTAAGATGCGTATGCATTACATTAAATTATTACCAGGGGACAAGGTGAAACTTGAAATGAGTCCTTACGACCTAACTAAAGCAAGAATTACTTATAGATATTAAAGAGATGAAAGTAAGAGCATCACTAAAAAAGAGAAGTCCCGAGTGCAAAATTGTGCGTAGAAAGGGGAGATTGTATGTAATCAATAAAAAGAATCCTAAGTTTAAACAAAGACAAGGATAAGTTATGGCTAGAATCGCAGGAGTAGATTTACCAAAGCACAAAAGAGGAGTTATAGGTTTAACTTACATCTTTGGTATTGGAAAAAGTAGAGCTAAAGAGATCTTAGAAAAAGCTCAAGTTAGCGAAGACAAGAAAGTTAACGACTGGGCAGACGAAGATATCGCTGGTATTCGAGAGGCTATTGCTTCTTATACAATAGAAGGTGAGCTACGCTCAGAGGTTCAATTAAACATTAAGCGTTTAATGGACATCGGTTGTCAAAGAGGTATTCGTCACAGAGCTGGTCTTCCTTTAAGAGGACAGCGTACTAAGAATAACTCTAGAACAAGAAAAGGTAAAAGAAAAACTGTTGCTAACAAGAAAAAAGCAACTAAATAATTAGAGACATTAGTCATTAGTGTTTAGACGTTAGATGAATCTGTTTGAAATAGCAATGTTTAGGATTCTAACAACTAAAAACTAACAACTAGAAACTAAAACAATATGGCAAAGTCAAATACAAAAACTGCTAAGAAACGTAAGGTTGTAGTAGAGTCTGTAGGTGAAGCTCATATCGCTGCATCATTCAATAACGTAATTATTTCCTTAACAAACAAAAAAGGAGATGTTGTTGCTTGGTCTTCAGCAGGTAAAATGGGATTCAGAGGTTCTAAGAAAAACACTCCTTACGCTGCACAGATTGCTGCAGAAGATGCTGCAAAAGTAGCTCAGGAAGCTGGTCTTAGAAAAGTAAAAGTGTACGTTAAAGGTCCTGGATCTGGTAGAGAATCAGCAATCCGTTCTATCCACAATGCTGGAATTGAAGTTACAGAGATTATCGATGTTACTCCATTGCCTCACAACGGATGTCGTCCACCAAAAAGAAGAAGAGTTTAATTAATTAATGTTTAAAAGAAGGTTTTTACGATTATCGAAGGATAAGCCTTAATTCATAATCACCTTCACAATAGTACAAAAAACATGGCAAGATATACAGGTCCAAAGACTAAAATAGCCCGTAAATTCGGAGAAGCTATTTTCGGAGATGATAAATCATTCGAAAAAAGAAATTACCCTCCAGGGCAACACGGTAATAACCGTAGAAGAGGTAAAAAATCAGAATACGCTATCCAGTTAATGGAGAAGCAAAAAGCAAAGTATTCTTACGGTATTCTAGAAAGACAATTTAGAAACCTTTTTGAAAAAGCAAACCGTAGCAAAGGTGTTACTGGTGAGGTGCTTTTACAACTTTGCGAGTCTCGTTTAGACAATGTAGTTTACAGAATGGGGATTTCTCCATCGAGAAGAGGAGCGAGACAATTGGTTTCTCACCGTCATATCACCGTAAATGGTGAGTTAGTAAACATTCCTTCTTACCAATTAAAGCCAGGAGATGTTGTAGGAGTAAGGGAAAAATCAAAATCGTTAGAAGCGATCAATAATTCGCTTGCTAACAATAGTAGTGTTTACGAATGGATTACTTGGAATAACGAGAAAAAAGAAGGAACGTTTGTAACAGTTCCAGAGCGTTTACAAATTCCAGAAAATATTAAAGAGCAATTAATCGTCGAGTTATACTCTAAATAATAATTAGACAGCAGTCGTACTATGGCAATACTAAATTTTCAGAAGCCCGATAAAGTTATAATGATCGATTCTACCGATTTCGAAGGTAAGTTTGAATTCAGACCTTTGGAACCAGGATACGGATTGACCGTTGGTAACGCATTACGAAGAGTTCTTTTATCTTCATTAGAAGGTTTTGCAATTACATCTACAAGAATCGATTCTGTAGAACACGAATTTTCTACAATTGAAGGTGTAGTTGAGGACGTTACAGAAATCATTTTGAACTTGAAGCAAGTACGTTTCAAAAGACAAATTGAGGATATTGATAACGAAACCGTTTCTATTTCGATTTCAGGTAAAGAACAGATCACTGCTGGAGATTTCCAAAAGTTTATCTCAGGTTTTCAAGTACTAAACCCAGATTTAGTTATCTGTAATTTAGACTCGAAAGTTACCATAAACATGGAAATTACAATCGAAAAGGGTAGAGGGTATGTTCCTGCTGAAGAGAACAAAAAAGCAAACGCACCTCTTGGAACTATTTTTACAGATGCTATCTACACGCCCATTAAAAACGTGAAGTTTAGTATTGAAAATTATCGTGTAGAGCAAAAGACAGACTACGAAAAATTAGTTTTCGAAATTGTTTCTGACGGTTCTATTCACCCTAAAGATGCGTTAACAGAAGCTGCAAAAATCCTTATCCACCACTTTATGTTATTCTCTGATGAGCGTATCACTTTAGAGGCAGATGAGATTGCACAAACAGAAACATATGATGAAGAATCTCTTCATATGCGCCAGTTACTAAAGACCAAGTTGGTAGACATGGATCTTTCAGTAAGAGCACTAAACTGTTTGAAGGCTGCTGAAGTAGATACTTTAGGAGACTTGGTTTCTTTTAACAAGAACGATTTAATGAAATTCAGAAACTTTGGTAAAAAATCACTTACCGAACTAGAAGAACTTGTTAATAACAAAGGTCTTAGTTTTGGAATGGATTTATCAAAGTATAAATTAGATAAAGATTAACACTCAATCATCATATTTTGCTCCTCAAAATGGGTCGAGCAAGATGTTGATTTAAATTAAATGTCATGAGACACGGAAAGAAATTTAACCATTTAGGTAGAAAATCAGCTCATAGAAAAGCTATGTTGGCTAATATGGCTTGCTCTTTAATCGAGCACAAACGTATTAATACTACTTTAGCAAAAGCTAAAGCATTAAAGCAGTTTGTAGAGCCTTTGGTAACAAAATCCAAAGAAGATACTACCCACAACAGACGTATTGTATTCAGCAAAATTAGAGATAAATATTCTGTTACAGAACTTTTTAGGGAAGTAGCTACCAAAGTAGGAGACAGACCAGGTGGATATACTAGAATTATTAAACTAGGAAATAGACTTGGGGATAATGCAGATATGGCGATGATTGAGTTAGTTGATTATAACGAAACTTATAACGCAGATAAGCCTGCTAAGAAAAAGTCTACTAGAAGAAGTAGAAGCAGTAAGAAAGCCGAGGCAGCTGTAGAGGCTCCAAAGGTAGCTGAAGCTCCTGCTAAAAAAGAAGAGTCTGATAGTGAAAAACCAGAAACTTCACAAGAATAGTGATTAATGTTATCATAACATATCAAAAAGGATAAACGCTTTAGTTTATCCTTTTTTTTGTGTTATTTTGTAAAACTTTTGCAACGAAAACAATGAAGTATCAATCTAGAAAACAAGCAATGATCTTGTTGGCCGACGGAACTATCTTCTATGGTAAGGCAGTGGCCAACAAAGAAGGAAGTGCCTTTGGCGAAGTCTGTTTTAATACCGGGATGACAGGCTATCAAGAAATTTTTACAGACCCATCTTATTTCGGTCAACTTATGGTAACTACCAATGCGCATATTGGTAATTACGGTGTTAAAGATGATGAAGAAGAATCTGACTCTGTAAAAATTGCGGGACTTATCTGTAAGAATTTTAGTTATGTCCCATCACGAAGAGGGAAAACCGATTCTTTGGAGAATTTCTTAGATGAAAACAATCTGTTAGCTATTTCAGATGTAGATACCAGAGCCTTGGTAAGCTATATTCGCGATCACGGTGCGATGAATGCGGTTATTTCTACCGAAGTTGATAAGGTGGACGAGCTGAAAAAACAGCTTGCCGATACACCAGATATGAAAGGTTTGGAGTTGGCATCCCGTGTTTCTACCAAAGAACCTTATTTCTTTGGAGATGAAAATGCAACTTTTAAAATTGCTGCGCTGGATCTAGGGATAAAGAAGAATATTTTAAGAAATCTTGCAAAACGGGATTGTTACATCAAAGTGTTTCCATACAATGCTTCTTTTAAAGATATGGAAGTTTTTAGTCCAGACGGTTACTTCCTGTCCAATGGCCCTGGGGATCCAGAACCATTGGATAGTGCTATTGAGGTAGCAAAAGAAATTATTGACAGGGATCTTCCGTTATTCGGCATTTGTCTTGGCCACCAAATAATAGCTTTGTCGCAAGGTGTTTCTACGTTTAAAATGTACAATGGGCATAGGGGGATTAACCACCCAGTAATAAATCATATTACTGGTAAAGGTGAAATTACTTCTCAGAATCACGGATTTGCTATCAATAGGGAAGAAGCGGAAAGTAATGGTGATTTAGAGATTACGCATTCTCATTTAAATGATAATGAAGTAATGGGCATTCGCCACACTTCTAAAAATTGCTTTTCTGTTCAATACCACCCTGAGGCAGGACCAGGGCCCAACGATGCCACTTACTTATTTGATCAATTTATAGAGAATATTAAACAACAAAAACTAAAAACAGTATGAGTATAATAATAAGCGTACATGCGCGCCAGATATTAGATTCTCGTGGGAATCCAACAGTAGAAGTAGATGTAGTTACCGAAAATGGTATTTTAGGAAGAGCAGCGGTTCCATCTGGAGCATCCACTGGAGAACACGAAGCAGTTGAGTTGCGTGACGGAGGAAAAGATTACATGGGGAAAGGTGTTGCAAATGCTGTTAAAAATGTAAATACAAAAATTGCCGAAGAACTTGTTGGTGCATCTGTTTTTGAACAAAATTTGATCGATCAAACCATGATCGATTTAGATGGTACTCCCAATAAATCTAAACTGGGAGCAAACGCTATTTTAGGGGTTTCCCTTGCGGTTGCCAAGGCAGCTGCAAACGAACTGAACATGCCATTATACCGTTACGTTGGTGGGGTAAGTGCCAATACACTTCCAGTGCCAATGATGAATATTATAAATGGTGGTTCGCACTCTGATGCGCCTATTGCTTTTCAGGAATTTATGGTAATGCCAGTGAAAGCAAAAAATTTCACACATGCCATGCAGATGGGAACTGAAATTTTCCACAACCTTAAAAAAGTATTACACGATAGAGGTTTGAGCACTGCTGTAGGGGACGAAGGAGGATTTGCGCCAACTTTAGACGGTACAGAAGATGCCTTGGATACCATTTCTAAAGCGGTTGAAAAAGCCGGTTACAAAATGGGGGATGAAGTAATGATTGCTTTAGATTGTGCAGCTGCTGAATTTTATGTAGACGGAAAATACGATTACACTAAATTTGAAGGCGACAAAGGAGCAGTAAGAACATCTGAAGAACAAGCTCAATACCTTGCTGAACTTTCTTCAAAATACCCAATTATTTCTATTGAGGATGGTATGGATGAGAACGACTGGGATGGTTGGAAAGCATTGACCGAGAAAATTGGAGACAAAGTGCAGTTAGTTGGGGACGATTTATTTGTGACCAATGTTGAGCGTTTATCGAAGGGTATTGAAAATGGAATTGCCAACTCAATCCTTATCAAAGTAAACCAAATCGGGACACTTACGGAAACCATTGCTGCGGTTAATATGGCTAAAAATGCAGGATATACTTCAGTAATGTCTCACCGTTCTGGTGAAACAGAAGATAATACCATTGCAGATTTAGCAGTAGCCTTAAATACAGGTCAAATTAAAACAGGATCTGCTTCCCGTAGTGACCGTATGGCAAAGTATAATCAATTGCTTAGAATTGAGGAAGAATTAGGAGCCGTGGCTTTTTACCCTCAAGAAAAAGCTTTTAAGATAAAATAAGCCCAGCTTAAGATTATAATTTTAAAGCTCCCCAAATTTTGGGGAGCTTTTTTTATGTATTTGCAAATAATCGCATATTAACATTGATTTAATAAGGAATATTTATGTTATATGGTTATAATTAGTTAATTTAAAGATAATTAAATATAAAGACCATTAACCAAAAAAATATTGCTTTGAAGACTAATTTTCTATTTGTTTGCGCTGAAAATGATGGAATTCCAAATTGTAAAGCGGGAGGTATGGGCGATGTGGTTCGCGACGTACCACGGCAAATTGCTTCTTTTGGCGACACCTCGCATGTGGTAACCCCGTCTTATGGTAGGTTGCATCACAATGGGGAATGGATTGCGTCATTATCCTTTACGTATCGGGGTGCCTCTCAAGAAGCAGATTTGTATGAAGTACCGGGTAAAAAAGTAAACGAAAACATTAAACACTACGTTATTGATCATCCGGCCATAAAATCTGGGGATATAGCCCATATCTATTTTAACGATCCAGAGCAGCCTTTTTATACCGATGCCTGTATGTTTTCACTGTTCTGTACGGCAGTAGCGCAGGCGGTTAAACAAGATTTATTTGGCGAATTACAGGTAATCCATTTACACGACTGGCATACCAGCTTGTTGTTGTTTTTAAAAGAATTTCATCCTTCATTTACAGTTTTAAAAGATATCAGGTTTGTATATTCCATCCATAACTTGGCCATTCAAGGTATTCGACCGTTTCGGGATAATCACTCCTCATTAAAAGCATTTTACCCTGAAATTATTATAGATGAAGATAAGTTGAAAGATCCAAGGTATCACGATTGTATAAATCTAATGTCTTTGGGGATTCGGTTTGCCGATGCAGTTCATACCGTATCTCCATCGTACAAGGAAGATATACAAAAACCGAGTGATTTTCCTGTTTTCGTCGGAGGTGAAGGGTTGGAAAACGATTTAAAACAAGCAGATGAAGAAGGAAGGCTTTTTGGGATTCTCAACGGCTGCAATTACAAGAACATAAACAAAGCAAAGAAAAACGAACTGTATAGAAATAGCATGAGGGCTATTTTTAAATGGTTGCAGGAGCCTAATAAGAAGTATAAAGCAGATTTTTTGGCTCATACCGGAAATAAAATCTATTCACTTATTCTAAATAAGCCGAGTTTTGTTTGCGCCAGTGTTGCTCGATTAACCGAGCAAAAATTCTTTTTTTACAAAAACAGTCCGCAAACACTTATCAATCTTTTGGATATTCTAAACGAAAGAAACGGTGTATATATAGTTTTGGGTACTGGAGCTCCAGAATATGAAGAGCTTCTTAGGGATATCAGTTATCAAAAGGAAAATTTTATTTTTATCAACGGCCAATCTGAAGAAATAATAGATTCGCTGTATTTCGAATCGAACTTATACTTGATGCCGAGTCTTTTTGAGCCATGCGGGATTAGTCAAATGTTGGCAATGCGAAACGGACAGCCTTGTTTGGTGCATGCTACCGGCGGATTAATAGATACTGTAGAGCATATGAAATCTGGCTTTAGTTTTTCTGGAAATACGATGGAGGCCAAAAATGCCAATTTTGAAAGTGTTTTTGAAGATGCCTTGAATATATTCTTTGAAGATAAAGAGCTGTGGAAACATATTAGTAAAGTAGCAAAAAGCCAGCGCTTTAGTTGGGAGCATTCCGTTAAGGAATATTACCAGCAACTCTATCAATTGGAAACGCCAGTTTTAGATAATTATTCGCCGCGAAGTAGAATTGCAAAAAGAAAGTCTAGCGAGTTTATATATAACAAATAGCTGCAATTTTGAAATACGGGTGTTTTTTCGCATTTTTTTAACTTCTAAAACCCTGAAAAAGAACCGTCGTTCCAAGGGAATTAATTGATTATTTCGTATTTTCGCAACACTTGTAAAAAATATAAAAAATTAAAATATATTATGTCAGATACGGCTACTTTTGAGTATAAAGGTAAAAAAATAGAATTCCCAGTTGTAGAAGGTACGGAGAATGAATTAGCGATAGATATTAAAACGCTAAGAGCTTCTACAGGTATTATTACTTTAGATCCAGGTTATAAAAATACAGGTTCTTGCGAAAGCGCGATTACTTATTTAGATGGGGAGAAAGGTATTTTGAGATACAGAGGTTATACTATTGAAGACCTTGCCGAAAAAGCGAACTTCCTAGAAGTTGCATATTTGCTGATTTTTGGAGAATTGCCAAACAAACAACAGTTGGATAAATTCCACGCAGATATTAAAGCAAATTCTGAAGTAGATGAAGATGTAAAAAAGATTGTAGATAGTTTTCCAAGAACGGCACACCCAATGGGTGTCTTGTCGTCTTTGACAAGTGCTTTAACTGCTTTTAACCCTTCTTCTGTAGATATTAATTCTGAAGAAGACATGTACCAAGCCATCGTTAAAATTATGGGTAAATTCCCTGTGCTTGCGGCTTGGACACTTAGAAGAAGAAACTCAAAGCCTTATGATTATGGCGATTCTTCATTAGGTTACGTAGAGAACATGCTTTACATGATGTTTAAAAAGCCTAATGAGCAGTATAAATTAAATCCAGTAGTGGTAGATGCGCTGGACAAGTTGCTTATTCTTCACGCAGATCATGAGCAAAACTGTTCTACTTCAACCGTAAGAATTGTTGGTTCTTCACATGCAGGTTTATTTGCTTCATTATCAGCAGGTGTTTCTGCACTTTGGGGCCCTTTACACGGTGGGGCGAACCAAGCAGTAATTGAAATGTTGGAGGGGATTAAGCAAGACGGTGGGGACACTGCCAAGTACATGGAAAAAGCGAAGGATAAAGAAGATCCTTTCCGTTTAATGGGCTTCGGTCACCGAGTTTACAAAAACTTCGATCCACGTGCTAAGATTATCAAGAAATCTGCCGATGAAGTATTGGAAGATCTTGGAGTTGAAGACCCGGTATTGGCTATTGCAAAAGGTTTAGAAAAACAAGCCCTTGAAGACGATTACTTCGTAAAAAGAAAATTATATCCTAACGTAGATTTCTATTCTGGTATTATTTACAGAGCTCTTGGGATCCCTACGGAAATGTTCACTGTAATGTTTGCCTTGGGTAGACTTCCAGGTTGGATTGCCCAATGGAGAGAAATGCGTTTAAAGAAAGAACCAATAGGAAGACCTAGACAAGTCTATATAGGTGAAAACCACAGGTCTTTTACTCCAGTTGAAGAAAGATAAATTTCAACTTTAATAATTTTAATAGGGCATGCTTAAACAGTATGTCCTTTTTTATTTCTTATGGAGATATTCCGAATAAAAATGGTTAAAGTAAGATTGATTTAATTTTTTAGTTTTAATAATGATATTCTTTTATTGATTTCATATTTTAGCCCCTTCAAAATTGAGATTTATGTTAAAATTGCATGTTGTAAATGAAACCTCCAGACTAAAAGCAGTTATTTTAGGAACTGCAAAAAGTAATGGTCCGGTTCCAACAGTCGAAGAAGCCTACGATCCTAAGTCGTTAGAGCATGTTAAAGCTGGAACCTATCCAAAAGAAGAGGATATGATTTTGGAAATGGAGGCTTTCAACACTGTTTTTGAGAAATACAATGTAAAAGTATACCGACCAGAAATTTTTCAAGATTGCAATCAGATATTTTCTAGGGATATTGCTTTTGTAATAGACGATTTCCTTATTAAGTCCAACATTCTTCCAGATAGGGAAGTGGAGTTGGAGGCCATTCAATATGTAATCAATCAAATCGATCCTGAAAAGGTAATTACACCACCAGAAGAAGTGCATATTGAAGGAGGGGACGTAATGTTGTGGAACGATCATATATTCATTGGTACTTATAAAGGGGAAGATTATCCAAATTATATTACCGCTAGAACCAATATGCATGGGGTAAACTTTATAAAAGAACTTTTTCCGCATAAAATTGTAAAAGAATTTGATCTTAGTAAATCCAATACAGTGGCAGAAGACAATGCGCTGCATTTAGACTGTTGTTTTCAGCCAGTGGGGGAAAATAAGGGGATTATCCATAAAGAAGGTTTCAGAAACATAGAAGATTATAATTATCTCACGAATCTCTTCGGAAAAGAGAACCTATTTCATATCTCTAAAAAGGAGATGTACCATATGTTTAGCAATGTGTTTTCCATTGCGCCAGATGTGGTAGTTTCAGAAAAGAACTTTACTCGTTTAAATAATTGGTTACGCGAGAAAGGTTTTACCGTGGAGGAAATTCCGTATGCAGAAATTGCTAAGCAGGAAGGGCTGTTACGCTGTTCCACTATGCCTTTAATTAGGGAAGCATAAAGTAAAAAAAGTAAGGGATGAGAGATTTGATGAAAGACAATGCTGTTGCTTTTTACAAAATGGCTTTTGAAGGGAATCCTAGAAAAGCTGTCGAATTGTACGTTGGCAGTAAATACATTCAGCATAATCCAGCAGTAGAAGATGGTAAAGAAGGTTTTATTTCTTATTTTGAAAGGATGCATGCAGAATACCCAAATAAAACTATCGATTTTGTTAGGGTGATCTCAGAAGGTGATTTGGTAGCACTACACTCCCATCAGGTTTGGCCTGGGGACGACGCTTATGTTACAATGGATTTCTTCAGGTTTGATGTTGATGGGAAAATTGTTGAGCATTGGGATGCCATTCAGCAAATCCCTAAAAATTCAGCCAATAATAACACCATGATTTAAAAATAATATTCACACAAAAATCTTAGCTTCCAGCTTTGCGCAAACCTCTTAATTTGTAGTTTTGCGCGTTAAAAAAATAGCCTATGAGACAGATTACCAATACCATTTTAATGGTTCGTCCTATAAGTTTTAGAATGAACGAGCAAACCGCTGTAAACAATTACTTTCAAGAGGATTTAGATATTTTAAATGAAACGGTAAATGCAAAGGCGCAGCAAGAATTTGATGCTTTTGTAGATAAACTGAAAGGGGTAGGCGTAAACGTAATTGTGGTACAAGATACCAAAGAGCCAGACACGCCAGACTCTATTTTTCCTAACAATTGGATCTCAACCCATGAAGATGGTACTTTGGCATTGTATCCTATGTTTGCTGAAAACAGACGTTTGGAAAGAAACGAGGGTGTTCTAAATACCCTAGAGGCAAATGGTTTCCGTATTGATGATGTAATGGATTATACTGCTGCTGAAGAAGATGAAATATTTTTGGAAGGTACGGGCAGTATCATACTGGATAGGGTAAATAAGAAAGCTTATTGTGCACTCTCACCAAGAGCTGACGAGGAGCTGTTTATTGAATTTTGTGAGGATTTTGAATATTTTCCAGTAATTTTCACTGCTAATCAATCGGTGGACGGAGAGCGTAAACCAATTTACCACACCAACGTAATGATGTGTGTTGGTGATGATTTTACAGTAATTTGTCTGAGTACCATCGATGATAAAAAGGAACGAAAAAATGTAATCAATCACCTTAAAGGGGATGGAAAGGAAATTATAGATATTTCTGAAACGCAGATGAATGAATTTGCGGGTAATATGTTGCAGGTTGAGGGAGCCGACGGGAAAAAGTATTTGGCAATGAGCAAATCTGCCCACGATAGTTTAACCGATGCTCAAAAAAGGGTAATTGAAAAATACGTTACCATTGTTTCTTCCGATTTGGAAACCATAGAAACCTGTGGGGGTGGCAGCGCTCGTTGCATGATGACAGAAATTTTTCTACCAAAAAAATAGTATCTTAGAGGCATATCGACCTAGATTTAAATAATTTATGCTTTCAAAAAAGACAAAATACGGACTTAAAGCACTTACTTACATGGCCAAAAAGGAAAGTAGGAAGCCCGTGCTAATTTCCGAAATAGCCGAACAAGAAAACATCTCCAAAAAATTCCTGGAAATTATATTACTTCAACTAAAAAACAGCGGTTTTCTTAGTTCTAAAAAAGGAAAGGGCGGAGGTTACTACTTAATACGGGAGCCAGAAAAAATAACGGTAGCTTCTTTAATTCGTGTATTGGAAGGTCCCATAGCTATGCTGCCCTGCGTAAGTTTAAATTTTTATGAGAAATGCGATGACTGCAAGGACGAAGAAACGTGTTCGTTAAGCAAATTGATGATAGAGGTGAGGGACAGTACGCTAAAAGTCTTGGAAAATAAGTCGCTCGCAGATCTTACAGAATCTACGCTTCCATCTTAAATGTTTTGTTAGCAGGGTTTTTAAAATTAATTGTGATTTTTTCGTTAAAAACCTAGTAATTAACTAGACTATTAATATCTTTGCCTTTCTATTAGATACAAAGAAGATGGATTTAAAAGAAATAAATAAACAGCTAAAGGGTAAATCGCCTCAAGAAATTGTAGCTTGGGCTATAGAACAGGGCGATAAAGCCGTGGTTACTACCAACTTTAGACCTTATGAAGCTGCGATTCTGCATGCCACTACTCAAGTTAAAAAGGACATTCCTGTTGTTTGGTGCGATACTGGTTATAACACCAATAAAACCTATTTACATGCCGAAAGGTTGATTAAATCTTTGGGGTTGAATGTAAAACTTTATGTGCCAAAGCAAACAGTGGCCCATAGAAATATGGTCATGGGTATTCCTAGCATAGACGATCCGTTACACAAAGTTTTTACAGAACAGGTAAAGCTAGAGCCTTTTAAAAGAGCAATGGCCGAAAATAAACCAGATGTTTGGTTTACAAACCTTAGAAAAGGTCAGACCGCTTTTCGGGATACCTTGGATATTGTAACCAAAGGGGAAGATGGAGTGTTAAAGGTGAGTCCATTTTTTTATTATACAGATGAGGAATTGGATGTTTATTTGGAAAAAAACAATTTAGAAAATGAGTTTGACTACTTCGACCCGACCAAAGTGTTGGAAAACAGGGAGTGCGGATTGCATGTGAGTTGAACATTTTACGATAAAAAAATTAAAAGCTGCTTTGGTTACTAAGCAGCTTTTTTGCTTTCTAAAGAGTTGTTATTATTCCTAATATTTTTTGAAATTCATCGAAATAGAATATTGATAAATTTTAGGCTTTCTTTTTAAGGATAAATATGCCTTTTTACATCTCAATATTTATATTTTTGAATTCGAAGTAATATCTAATGAAAGGTGAATGTTTTTAGGGAACCTCGGTTGGTCGAAAAAACGGGTTTATGGAGATATAGATTATCATTGAATGAAAGAATTGAATTATTTTGCTAATAAATATGTGGTCATGAAAACAAGAGCGATAATGGTAAGTGCAATTATAGGAGCAATAGTTGCTTCTTGTGGCCCTAAAATAATAGACGAACCTATTGTTTTTAATAATGAAAGATCAGAATTAACGCTAGATTATATGCAGGAGCATTACAATCTAGATGTCGAAGAACCAACTATTATTCCTAAAATGGTAGTTGTGCACTGGACAGCTATTCCTTCTTTTCAAAAGTCCTTGGATGCTTTTTACGATGTGTACCTTCCTAATTTTAGGACGGCTATTTCTGGAGCTGGGAATTTAAATGTGTCTTCCCAATTTCTGGTAGACCAAGATGGTACTATTTATAGATTAATGCCAGAAACTACTATGGCCAGACATGTAATAGGTTTGAACCATTGTGCAATTGGAATTGAAAATGTAGGCGGCCCCGATTTGCCTTTAACCGACGCGCAACTGAAATCGAACATTAAATTGATTAAATATTTAAAGAAAAAATACCCCATAGATTATGTGATTGGGCATTATGAATATCAATTATTTGAGGGGCATGAACTATGGTTGGAGCAGGATGAAGGATACCGAACAGTAAAAACCGATCCGAACGTCGAATTTATGACCTCCATAAGGGAAGCCCTTACCAATTTAGATTTAAAACCTTTACCAGAGAAATAAAATAGAATGAAAATAGACATCAGAAAACTCATTTTTTTAAGCTCATTTTTTATGGGTTTACTAACGGTATCCGCACAAGACTTTTATCGGGATTTATTTGAAAAGTACGACTCTTATAAAGAAGAAAGCATCACCCAGCGTAGATTTTCATATGAAAAGATTTCGCCACTTATCGAGGCTTTAAAAGAAGATTCTTTTTTCGAAATACATCAAGTGGGTACTTCCATTAAAGGTACACCGCTTCATTTAATAAGTTTTGGAGAAGGAGAAGTAGATGTTTTTCTTTGGTCTCAAATGCATGGGGACGAATCTACTGCAACGATGGCAATTTTTGACATTGTTAATTTCTTTAAATCAAAAGATTTCAGAAAAGAGAAAAAAGTTATGCTTTCCAACTTGCGAATTCATTTTCTGCCCATGTTAAATCCCGACGGAGCGGAGGTTTTTACTAGAAGAAACGCCTTGGGAATAGATATTAATAGGGATGCTTTAAGATTGCAATCGCCCGAAGGGCAAACCCTGAAAAAGGTTCGAGACAGTTTGGATGCCGATTTTGGTTTTAATTTGCACGACCAAAGTACTTATTACAACGCTGTGCAAACCCCAAAGCCTGCTACCATTTCTTACTTGGCACCGGCATTTAATTATGAAAAAGATGTAAATGAAGTGCGAGGAAATGCAATGAAATTGATTGGTTATATGAACGGGATTCTTCAAAAATATGCCCCAGGACAAGTAGGAAGGTATAACGACGATTTTGAACCCCGTGCTTTTGGCGATAATATTCAAAAATGGGGGACCAGCGTTGTGCTTATCGAATCTGGTGGGTATCCAGATGACCCAGAAAAGCAATTTATTAGAAAGCTTAATTTTGTTACTATTTTATCTGCGGTGCATGCCATTGCAACCAAAGAATTTGAGAGTACTCCCAAAGAAGAGTATTTCAAGATCCCCGAAAACGATCGTAAGTTGTTCGATTTGAAATTAGTTGGGGTGCAATATCAGCTATTGGGAGAAACATACACGGTAGATTTAGGGATTAACAATTACGAAGTTGCTACCAATACCGAATCAGGCTACTACACCAGGGGAAGTGTAGTTGATATGGGAGATCTTTCTACCTATTTTGGTTATAAAGAATTCGATGCTTCCACTTTTGAAGTTGTTCCGCCAAAAATCTATCCAGAAACCTTAAAGTCCATTGGGGTTTTACACGAGAAAGGAGTAAATACTTTTTTAAAAGACGGATATGCTTTTGTGAAGGTAGAGAATATACCTCAAGATAAAGACGCTATGAATATCCCATTACATGTGTTGACCAAAGAAAGGAATACCGATGTTAATTTATACGTTGGTGCGAACCCAACTTTCTTTTTGAAGAAAGACGGTGCTTTGAAATATCTTGTTATAAATGGTTATTTGGTAAATCTAGAGAACCCAGAAAAGGATTTTGAAAATGCATTGATTTATAAATAGGTAATTTGTTGGCGGTGGAATGCTTAAAATATTTACGGCTTCTTTTGAAGTAATTCCTTTAAAAAGAAAAAACTCATTATTGGAATAAACAATGCAAAAGGCAAGGATGTAATTATTAAAACCTTTTGCAGTGCTACCAACACATCTATATCTGGTTTTACATTGCCCAATACGAGCATGGCAATACTAAAAACTGCTATAATAATGGACCAAATTATGCGATGCGATTTTTTTGGTTCTGGATTTCCACCGTCGCTAAACATACTCAGTACAAAAATAGCAGAATCTACCGATGTCAATAGAAAACCAATAAGCAATAGCACTACTGTTGTATTAACCAAAAATTGAAATGGGTAATGCTGAAGGAAAACAAATATAGAAGTAAAAACATTACTAAACTCATTATTATAACCTCCCCAAACTTCTATAAGGTTAAATGAATTTTCTCCAAATACTGTAAACCATAAAAAAGACCCCAGGGAAGGAATAATCATAACACCAAGAAGCATTTCCCTTAATGTACGCCCCTTTGAGATTCTAGCAATAAAAACTCCTGTAAAAGGAGCCCAAGCCAGCCAAAATGCCCAGTAGTAGTAAGTCCAATCCGTAAGGAACTGTTTTCCGGGATCAAATTTTCCGATGGCTAAACTCAAAGGAACGAAATCTTTAATATATTGAATAGTTGAGGTAGCAAATCGTTTTAATATAAAGATGATATCACTCTGCAGTAACACAAACAACAAAAGTAAAATAGTAATAAAAATATTAACTTTAGAAATGTTTTTTATTCCTTTATCAATGCCCTTCCAAGCGGAAATAAATGCAAAGGCGCAAATTAAAAGGGTTAAAAAAATGGTAGAAACCAAGTCGAGATTTGTTTTTAATAAATGATTGATACCTCCATTAATTTGTGTAGTGCCAAGGCCTACAGCCCCTACTAGACCGAATATTGTGGTGAGGATTACCAAAAGATCTACAGCCTTTAAAAGCTTTAGGCTTTTAAATTGATGCGAAATAGTGCTGCTAATAAGTGTGTTTTTGTTTCTGGTAAATAAATAATGGCCAATAACCAACGCAAAAAGTCCGTAAAAAGCCCAAGCGGTAAATCCCCATTGGTAAAAGGTGTACTCTAACGCAATGGTTGCGTTATCTGCTCCCGTTTCTATGGGCGGATTTAAAAACATATAAACCGGTTCTTGTACGGCACGAAGTAAAATCCCAGCACCCATTCCTGCGCTGTAAAGCATGGAAATCCAAGCCCATCTGGAATAGGTTGGTCTATCAGAGTTTTTACCCAATCTCAATTTTCCTAGCGGGGAAATGGCAATTGCTAAAAGAAAAACTACACAAAAAAGACCAAGGTATAGATAGTAATTTCCGAAATAATCCCGTACCCAAAGCGATCCAGTTTCCATAGTAGAATAGGTTATTTCAGGAAAACTAAATATAAAGATGGCCAAGAGCAGTAAAATACACGCGGAGATGGATAGTAGTTTGTTCTGAAAAATTCTCAAAAGCTTTAGGTATAATTCTTTTACAGTTGATCGTTTTGGTTGGAAAGGTGTTCAATTTTACGATCGGAAATTTTTTTTATAAAGTTATGTATTCCCTTAGTTTTGGCTGCAATCCTAATAAAATGATGGTCTTTATGGAATGTGTATTCTTGGGAATTTCCTTTGTATACCGCAAGCTTGTAAAAGGGAATAACTAGGGCGTAAGTTTCTAAAATGGAGCGGAATCTAATAATGATGCCTTTAGATCTTATTTCGATGTTACAAGTATTTAGATTGTTATCGAGCATCAACAAATTGTTTATAGCTACACTCGACTGGGTTATAAATAACTTAGGAGATCCCGTGCCGCCAATTCTCCATCGATCTTTTAAATTGATGACAGGGCCCACTTCCTCAAGTAGTGTCTTTTTTTGAACAGGATCGTTATACGAAACATTAAGTAACATACTTTAAAGATAGTTCTTTCTTGGCGGATTTTGTAAAATTCATAGGAATTTAAATTGGATTGCCATTTTTTTATAGTTCTAGCATTAGCAATAACTTTTTCTAAATCCGTATCTTTGCAGCCAAATTTTTCAAACGAATGGATATCCAAGAAATTATAATTAGTAAGGTAAAGGAGGCGGTTGCTTCCATTTTTGAGAAAGAATTAGATTCCGTAGAATTGCAAGCAACCCGAAAAGAGTTTGAAGGAGATGTAACGGTGGTGGTGTTCCCTATGCTGCGTGTGGTAAAAGGAAATCCACAGGTGATTGGTGAAGAAATTGGGGCCTATTTACAAGCTAATGTTTCGGAAGTTGAAAAATTTAATGTGGTCAAAGGATTTTTGAATCTGGTAATTTCAGATGCTTTTTTTCTGAATTTCTTTAGTGATATTTATCAAAACACCACTTATGGTTATGTAGCGCCTAAAGACGGGGATAAAGCTGTTATGGTAGAATACTCTTCTCCAAACACCAATAAGCCACTCCATTTGGGGCATATAAGAAATAATTTGTTGGGATATTCGGTTGCTGAAATTATTAAGGCTTCCGGTAAAAAGGTCTATAAAACCCAGATTATAAACGACCGCGGGATCCATATCTGTAAATCGATGTTGGCATGGCAGAAGTTTGGCAAAGGAGAAACACCAGAGTCAACGGGCCTCAAGGGTGATAAGCTGGTAGGGAATTATTATGTGGCTTTCGACAAGGCTTATAAAGCTGAAATCGAAACCATGGTTGCCCAAGGTGCTGATAAGGAAACTGCCGAAAAAGAAGCCCCCATATTGCTAGAAGCTCAAGAGATGCTAAGGAAGTGGGAAGCTGGTGATCCCGAAGTGGTAAAGTTGTGGGAAACCATGAACGGTTGGGTGTATGAAGGTTTTGAAATAACGTACAAAAATTTAGGAGTCGATTTCGATAAACTGTATTACGAAAGCAATACATATCTGTTGGGGAAAGATGTAGTGGCAGATGGTTTGGAACGGGGAGTTTTTTATAAAAAAGAGGACGGCTCCGTTTGGATTGACCTTACCGATGAAGGCCTGGATGAAAAAATCGTATTAAGAGCCGACGGAACCGCAGTTTACATGACGCAAGATATAGGTACGGCCATACAACGCGTTAAAGATTATCCAGATATCGGTGGTTTGGTGTACACGGTAGGGAACGAACAGGATTACCATTTCAAGGTACTTTTTTTAATCTTAAAAAAACTCGGATTCGACTGGGCGGCGCATCTGTATCATTTAAGTTATGGAATGGTAGACTTGCCAAGCGGTAAAATGAAGAGTAGGGAAGGTACAGTGGTAGATGCTGATGATCTTATTAGTGAAATGGCAAATACTGCTGAAGAAATATCTTCGGAGCTTGGAAAGTTGGATGGGTTTAATGAAGAAGAAAAGCAAGAACTTTATAAAACAATAGGTTTAGGGGCCTTAAAATATTACATCTTGAAGGTAGACCCTAAAAAAAGAATTTTATTCGACCCGATGGAATCCATAGATTTTCAAGGGAATACGGGGCCTTTTATCCAGTACACCTATGCTAGAATTCAATCAATTTTAAGAAAGGCAGATTTTGACTATGTAAATGCCGACATAAAGTCTGCTTACACGCTGCATGAAAAAGAAAGAACACTCATAAAACAATTGCAGCTGTTTCCAGAGATTGTTCAAAATGCTGCAAATAATTTTAGTCCCGCAGTGGTTGCCAACTACGTGTATGATTTGGTAAAAGAATTTAATTCTTTTTATCAAAATGTACCTATTTTGGGAGCTGAGGATACCTCAGAAAAAACATTCCGTGTGCAGTTGGCCTACAAAGTTGGTGAGGTTATTGCCAATGCTTTAAACCTTATGGGTATTAAAGTGCCGGAACGAATGTAAAAAAGGATAGAATACACACTTAAAAAGCCCGAAAATTGACAGATTTTCGGGCTTTTTTTTGCTGAAGTTTTCAGCACATTAACAACTAACAAATTCAAATAATATAAAATTTAATTTGGGAAAAGTTTATAATGAATGTCCTCTAAAGGGACCAATTGATAGCGATGCGGTTTAAGTTTTACCAAAGCCGAAAGTTCCTTAACCTCCTGTTTGTCCAAAAGGATTAAAAGGTTGAATTGAATGGTGGGAATGGGAATCCGTTTTTCGTACACCGAATGCCTGTACTCTTCTTCCCAATAATCTACCTCCAAATTGAACAGATATTTATGGAAACTCTCAAATTCTGCTTCTGTAAAGTTAAAATTGAGGTTATTGAATAAAAGCTGATACATATTGTTGTGTTTGCAATATATAAGAAGCCCGTTTTTAGATCTATTAAGTATTTGAAGATGTTTACACATAGGATTATGGCTTTTATCAATTCATAAATCAAATATAAATATTATTTAGATTAAATAAAAATAATATATTTGTACTCATTGGTTTATTCAATAATTCACGTGCTAAAAGAGGTGCTTTTTAACGAAAGTGCCTCTTTTTTTATTGATATTTAATATATTGCAATCAAAAAACAAACCCATGTCAAGACTACTTAGAATTTTGTTCCTAACCCTACTTTTAACCTTTACTGCCTGTTCTAAAGATGATGATTCTGAAGACGGAGGGACCCCAATTGCTGGAAATCGCCTAAGCACTGGAGATTCGGCGAGAGACTTCCTGTCGGATGAGAATTTTGATGAATTGGTCATAGAAGTTGTATATGTAGAGGGGTATCGCCCTACCGATGCTGCATTGAATAATCTTGTTCAATTCATTGAAGAGCGTTGCCATAAATCCGCAGGGGTGGAATTAAACGTACGTTCTTTTCCGAGTCCGAATATTGCTGAATTTAATATTCAACAGGTGGACAGTATAGAAAAAGTAATGCGCTCCCAGTACAATTTGGGAGATAAAATGGCTCTATATGTTTCTTTTTTAGACGGAAAGTTTGAAGACGATTCAGACGATTCCGTAGTACTTGGTGCTGCCTACAGAAATACTTCTTTCGTGATTTTTGAAGAAACGCTTCACCGTTTTAGCGATGGTATCAACGAGCCGGATAGATTCCTTTTGGAAAGTACAGTTTTTAGACATGAATTTGCGCATCTATTGGGATTGGTGAACCTTGGAACAGAAATGCAAACCGACCATTTAGATACAGAAAACGGCAGCCATTGCAATGTGGAATCTTGTTTGATGAATTATCGAGTGGAATCTGGGATAAACATCCCTGGGATGACTTCAGAAGAAAATATCCCAGAATTAGACAGTCAATGTCTTGCAGATCTTCGTGCAAATGGAGGTAAATAGATAACCGTAAAGTCTTCCCCCTTTCAATAGAACAAGGTTTTTGGTAGCATTAAAACCATAGTTTGTTAATTTCATGGCGAAACAAAATAAATTTACAGAGGGAAGAATTTTAAATGCGCTGCTGGGGCTGGCTTTTCCCATTATTATGGCCAATGTTTTGCAGACCATGTATCAATTAATAGATACATTTTGGTTGGGTCGTTTGGGCGCCAATGCTGTGGCGAGTGTAAGTTTAAGTTTTCCCATATTGTTTTTGGTGCTCTCCCTTGGAGGCGGTTTAACTTTGGCGGGAACGGTAATAGTTTCGCAGCACAAGGGTGCCAACGACCAAAAAATGGTAAACTACGCCGCTTCCCAAACGGTAATGGTGGTATTTGTGGTGTCTATTCTATTGGCGGTAATTGGGTATTTCTCTGCACGTCCTCTCATGCATTTGGTAGGGGCGGGGCCAGAAATATTAAAGGATTCTGTTACATATTTTAAAGTTTCTTCATGGGGATTTATTTTTCTGTTCATGTTCTTCGTCTATCAATCCCTTATGCGTGGCATTGGTAATGTTTTAATCCCAATGTATATTGTATTTGGAACCGTATTGTTAAACCTTATTTTAGATCCTCTTTTTATTTTTGGTTATGGCACAATTCCCGGCCAAGGGGTGGCAGGAGCTGCTATTGCCAGTATTATTACCCAAGGGGTTTCTGCAGTGGCCGGACTTATTATTCTTTTTAGGGGAAAAAGAGGAATCCGCGTAAGTTTTTCCTTTATGAAATTGGATTTAAAATGGATAAAAAACCTTTTTATTCTCGGCATTCCTTCTAGTTTAGATCAATCGAGTAGAGCCATGGCTATGACGGCCATGATCATGTTGGTAACGAGCTATAATAGTGAAATTGTGGCTGCTTACGGAATAGGCGCCAGAATACTTAGCCTAGTAATCGTTCCAGCTTTGGGACTTTCCATTGCGACGACAAGTTTGGTTGGGCAAAATATGGGTGCTGGTAGAATAGACCGTGCCGAAAAGGTGGGCGATTTAAGTGCGCTTATTGCCGCGATAGGACTTACATTTTTAGGGATGTTGCTTTTCTTTTTTGCAGAACCTTTAACCCGTTTTTTTGTTCCCGATGATGAAAATGTGATAAAAATAGGAGCTAAATTCATTAAAATAATGTCACCCAGTTTTGGGTTGTTGGGGGTGCAACAGGTGCTTAATGGCGTATTTAATGGAGCAGGTTTAACTACCGCTTCCATGTTGTTATCGGTGTGCGTATTGTGGGTAATTCGGTTTCCGTTAGCCTTTATACTTTCCAACAAAACAGATCTCGGTTACGAAGGTATTTGGTGGGCTTTTCCGGTCTCCAATGCGTTGGCGGCCTTAATTGCTTTTGTCTATTACAAAAGGGGAATGTGGAAGCATAAGGGGGTTCAAATAAGAGTCTGACCCCATATTTTCTTCTGAAAAAAAGGATTTTTTAATCCGTGTAAATTTAGCAGTTAAGAAGTCTTAAATAAGCTTCCATCTTCTCAATCAAATTCTTAAATTTGCAGTTCCTGAAATATCCGTTCTTGTGAAAATTTTAAAAAACCTTATGGAGTATTGATGTTTAAGATGCTATGGAGGTCATAAAAAATTGAATTTTATATTTTTTTGAAAATGCTTTCAATAAATAAGTTAAACGGAAAGGATATAATAAAGGAATTAAAAGAAGCAAAACACTATGTTTGATAATTTAAGCGAAAAGTTAGATAAGGCGTTTCATGTTTTAAAGGGGCATGGACAAATTACAGAGGTTAATGTAGCAGAGACACTTAAAGAAGTGCGCCGTGCCTTGTTGGATGCCGATGTTAATTTTAAAACGGCAAAAGAGTTTACCAATACGGTTAAGGAAAAGGCATTGGGGCAAAATGTATTGACCACTTTGCAGCCTGGGCAATTAATGGTAAAGTTGGTAAAAGACGAACTTACCGAATTAATGGGTGGTGAAGCTGCTGGCGTGGATCTGTCAGGGAATCCATCGGTGATTTTAATGGCAGGTTTACAAGGTTCTGGTAAAACAACTTTTTCTGGTAAATTAGCAAACTTCTTAAAGAATAAAAAAACCAAAAAACCACTTTTGGTAGCCTGTGATGTGTATCGTCCAGCCGCGATCGATCAGTTGCATGTTGTAGGAGATCAAATAGGGGTGGAGGTTTTTTCCGATAAAGGAAATTCCGATCCTGTTGCCATTGCCAATGCCGGGATTGCCCATGCAAAAGCCAATGGACACAATGTTGTAATTGTGGATACTGCAGGGCGTTTGGCAGTAGATGAGGAGATGATGACTGAAATTTCCAATATACACAATGCCATAAAGCCAAACGAAACCTTGTTTGTGGTAGATTCCATGACAGGACAAGATGCGGTAAATACTGCGAAGGCCTTTAACGATGTGTTGGATTTCAATGGGGTTATTTTAACCAAATTAGACGGTGACACCCGTGGTGGTGCCGCGTTATCTATAAAATCTGTCGTAGATAAACCAATTAAGTTTATTGGTACAGGAGAAAAAATGGACGCCATCGATGTTTTCTACCCATCACGTATGGCAGATCGTATTCTTGGAATGGGAGATGTGGTTTCTTTGGTAGAAAGAGCGCAGGAGCAGTACGATGAAGAAGAAGCTAGAAAACTTCATAAAAAAATCGCCAAAAATCAATTTGGTTTCGACGATTTTTTAAGTCAGATCCAGCAGATCAAAAAAATGGGGAGCATGAAAGATTTGCTTGGGATGATTCCCGGTGCAGGAAAAGCCCTCAAAGGAATGGATATCGATGACGATGCTTTTAAAGGTGTTGAAGCTATTATTCATTCCATGACTCCCGAAGAACGTTCCAATCCTTCAGTTTTAAATGGAAGTAGAAAAAAGCGTATTGCAAAGGGAAGTGGTACTTCCATTCAGGAAGTAAACCAGTTGCTAAAACAATTCAACCAAATGAGTAAAATGATGAAGATGATGCAAGGAGGAGGCGGTAGAAAAATGATGCAGATGATGCAAGGAATGAAATAGTTTGGAAAAAACAATAAGGTAAAAAGTACTTAGAATTTTAATACATTATCCCAAAGCAGGAGCAAAAAATTAAACGAAACCAAAATAATTAATGGAAATACTAGACGGTAGGAAGATATCCAACCAAATAAAAGACGAAATAACCGTAGAGGTTGATAAAATGAAGAAGAAAGGCGAAAAAGTTCCGCATTTAGCTGCTGTTTTAGTAGGGAATGACGGTGCCAGTCTTACCTATGTTGGCAGTAAAGTAAGGTCTTGCGAGCGTGTTGGGTTTGAGTCTACTTTAGTTAAATTGCCGAGTACCACAAGTGAGTTGGAGCTGCTCAATAAAATTGATGAGCTTAACAAAGATGAAGATATAGACGGTTTTATTGTTCAGTTACCTTTGCCAGAACAAATTAATGAGCAAAAAGTATTAATGGCTATCGATCCCGATAAGGATGTAGATGGTTTTCATCCTATGAATTTTGGGAAAATGGCATTGGATATGAGTACTTTTATTCCTGCTACTCCTTTTGGAATCTTGGAATTGTTGGAACGTTACAATGTAGAAACCAAAGGAAAACATACAGTGGTTATTGGCCGTTCTCATATTGTAGGTCGCCCAATGAGCATTTTAATGGGAAGAAAAGGTTTTCCAGGGAATTCTACTGTAACCTTAACGCATAGTCACACCAAAAATATTACTCAAATAACCTCTCAAGCAGATATCATTATTACCGCTTTGGGACAGCCTAATTACTTAAAGGCTGAAATGGTAAAAGACGATGTTGTGGTTATAGATGTGGGAATTACCCGTGTGCCAGACGAAGATGCTCCAAGAGGTTATAAAATTACCGGGGACGTAGATTTTGAAAACGTAAGTAAAAAAGCCAGTTATATAACACCTGTTCCAGGAGGGGTTGGACCAATGACTATTGCGATGCTCTTAAAGAACACTTTATTGGCCAGAGAACGCCATAGAACGAGAAACGCTCAATAATACAGCTATTAATTATTCAGTTTATACTTAAAGCTTCGGTTCTTTGCCGGAGCTTTCTTCATTTGCATACTTTCCATATTCATTTTTATAGATTTTAATAAGCAATAAAAAAAGGCTCACCAAAAGAGGGCCAAAAACAAGTCCGATAAAACCGAATAACGGCACCCCCACAACTACCCCTATAAGCGTTATGAGGGGGTGAAGGTTGGCAAGTCTGTTCTGTACAATAATCCTAAAAACATTATCGGTAGAACCAACAACAACGGCACCATAAATTAAAAGTCCGATAGCTTGCCAGTTTTGTCCTTGGGAATACAATAAGATTACCACAGGAACAATTCCCAATGCAGTACCTACAAATGGAATCATGGACCCGATTACAGTTACTACAAACCAAAATAATGGGTCGTTTACGCCAAATATATAATACCCAATAAGCGCTACAATTCCCTGCATGACCGCCACCAATGGGATTCCAATGGCGTTGGATTTTACAATCTCATTACTTTCTTTTGAAATGGTTTTAATATTGCTGTCACTCAATGGGATATAAGCCAAGATGCTGTCCTGAAGTTGTTTGGTGTTAACCAACATAAAATACAAGATAAAATACATAATGGTAAAAGCAATTGCGGTATCGAATGTAGTGCCGGCCAATCCTTGAACTTGATCTGAGACCCAGCCTGTAATGTCTTTTGTATTGATTTCTGAAAGAAAGTTGACCCCGATATAATCTTCTACAGATGCTAATTTTGATTTTACCACAGTAGTTAATTCTTCTGAATTTTTTACCGCTTTTTGAATCTTAGATGAGAGTAACAATACAATTAGGGAGATAGGGATTACAATAATAAAGATGGATAAAACCATTATTATTGTGGCGCTGAGCCATGCTTTTACCCCTTTATCCAATAGCTTTTGCATAAATTTTTTAAATAAGACATAAATGGTGATTGCTCCCAAAATCCCCGAAAGATATGGAGCTAATTCTTTAGAAATTAGGTATCCAATGGAAACTATAATTATTAGTATGGTCAGTTGTCTTATTAAAGAAGGGCTTAAACGATCTGTGCTCATATTTGTTTATTGGTATTGCTGCGAATTAAAGTTACGGTAATAAAATGAATTTTTATCGATGTCATATAAAACAAAAGCCGATGTCAATTATTCTTCCCTTTAAATCTTATAAATGCATTTATTAAGCTTTCAAAGGTGTTAAATTATATACCCATCGGTTAGCGGGATAGGATATTTTATTAACGGAAAAGGAAGTTATTTAGAGAGAAGCGTTTAGGATAGAAGCTTTAGGTTGTATGTTTAATTCAGCAGAAGTTTTAAACATGAATGATTCTAGTTTCGCAACTTAACACATATTTCAATTGAAGGTAAGGTGAGATTAATAAATAACAGTCCCTTTTACCGATCGATCGTACATGACAATGCTGCCGGCGACCGCTACATTGAGGCTTAGAGTGGATTTAAATTTTATGAGCTTGTGGGATTTTTCGATTGCTTTATTGCTAAGGCCATGATCTTCTGCGCCCAATAAATAGACGGCGCGTCGCGGATGCTCGAATCGCTCTAGTAATTCGGCAGTATCGGTAAGTTCCACACCAATTAGCAAAGCACTTTTGGGCAGGTGTTTATAGAAATCTTCAAAAGTTTCGTAATGAAAGTAAGGCATGGCACCCACTGCCTTATGGGTGTCGCATGCTTGTTTTTGGTAACGATTGCCAATTGTAAAAATAAAACTAGCGCCCAGGTTTTGTGCAGATCTCCATAGGACTCCTAGATTTTCTGGTGTTTTACCATTTTGAATACCAATTCCAAAATAGCCTTGTTCTAAATTATCTACTTTCATCACGGTATATTTTCAAAAGACTAATAAAGAAGTTAACTTTTTATTCGACCAACTCGTTTTACAAATTAGTTCCCATGGTGTAAAACAACTCTGCTTTAGAATTTAAAAATTTTATGTTAATCTCGTTTTGTTTAAGCTCGGCATCAATAAGGCTTTTCTCTCTTGAATTGATTAAAAAAAGGCTGCTTTCCCCTATGGAAAACTTTCGCTCCTCTGCATTAATTAATGTTTTGTAATTCGACACTACTTCTGCGCTGATCTGCATTTGGTTTTGAAGGGAAGTAATGGCATTTTGAAGCGCAACAATTTTATTCTGAATGGTAACAAATTGAGATGACCGTTCAAAATCAGTTTCTTCAATCTTTATTTTGGTGAGTTTTAAATCCCCTCTTTCTTTTCGTAAAAATAACGGAAATGAAAAATTGACACCTGCTTTGTAATTGGACGTCATATAATTATCAAACTGATCGAACTCTGTATTTAGAAAGTTGTATTCGAGATTCAACTTTGGTAAAAGCTTATTGGCTTTTAAGGCGCGTTCCACATCCAAAACATTGAGTTTCGCATCAAGCGCCCTTAGTTTTGGGTGTTCATTTAAAAGCTCTGTATTGTTCACTATTTGTTCATTCAATAAAGCAGTCTCTAAAATTTGATCCGTAGGATTAGAAGGCGCCATGTCCTCTGTGAGTTCTACCGGAATATCGTTAATCCAAATATAATTACTTGCTTTTAAGGCTGCCTTCCGTGCTTCCAGTTTCGCATTTTCGAGTCCGAGTTGACGGTTTTGTAAAATTATTTTTGCCTCTGTAGAGTCAATGGCAGCTTTGTCCCCTTCTTCAATACTTCTTTTTATGGCATTCAGCCTAAATTTAGCATTATCGATAAAGGAAGCATAAATTTCTTGTTCGTTGTGCGCCAAAACCCAATCGAAATAGGCGAGACTGGCTTCGTAAAGGATGGTATTTACTAAAAGATCCCGTTCTGCTTCTGTTTGGTCTAGGTAGTGTTTGGCTTTTTTAAGCGTGGCCATACGTTCATTCATTAAAAACCCTTGAAGTACCGAGAAAGAAACCCCTGCACTGTAAAGGCCATCTTCGGGAACTGTTAGGCTAGGATCGAGGAATTGACCCGCATTTTGGTCGTACGTAGCTTTAAATTCAATTCCGTACCAGGTTGGAATTTTAAAAGTGGTATTTAATATATCGTAATATTCTGTTCCTTTAAATTTCTTACGATCGTAATCTACGGTAATTTTAGGGTCAAAACCTCCCCGGGATCGCAAAAGGTTCGCTTCTCCAGTACTCAACTTTAAATTCGCTTGTTTGATAAGCGGATGGTAAAGTTTTAAATACCCCATAAACTCTTCATACGTTAGGATATTGCTATCTTCAGTTTGAGAATAGCTGTTTTGGATGGCTAGGGGTAAGAAAAGAATAACCAAAAAGTATTTCAAAAAAATTGCTTTCATATTAAAATCTACTTTTTAGAATTTTCTGTCGTAGGAATGTAATACTGCGGAGGGAAACCGTTGAGGTGTCTCCAAAGCTCATACCAAATAGGAACGTCGTTTAGAAGTGCCAGCGTTCGGGCTCCAGATCCTACCCGTATGTTTTCTGGCCAATCGTGATCGTTCTTATCCGGGGAAATTAAAATTCTATATTTACCATTCGGACTAATAAAACGTTCAATGGCTATAATCTTACCTCCATAAGTTCCGAAAGATTGGTTTGGCCATCCGCTAAAAACAATGGCTGGCCAACCGTCGAACTGAATCCTTACTTCTTCTCCCAAGTGCATAAGAGGTAAATCGATGGGCGATATAAATGTTTCTACCGCCAAATCGTAATTGGAAGGCATAATCCCCACGAGTCTTTCACCTTCTTTAAAAGTTTCCCCAATACCGCTTATTATAGCTTTGCTTATATAGCCACTTTGCGGCGCTGTGATGTAATACATGGCATTTCGGAGTTCATAATTGCTACTTTGGCTTTCCAGTTTAGAAACCTGTGCCTCGGTATCGTACTGCTGAGAAGTAGTAGTAAACTGATCACTTTCTACCTTCGAAATTTTTTCTGCATACCCAGCGTTGATGCTGTTAAGCTCTATTTGCGCATTAATTATTTCATTTTGGCTGGTTAAAAGCTTATTTTCTTGAGAGATTCTTTTGGCTTGCATTTCTTGCAGTTTCAGCTTCTTTTCTTCTACATCTGTTTTCGACTTTAGGCCTTCTTCAAAAAGTGTTTGTGCCCGCTCAAACTGTCTTTCAGCAATCTCTGTGTTTGTGTTGACTGCAATTAGGTCTATACTATCGCTTTTCGCTTTTAATTTGGCCTGTTGCAGTTTGTTTTTTGCTTGCTCCAATTTTAAACCCCGCTCCTGTTTTAAAGCAGAAATCTGTTGCTCCAAAGCTTTCACCTTATTTTTATAAGACTCAACGGCGTTGCTTTTCGCGTCTTTTTGTTGAAGGGTTCTTTCCAGCAACCTTGGATCTTGATATTCATTTTTTATTTCTGAAATATGTAAAATGGTATCTCCTTTTTCTACATAATCCCCTTCTGTAACATACCATTTTTCGATTCGTCCGGGAATAGGGGACTGAATGGTCTGTGGGCGTTGCTCTGGGGTACGTGTTGTTACAAATCCAGATCCAGATACTGTTTGCGTCCACGGTAAAAATAAAATTATGACACCTAGAATTGCAAAACCGCCCAAAAACCTGTTAAAATACTTATAGTCCCGGGTGTGCACGGCCATTCTATAAGCCTTATAATCGTCGAGAGTCACCTTTTTATTAAGTTGATTGTGTGATATATTTAGCATAATTAAAGGCTTTTAGTAATCGATTCTCCATTAACAAGTGAAATTTCCTTGGTGCAATATTTCTTCCACGATTCACTATGGCTAGAAATTATAAGTGCCCAAGGGCGATCGGGATGTGTTAAAAATTTCATTAGCTTCTCCACTTCATTGGATTCAAAATTCTCAAAAACATCTTTTAGGATTAAAAGTTTGGGATTGTGAATGACAGCTCTTGCGATTAAAATTCTTTTGGCAATAGTTTGAGGGATCTTTTGCCCTTCTGGGTTAATGATGGTATTTACCCCTTTGGACTGTTTTTTTACAAACTCCAATAATCCCAGGTTTCTAAGTAAATCTTGAAGTTCTTGATGTGATATTTCTGGATTTCCAAACGTAATATTTTCTTGTATGGTGGCTTCAAATGGAGTTTGTTCAGGAAGCACTTGCCCTACATGTGCACGGTATTTATTGGGGAGCACTCCTTTCATGGAAATATCATTTACATACATAGAGCCGCCGGTAGGAGTGAGGATTCCAGAAATTATTTTTAATAAGGTTGTTTTTCCTGAACCAGATTTTCCAGATAAATAAATACGGTCTTTAGATTTTAAAAATAGGTTTACATTTTTAAGGATCTTAAAGCCGTCGGGCGTTTTATAGGAAACACCTTCGAGATCCATAGTTAAATCGTGTAATTCGTGGAATGGATCGATCCCTTCCTGGGTTTCCAATTCCTTATCCACCACTTGTCCGATTTTTTCCAAAGAGGTTAGAATATCGTAGAACCCTTCTAACCCATAAATTACTTTTTCAACAGAGTTAATAACCAATAATATGATGATTTCCGCAGCTACAAATTGACCGATATTCATTTGTTGGTTAAGTACCAATAAGCCTCCAATAACCAGCAATCCTGCGGTAACCAGAACCTTAAAACCAATCATTTGTATGAATTGAAGCTTTAAAATTTTAAAATGCCCCTCCCGATGGTTTAGGTATGTAGCAGTGAGCACGTCGTTTTTCTTCATAGCCATGGTGGTTTTTCCCGATAGTTTAAAACTTATTAAGGATCGGGCAACCTCCTGTATCCAATGGGCTACTTTGTATTTTGCATTGGATTCTTCCAAACTTGTTTTTAGGCCTTCAGAAAAAGTAATTCTAAAAACCACGTATAGAATTACAATCAATAAAATTCCGTAGATAATAAAAAATGGGTGGTAGAAGGATAGGAGTATGAGGCCAAAAAGTATTTGAAGTGAGGCTGCTGGAAAATCCAATAAAATTTTTGCAACGTTTTTCTGAACTGTGATGGTGTCGAAAAAGCGGTTTGCCAGTTCCGGGGGATAATAATTTTTTAATTCTTCAATTTTAATCTTTGGCATTCTATAAATAAATTCAAAGGAAGAACGCATGAATATTTTTTGCTGTATGTTTTCCAGAATTCGTATCTGCATGTATTGAAGCAATCCTTGAAAACCTACACCAAGAGTTACCAAGATTACCAAAATTATCCAAGAGGTAGATACTTGAGCACCTTGAATAAGGTTTATAATAGCCTGTATTCCTAAGGGAAGTGTTAAAGAGACCAAACCTGCAAAAATAGCGTAATATACTACTTGGCGTACATCTCTTCTTTCTAAGTCCAGTAACGATAACAATCTTTTCCAAGGGGTGAGGATCATGTCTTTCATAAATATTAGTTTTTGAGGGCTTTTTCAACCAATTCTGTTAAGAACAAAGTTGTGGTTTCTGGTTTGTCGCAGGCGGTAATAGTTGGGAAATGCTCCCTTAAAAAGTGCTGGTGGAGCGCCGATTCTAGAATCGTGCTCGCCAAGCTTTTGGAAAATTTATAATCGTTGTTTACTTCGGTCACCATTTTTTCTATCCTATTAACCAAACGTTTGTAAATTTGAAAATAGCCTTCCTTATTTTCGAAATCCACTTCTTTTGTAAGGAAAGATTTTGAAAACTCGTTGATTACAATTTTATTTAAAACTACTTCATTTATATGAGAATAGGTAGAATCTTCTTCAGTAGTTCTGGTAACAATCTCTATGGCTTTATTGAGCCTTTCTTCTGGGTCCTGAAGGCTGTAAGTGGCAAATACCAATTGATACTCCAACCAAGACCAATACCAAGAGCTTAGGTATAGCAAAAGCTTATGTTTGTTTTCGAAATACCGATATACAGAACTTTCGGTGGAGTTTATTTGAAGCGCCAGCTTTTTAAAGGTAAAACTTTCAAAGCCTATTTCATTAATTAGCTGAATACTGTGTTCTATGATGCGTCTTCCTAAATCGGTAGATTCAGGATCTTTTAAAAACGTCTTTTCATTCCCCTTAATCTTAAGGTTTTGCAATAGTTGATCCATAGCGAATGCTCTAATTCGTGCAAATATAATAGTATTACTATTAAATGTAAATAGTTTTACATTTATTTAAGAGAGTTTTACAATTTAATCGATGAATGTTATGTTTTACGGTTTAAAAATTGTTATGCTTTAGAATGGAATGACCTGAAACAAAAAAACCTCGAACATGGTGTGCGAGGTTTTAAATATCTAGGTTTAAGTAGTTTTTTACTTCACACTTATACTATCTTTTAATAAATTGATATTGGCCACTTCGCTATCGATGGAAGCAAAATCGCTATTGCCCTTAGATTCGATGGTAATTTTATATTTGGAGGCATTATCTTGAAAGGGTAACGACATTAATTTTCTGTCTGCTTTTTCAAGAACTCCCAAACTTACCATTTCACCATTTACTTCTGCCCACATTTTAAACTCTTTATCTTCAGGAAGATCTGGCATGGAAACTATGTTTATGGCTGTCATCCTTTCCTTCGGATTGATGTAGGCTACAGAGCGTAAGTTTTTGGCACGTTCGTTTCCGTTGATCACATATTTTTGTGTCTCAGGATCGTTTAGCACTGCATATTTACTTTTAATGTTCTCCAACTTAGAATTAGTGGTAAGAATATCTTTTTTTAAATTTTCTATTTGGCTAGCAACGGTATTTTTTTCATTGGAAAGCAATTTGTTTTGCTTCCATAGAGTAACCGTAGTAGCTCCAAATAACAATGTAGTAACGCAGGCAGCTACAAAATACCACGGGATTGTTTTTTTGGTGCTTTCCATAGGTGCATCTTCTTTGGAAATAGCCTCTAAAACGAGCTCTTTAAGTTCTACAGGAGCTTTTTTGGCATGCGCTTTGGCGTACAATTCTAAATTATCCTGTAGTGTAGCATATGCGGTTTGCACTTCTGGATAAGTGTCCAAAAAATGCTCAGTACGAATTTCTTCATCGTAACTTGTTTCGCCAATCAAATAGCGTTCTAACAAGTCGCTTTCTAAAAATATTTCAACTTCTTTTTTCATGACTTTTACTGGATTATCAAATAAAACAAAATTGACAATGTAGCAGGATCGTAAATACGTCTTAGTTCTCTGAGTCCAATTTTTAATCGGGATTTGATAGTGCCTAAAGGGATGTCTAACGCTTCACTGGCCTCTTGTTGGGTCATGCCTTCGAAGAATAAGGCTTCCATAACGATTTGATATTTTTCATCAAGCGAATTTAAATGCTTTCTAATATCAAGGTGCTCTGGGTTAACACTCTCAACTCCTAAATTATATACGTCTGAAACTTCGATTTGGATTTCCTGATCGCTCTTTAAATTAGCACTTCTTATTTTATCGATGGCGGTGTTGCGCGTAATTCGAAACATCCAAGTGAAAAGTTTAGATTTTTTGGCGTCGTAAGTGTCAATTTTTTTCCAGATTTTCATCAGGCTAATTTGTAGCACATCTTTGGCCAGATCTTCGTCCTTGGTTATTTTTAAAGCCACACCAAACAAGGTATCCCCATAGTAATCGTAAAGAAGAGACATGCCTTTCTCATCTTTCTTCTCCAGTAATGAAATAATATTTTTTTCTAGAAGTTGACTCATACAAACTTAGAATAATAACATATGTGTGGATGGTGCCATGTAAGTTTTGCCGATTTCGGACAGGGGTCAAATTTATTAATTAAAACGATAAAAAGTACACGAGCGTATACTTTTATGGCATTGTTAGTAAATATTTACCTCGGGTTCTATTCGAATATGGAATTTCTTATTTACGGCCTGCTGAATTTTTAAGGCTAAATTCCACACTTCCTCGCCACTGGCATTTCCATAATTAACCAAGACTAGTGCTTGGTTTTTATGTACACCGGCATCTCCAAATCGTTTCCCTTTAAATCCGCATTGTTCTATTAGCCAACCTGCAGGTATTTTAACTTCTGCCTCAGAAACTGGGTAGTGTGGAATTTCTGGATATTGTGTTTTAAGTGGTTGAAAGTCTTGAATGCTTATTACAGGATTTTTAAAAAAGCTTCCACTATTGCCAAGTTTTTTTGGGTCTGGGAGTTTGCTTTGCCGTATGTTAATTACTGCATTGGAAACCTCTTTAATAGTGGCGTTTTTAATGTTTTTCTTCTGAAGTTCCGCCTCAATGGCTCCATAAGACGTATTTGTAATATGGTTTTTGGTGCTTAATTTAAAGGTAACAGCCGTAATAATATAACAGCCTTTGTTTCTTTTAAAATAAGAATCGCGGTAACCAAAATTGCATTCTTCGTTACTGAAGGTAACCATCTTTAACGTTTCAACGTTTAAAGCTTCACAACTAAAAAAAACATCTTTTAGCTCCACGCCATAAGCGCCAATATTTTGAATGGGAGCGGTACCTACATTGCCAGGAATGAGGGAAAGATTTTCGAGTCCGCCCAAATCCTGTTCCAAGGTCCAAAGTACAGTTTCATGCCAATTTTCCCCCGCTTGTACTTTTACAAGGGCCTGGCCATTTTCCTTTTTAAGGATTTCCTTTCCTTTAAAATCAATGTGTATTACAAGGCCTTCAACATCTTTTGTAAGCAACATATTGCTGCCTCCTCCTAGTATAAACTTCTCTTTATATTCCTTTAATTGCAATACATTTTTAAGTTCTTCTACCGAGGAAACAGCAATAAAATTTTTTGCCTTAACATCAATCCCAAAAGTGTTGTAAGGTTTTAAAGAAATATGGTGTTGAATGGCACTGGTTTTAAGCATTATATTGTTTTAAAGCTTCTTTAAGGATGTGCACCGCTTTCACTAAGTTTTCTTTTTTCAATACATAGGCGATCCTCACTTGGTCGTAGCCAATTCCTGGCGTAGAGTAAAACCCGGCTGCTGGCGCTACCATTACAGTTTCTCCATCCACATCGAAACTTTCCAAAAGCCATTGCGCAAAATCATCTGTGTTTTCAACAGGCAATTTGGCGATGCAATAAAAGGCTCCTTGTGGCTTGGCTACGGTTACGCCTTCTATTTTATTTAATTCAGTAATTAAAAGATCTCTTCGCTCTACATATTCTTCGATAACTTCATCGAAATAACTCTGTGGAGTATCTAGGGCCGCTTCACTAGCAATAAGTGCAAATGCTGGAGGAGAGAGTCTTGCTTGGGCAAATTTTAAAGCAGTATTTATTACTTCTTTGTTTTTAGAAATCATACAACCAATACGAGCCCCGCACATGCTGTACCTTTTAGAAACAGAATCTACCACGATGGCATTTTCTTCGAGGCCTTCCTCTTGAAGGATGGAATAGTGCTCGGCACCATCATAAGCAAACTCACGGTATACTTCATCTGCAATTAGAAAAAGATTATGTTTTTTTACAATCTTCGCTAATTTCTTGATTTCTTCTTTAGAATATAGGTATCCGGTAGGATTTCCAGGATTACAAATTAAGATAGCTTTTGTTTTAGGGGTAATAAGCGTCTCAAAATCTTCGATAGGAGGAAGGGCAAAATTGTTGTCTATTTTAGAAACAACTGGCACAACTTTAACTCCAGAGGCAGTTGCAAAACCATTATAATTGGCATAAAACGGTTCTGGAATAATAATTTCGTCATCGGTATCCATTATAGATCCCATGGTAAACATGAGTGCTTCCGATCCGCCGGTGGTAATAATTATTTCCTTTGGGTTCACATCGATATCTCTTTTACCATAGTAAGCTGCAAGTTTTGTTCTGTATTCTTCAGAACCTTCACTTCTGCTGTATTCCAACGTTTCAAGGGTGTTGTTTTTTACAGCATCCAAAGCAACTTTTGGAGTTTTAATATCGGGTTGCCCAATGTTTAAATGGAATACATTGATCCCTCTTTTTTTTGCATCTTCTGCGTAGGGAACTAATTTACGTATAGGCGATTGTGGCATTTTTAAACCTTTCTCGGAAATTGTCGGCATATCTCAAATTTTATATCGTGCAAATTTGCGAAATATATTTTATAATCCGTTATAAATCTCAGCTTGTTCTTGCCTATATCGAATGTTAAAAATTAGCTCGATATCATTAATTTTTAGTAACTTTAAGAGGTTCGGGCTACTTAGAACGCTGGATTATGGCTAATTTTAGAAAACATATCACCGGTTTTTTAATTATTGCCGTTTGCTTTTTGACCTATGGACAGGGAGGTTTTAGTATTAGGGATAACGATAAATTTGAAAAAATTAAGTTCGATTTTGTTAACAATCTCATTGTCCTGCCAATTCAAGTAAATGGTGTGGAATTGTCATTCATTCTGGATACAGGGGTTAACAAACCAATTCTCTTCAATATAACCGAAAGCGATTCCATTCAAATTAATAATACAAAGGAAATTTACATTCGTGGGCTGGGCAATGGAGACCCCATCAAAGCCATACATTCCGAAGGTAATATTTTTGAGCTGGGGCAAATTTTCAACTACAATCAAGACTTCTATCTCATAACGGAAAGCGCTATAAATTTCTCTCCTCGAATTGGCTATAAGGTGCATGGTATTATTGGTTATGATCTATTGAAGGATTTTATAGTGGAAATTGATTACAATGCTGAAAAACTAAAGTTATACGATCCTAATCAATACGATTACAGTAAATGCAGAAAGTGTGAAACCTTACCACTTACGGTTGAAGGTAGCAAAGCCTATGTGCATGCCAATATAAAGCAATATACGGCCATGGAAGAAATAGAAGTGAAATTGCTTTTAGATAGCGGTAGTTGTGATGCTTTGTGGCTTTTTGAAAATAATGAACATGAAATTACCGGCCCTATAAAGTTTTTTGATGATTTTTTGGGGTTCGGACTCAGTGGTCAAATACATGGGAAGAGAGCTCGTGTACAACGTTTTTCCCTTGCAGGGTTTGAGCTACCAGAAGCCAAAGTGGCTTATCCAGATGAGGAGGCTCTGCAATATATCAATCAATTAAGGGATAGAAACGGTTCTTTGGGATCTGAAATTTTGAGGAGATTCGATTTGGTTATCGACTATCACAACGAGAAAATAACCTTCAAGAAAAATAAAAATTTTAGAGACCCTTTTAAGTATAATATGAGCGGTATTGAGCTGCAGCATAACGGACTGAGAATGGTAAAGGCATTGATTGGTGACTACAATGGATTAGCAAAAAGGGATACGGGTAACGATGGTATAAAAGTATACCTGGAAAAGCAGTTTAATTTTGAGTTACATCCCGCTTTGGAGATTGCACAAGTAAGAGAGGGGAGTCCTGCTTCCGAAGTAGGGTTGCGACCGGGGGATGTAATTTTACAGGTCAACAATCGAAGTATTCATAACAATACACTTCAAGAGGTAAGCGAAATGATAAATGAAAAGGAAGGAAAAACCGTTCGGCTTATTATAGATCGGCAAGGTTCTGAGCTTAAATTTGCCTTTGAACTTCAAAAAATGCTTTAGAAAATAGAAAAAGCATGGTAAATAAATGTCACCCTGAGCTTATTGAAATTTACGAGTTGTAAAATTATGCTTCAATAAGCGCAGGGCGACAAGTAACTTTTATTTTCCAGCGCTATCACCAAGCACTGTTCCTTTAATTTTAATAGCAACAGTAGGTGTGTCTGCATTAGATTGTACCGTAATGGTTTTTCTAATAGGTCCTACTCGATTTGTATCGTACTTAACCTCAATAACACCAGTTTTTCCAGGGGCAATGGGATCTTCCGGTTTTTTAGGGATCGTACACCCGCAACTTGACCGTACATTGGAAATAACCAAAGGAACTTCACCGGTATTTGTAAACTCAAATACACGCACACCATCACTACCTTTAGCAATCTCACCGTAGTCAATTACGTCTTCTTTAAATTCTATTTTTGCAGTTTTGTCTTGGGCGGTAGCTGCAAAGCCAATAACCCCAACAAATAAAAGCATTAGTAATTTTTTCATCGTTTTATAGATTTAAGTGAATATCAAATTTAATTACTTTTAACCAACCAGCAAAATTTATTAGTGAAATCCACATTCCAAAAGCCGCAGGTCTATTGGAATGTGCTGATTGAACTAATCCCGACCTTCAGCGTCGGGATCTATTATTTTTTTTGATTTGTGTCGAATCCACATTCCAAAAGCCGCAGGTCTATTGGAATGTGCTGATTGAACTAATCCCGACCTTCAGCGTCGGGATCTATTATTTTTTTTGATTTGTGTCGAATCCACATTCCAAAAGCCGCAGGCGTATTGGAATGTGCTGATTGAACTAATCGCGACCTTTAGCGTCGGGAACTTTCACGGAAGACTATATTATCAAATTACCCTTCAAAAAAGCTTAAATGAGTTCTTTTATAATCCTTCGGATATAGCTACTTTTGCAGTCTTAATCCAAAAAGTGTTCCAAAATATGAATATTCCATCTAAGTACGACGCAAAATCGGTTGAAGGAAAGTGGTATGAGTACTGGACAAAGCATGAATATTTTCATTCAGAGCCAGACGAAAGAGAGTCATACACTATTGTCATTCCGCCGCCAAACGTTACAGGAGTATTGCATATGGGGCATATGTTAAACAACACCATTCAAGACGTTCTTATAAGAAAAGCACGTTTAAAAGGCCTTAACGCTTGCTGGGTGCCTGGTACAGACCACGCTTCCATAGCTACGGAAGCAAAAGTAGTGGCCAAATTGAAAGCACAGGGCATAAACAAATCAGACCTTAGTCGGGAAGAATTTTTAGAACATGCCTGGGAATGGACGCACGAATACGGAGGTGTTATTTTAGATCAGCTTAAAAAGTTAGGATGTTCTTGCGATTGGAAACGTACAAAATTCACGATGGATGACGACATGTCAACATCGGTAATAAAGGTTTTTGTGGACTTATATGAAAAGGGACTTATTTATCGTGGATATCGCATGGTTAATTGGGATCCAGAGGCAAAAACCACCTTGTCTGATGAAGAAGTTATTTATGAAGAACGCCAAGGACAGCTTTACTACATAACCTATTTAATTGCCAATGAAGACGGCTCTATTCCTTCGGAGGGATCTGGGGAGGCCATTACCATTGCCACCACGCGCCCAGAAACTATTTTGGGGGATACCGCTATTTGTATCAATCCAAATGATGAGCGTTATCAACACCTTAAAGGTAAAAAAGCCATTGTTCCTTTGGCAAATCGAGTGATCCCAATTATCGAAGATGAATATGTGGATTTGGAATTTGGAACCGGTTGCTTAAAAGTAACCCCAGCACACGATGAGAACGATAAAAATTTAGGGGATAAACACAATCTTGAAGTAATCGATATTTTTAATGACGACGCTACCTTAAATAGCAATGGCTTGCATTATCAAGGGATGGATCGTTTTGTGGTAAGAAAGGAAATTACAAAAGAATTAAAAGAAAAAGGATTTTTGGTTAAAACTGAAAATCATATAAATAAGGTAGGTACTTCCGAGCGTACAAAAGCAGTTATCGAACCCCGCCTTTCCGATCAGTGGTTCCTTAAAATGGAAGACATGGTGAAACCAGCACTGGATGCAGTGCTGAAAGATAAAGAGATCAAGTTATTTCCTTCTAAGTTTGAAAATACATACCGTCATTGGTTGGAGAATATTCGCGATTGGAATATCTCCCGTCAACTTTGGTGGGGACACCAAATTCCTGCCTTTTATTATGGGGATGGGGAGAATGATTTTGTGGTGGCGCCCACTTTGGAAGAGGCTCTGGAAAAGGCAAAAGCAAAATCGGGTAACAACAACTTAACTCTTACCGAACTTAAGCAAGATGAAGATTCCCTAGATACATGGTTTTCTTCATGGTTGTGGCCAATAAGTGTTTTTAATGGTATTAACGAACCAGAAAATAAAGAAATAGAATATTACTACCCCACCAACGATTTGGTTACAGGGCCAGACATTCTATTTTTCTGGGTAGCGAGGATGATTTTTGCTGGATATGAATTCCGGGATGAAAAGCCATTTACCAATGTATATCTCACCGGGCTGGTAAGGGATAAGCAAAGGCGTAAAATGTCTAAATCCCTAGGGAATTCTCCAGATGCTTTAAAATTGATTGAAGAATTTGGTGCCGATGGTGTTCGGGTAGGGTTGCTGTTGAGTTCTGCCGCTGGGAACGATTTACTGTTCGATGAGGCTTTGTGTCAGCAAGGAAAAAACTTCGCCAACAAAATTTGGAACGCTTTCCGTTTAGTAAAAGGATGGGAAGTGGCAGAGATCGACCAACCAGCATATGCAAGTACGGCTATTGCTTGGTATAAAAATAAATTTCAGCAAACGCTGGCCAATATCGAAGATCAATTTTCGAAATATAGAATTTCAGATGCTTTAATGGCTACCTATAAATTGGTGTGGGACGATTTTTGTTCGTGGTTATTGGAAATGGTAAAACCTGCCTACCAACAACCAATAGATGCAAAAACATACCAAGAAATTATCGGTTTGTTTGAGGAGAATTTAAAACTTCTTCACCCTTTTATGCCGTTTTTAACAGAGGAAATTTGGCAGTTAATGTCAGAAAGAACTCCAGAGGAGGCATTAATTGTTGCCAAGTGGCCCAAAGTTTCCGAAACCGATGATAAAATAATTTCTGAATTTGAGTTTGCCTCGGAAGTAATTTCAGGAATAAGAACCATCCGTAAAGAAAAAAATATACCCTTTAAAAATGAAATTTCTCTATCTGTTATAAACAACGATAAGGTTTCTGAATCTTTTGATAGTATTATAAAAAAGTTGGGTAATATCGACGTGCTTTCTTATGTAGATGAAAAAGTGGATGGTGCTTTGTCATTCCGCGTAAAATCCAATGAATACTTTATTCCGGTAAGCGGTGCCATCGATGTGGAAGAGGAAATTAAAAAAATAGAGGACGAGTTAAAATACACTGAAGGATTTTTAAAATCTGTTCAGAAAAAACTTTCCAACGAACGATTTGTAGCAGGAGCTCCAGAAAAAGTAGTGGCCATAGAAAAGCAAAAGGAAGCCGATGCACTTTCTAAAATAGAAACTTTGAAAGAGAGTTTGGCTAGCTTGAAATAAGTTTAAGCTAGAAGCTAGATGTATTTTTAGTATTTTCTTCAGGCCAATTTATTGTGTTTTTTAAGCTGACAATGGTATTTAGTTTTTTTATTTTGAGAATATGTAAATAAGAATTTATAAAACACTTCGTGGAACTCCATCTAAAGAATGCCTAAGTCTTTCTATAAAGTAAATAGGAATATAAAATAGGGACGAACGATATGGTTAGTATCAAAACGATAAACGCGCTTCTTGAGAATATATTGCTATATAGGAAGCTAATGGCAATAATGAGTATGCCGCCAATAATCCAAAGCCTGCCTGTTAATAGGTGTGTTTTTTTCCAAATGATATCGTTCTCCAAAGTCCAAGGTGTACGAACGCCAATAAAATAATTAGGTTTTATGGTTTGCATATAATTACCAAGTCCGGCAACCAAGACCCCGATAACGATATAAAGTCCATTTGTGTTTAACGATCCCTTTTCTATCGCAAAGATGATGTAACATGCCAGTGCGGACATAGAAATTACTAAGAAGAATTTTAAACTGTCGTATTTATTGCCCATTTCCTTAATACGCTTTTTGGGATCTATTTTAGGAATAGCCCATAGGATCAAGTATGTTAATAGGGGCAACAGGATTGGTATTAGTAAGACTTGCATTTTATCCCCGTACCTGTCCACTTCCCCTTCATAGTTAAAGTGTAAGGGTACTTCGGCAGGAAGATTTTGCCAGATAACGGCTAGATAAACAAAGGGTATTAGAATTATAAGTGCATATAGCCACTCAGGTAATTTTTTAGTTTTCATTTTCTTGGTTTTTTAAGGTTAGTATCCAATTTAGTAGATCATCTAAAATGGTAGTGTTGATGGAATAAATAATAAACTGCCCTTCTTTTTTAGCGTATACAAGGTCGGCCCTCTTTAAAAGCTCTAAATGATGGGAGATGCTCGGTTTGGAAATATTAAATTTTTCGGCGATATCGCCCGCGCTCATATCTTTTTGCTTTAAAAGATTTAGAATTTCCCTACGGGTTTTGTCATTTAAAGCCTTAAAAATCGCGTTCATTATTTAAATATTTAGATAAATATCTAAATATTATTTTAAACATGCAAATGAAATGAGATTCTATTCATTGAAATTATAAGGGAAATAGGGTAGTGCTTAAGATTTAAAGTACTCTTTTACCAAGGCTACGTAGTGCTCTTTGGCTTCATTTTCACTAAGGCCTCTTGCTTGGAATAAGGCGTTTGCTTTAAATGCATTTATAATGGAGCGTCGAGAGCTGGGTGGTTCACTGTTTTGAGTCGCTTTTTTATAGTAGGCATAGAGACGCAAAAGAAAATCTGCTGGAAACGCGTTTTCATAACTGTTTACGCGTTCCACGGCTGCTTCAAATTCTTTATGTAATTCTTCTTCGGTCATTTCTAAGACGCTATAATGTCGATACCTCCTTTTACTTTTTGATGAAGTGCCACTTTGATGTCGCTTCCGAGGGGGAGAAACAGGTCTACCCGAGATCCAAATTTTATAAATCCGCCATCGGCACCTTGTACTACCTCTTCGCCTTCTACTGCATAATTAACAATACGCTTTGCCATAGCTCCGGCAATCTGTCTATATAACACTTCTCCATAAACTGGGTTTTCGATAACCACAGTGGTTCGTTCATTTTCTTCTGAAGATTTCGGGTGCCATGCCACTAAAAATTTGCCAGGATGGTATTTGCTGTATTTTACAATTCCGCTAAGGGCATATCTCGTAACATGAACGTTTACAGGGGACATGAAAATAGACACTTGAAGGCGCTTATCTTTAAAATATTCTTTTTCAAAAACTTCTTCAATCACCACAACCTTTCCATCTACCGGAGCAATAATATTTTCATCGGTAACATTGGTAACCCGTTTCGGATTCCTAAAGAATTGAAGTATTAATACAAGAACAGCCAAAAAGGCTATCTGTACAGTTAATTTTAGCCAATTGACATCGATGTAAAAATGTGCTAAGATAATTCCAATCGCAGCGAAAATAAAGGCGATAGCTATAATTTTATAACCTTCTCTATGGAACATAATGAAAAATTTGAAGTGTTAAGTATGCAAAAGGTGCAGCAAAGATAAGGCTATCGAGTCGATCTAGCATTCCTCCATGGCCGGGTAAAATAGCACCACTGTCTTTTACGCCTGCCAATCGTTTAAATTTAGACTCTACCAAATCCCCTACAGAACCTGTAATAACTACTACAATAGTTAAAATTGTCCATTGTATCAAGTTGAGCTCTCCCGAGTATAAATATAAAATATAAGATGCGATTAAAGCAAATACCAAACCTCCTAAAAAGCCTTCTACAGTTTTTTTAGGGGATACACTTGGGAAAAGCTTGTTTTTACCAAAAGTTCTCCCCACTAAATAGGCAAAAGAATCGTTTACCCATATCAATATAAAAATACCGATAATTAAAGATTCTGCAAAATCGTCGGGTTCTTTATAAGGGATCATGGTAAGGAAAATACAGCCTCCGCCAATATATGAAAGGGTGAGTATAAATTTTTGTGCGTTGGAATAGATAATCCTCTTTTTCCAAAAGAGCTGTCTTGCCAAGATTAAATTAACCGTAATGCAAACAATTAAAAGGATGTTGCGGAGTATGGGTTGTTGCTCCAATTCCCCAAGGAGGTATATAAAAAGCCACCAAACCAACAGAAACGCCACGAAAATATAAAACCCACTTAATCGAATTATCTTTTTAAACTCGTAAATACAAATAATACCGAAGATTAAGAAGAGAAAGTCAAAAGCATCGTGACTTAAAAATACTGCGGCCAAAAGTAAAAAAACATAGATTATACCAGTTAAGGCACGTTTTAGAAGTTCTTTCACACAGTTAGGTTTTAATTTATATTAGTTTCCAGAAAACGCTAAAATTATAGGTCTTCCAGAAGCAGCAAATATAAGTTTTTTGAACTACTTCCGTAAGTAAGAAAATCATTTTCTTCTTTTATATTGAAGTGTTTTATGGTAGTAATGTTTGTGGGAATTTGATTCTTGTTTTTATTCTTAATACCTCTTAAACCTTCTCCAATGGTATCTACAAGCTGACTTGTAGTAGCGAAAATTATAAAATTATCGGGTAAGTCGTTGAGCTTACTCTCTTTAATTTGATTGGAAGATATAAGAATAGCACCATTGTCTGCTACCAAATTTTCGCAAGGCGAAAGTAAAATGGTCGAATTGGTGCAGTTGTTGGTATTTTTAAATTTAGAGTCCTTAAATATTTCATTTACTTTAGGATCTAAACAACATACTTGCTGGGTGGACCAATTATTCTCTGAAAGGATATTTTTAAAACAATCGTGAATTTCTGCTAGAGAATCGCAATAAAGAAATTTACCGCCATTTTTTTTGAAATTAATGGTAAACTTTTCATCGGTTGGAAGCTTAATTTCTGGCATAAACTTTCCTCTTTGATCAGCGCCAGTAGCAGATGCTTCTTTTTTTTGTTTTGATCCGAAAAGTTTTTTAAATAAGCTCATTCTTGTTTTAAGGGGGAATTATATTGTATTTTTTCGTCTACTCTATATAAAAATATGAAATTATTAAGTATAACGTAGAAAACAAGGGGAAATTTTATAAACTCCCCCTGTTTGTATGATTTATTGTTCTTCCACTTTTTCTTCCGCTTCAGGTTTTTCCTTTTCAAAAGGACGTTTCCCGAAAATTCGTTCCAAATCGTCTTTAAAGATAACCTCTTTTTCCAGCAAGCGGTCGGCAAGTTCTGTGAGTTTGTCTTTGTTGTTCTCCAATAAATTGATAGCACGTTGGTATTGCTCCTCAATTATTTTAGAGATTTCCTTATCTATGGTTTGCGCAGTCTCTTCACTATAAGGTTTCGAGAAGTTATAATCAGATTGACCGCTGGAATCGTAATAGGTTAAGTTACCTATTTTTTCATTTAAACCATAAATGGTGACCATGGCCCGGGCTTGTTTTGTTACTTTCTCCAAATCACTTAAAGCACCAGTGGAAATTCTGCCAAACATAACTTGTTCTGCTGCTCTTCCTCCTAATGCCGCGCACATTTCGTCTGACATTTGTTCTGGAAGCACAATTAAACGTTCTTCTGGTAAATACCAAGCAGCACCTAAACTTTGTCCTCTTGGCACTATGGTAACTTTAACCAATGGAGCAGCGTGTTCGAGCATCCAGCTAACTGTAGCGTGACCAGCTTCGTGGTAAGCAATGGTTTTTTTCTCGCTAGGAGTAATAATCTTGTTCTTTTTCTCCAATCCGCCCACAATTCTATCTACCGCATCCAAGAACGATTGTTTGTCTACAGCTTTTTTGCCATTTCTGGCTGCTATTAAAGCTGCTTCATTACAAACATTGGCAATATCTGCCCCAGAGAATCCAGGAGTTTGTTTTGCCAAAAACTCAAGGTCTAAGGTTTCTGAGGTTTTAATTGGGCGTAAGTGTACTTCAAAAATTTCTTTACGTTCCCTAACATCTGGTAAATCTACATAAATCTGTCTGTCAAAACGACCCGCACGCATTAATGCTTTATCCAGGATGTCTGCACGGTTGGTTGCTGCCAATACTATAACATTGGTGTTGGTGCCAAAACCGTCCATTTCCGTTAGCAACTGGTTTAAGGTATTTTCACGCTCGTCGTTACTGCCAGTAATATTATTTTTTCCTCTTGCTCTACCAATGGCATCAATCTCATCGATAAAAATAATAGCGGGAGATTTATCCTTGGCTTGCTTAAAAAGATCTCGAACCCTAGAAGCTCCAACACCTACAAACATTTCCACAAAATCTGATCCCGAAAGAGAGAAGAAAGGGACTTTTGCCTCTCCAGCAACTGCTTTTGCCAAAAGTGTTTTACCAGTACCTGGAGACCCTACTAATAAGGCTCCTTTAGGGATTTTACCTCCCAAGGAAGTATATTTTTCCGGGTTTTTAAGAAAATCTACAATTTCCTGAACCTCTTCTTTAGCACCTTCCAATCCAGCAACATCTTTAAAGGTTACCTTCATATCGGTTTTTTCGTCAAACAAGCGCGCTTTCGATTTTCCGATATTGAAAATCTGTCCGCCAGCACCTCCTGCAGCTCCGCCAGACATTCTTCTCATTAAAAATATCCAAATACCAATGATCACTACAAAAGGAAGAATGGAAAACAACAGTTCCCCAAAAAGATTCGACTCTTGCTCGTATTCTACGGAAGCCGCAAGATTGTCTTCGCTAATGGTATTGTTAATATCGTTTTCGAAGTTCTGCAAGTCCCCATACTTTAATTGGTACTGGGGTACCTGTGTAGAAGATGGTATTAGCGATTTGCTAAGCGCGTTTTTATGGATGTCTTTCTGTTGCGCTTCTTTCGTTAAAAAAACTTTCGCTTGCCTCGTGTTGGTAATAATCTGAATTTTACTAACATCACCATCCTTTAAAAACTCTTGAAGTTTTGCAGGTGTAATATCTGGCGGTGTTTGCCAGCTACTTCCTCCCGAAAAAAATTGCATACCTATAATAATAACCAAAATAGCACCGTATATCCAGTAAGAGCTAAATTTTGGTTTTTTAGGACTTGTATTATTGTTATTTTCTTTTGCCATTAATTCTTGTTCTTGTTCCGCCGTGAAAGGCATTATATTTCGAAACTTTTGAATCGAAAAAGTTTAATTATTTATTTCAACTGCTTGAATCTAAATCTTGAGAAAACTGCAAGTTATTAATTAGAAATAGCGGTTACCTTTGCATCGCCCCATAATCCTTCAATATCGTAATATTCGCGTACATGTTTTTGAAAAACATGCACAACCACATTCACGTAGTCCATAAGTACCCATTCGGCATTGTCGGTTCCTTCTACATGCCAAGGTTTGTCTTTAGCCTCACGGCTTACTATTTTCTGAATGGAATTTACGATGGCGTTTACCTGCGTATTTGAAGTACCGTTACAGATTATGAAGTAATCGCAAACCGTATTCTCAATATCTCTTAAGTCTAAAATATTTACATCTTTTCCCTTAACCTCTTCAATCCCTTTTAAGATAAATGTTATTAATTGATCTGCGCTACTATTCGTTTTTGCCATTAAAAATTTTTATTTTCACAAAGTTATTATTTTTTTAGTTTTTTAACTATTCAAAATGGTTCAAATTAACATAACATTACATATTTAATGTAGTAATTCTATATGAATTTAATCAAACTTGATGCCACCGATTCTACAAACTCTTTTTTAAGGCAACTGGCACAACACCAAGAAGTAAAAGATTATACTGTGGTGATGACCGAGCGCCAAGATAAAGGCCGGGGGCAAATGGGAACCACTTGGGTGTCGGAGCCGGGGAAAAACCTCACTTTTAGCGTGTTTAAACGTATTAAATATTTGCACAAAAGCGAGCAGTTTTATTTGAGTATGGCTGTGTCTTTAGCTATTTACGATGCCTTGAAATACTTCACAATCCCACAATTGAAAATTAAATGGCCTAACGACATTTTGTCAGTGAATAGTAAAATATGCGGAATTTTAATTGAAAGTGTGATTCAGAATGGAGAAATGACTGCGTGCATTATCGGGGTGGGGCTCAATTTAAACCAAACCGATTTCAAAGGTGTTACCAATGCATCTTCCTTAAAATCAATTACCGGCGTTCATTATAACAAAGAAGAAGTGCTTCAAAAAATTATTGAAGAAACAAAAAAATACGAAGATTGGGTTGCCGGAAGAGAGCTTTTTAAAATCAAGGAAAAATATGAGAAGTATTTATTCCGCAGGGATAAACCATCTACTTTTAAATTGCAGAATGGCCAACTTATAATGGGTTTTATAAAAGGGGTGGCCCAAAATGGGTGTTTGCAGATCTTAATGGAAGATGAGATTTTAAAGGAATTCGATTTAAAGGAGTTGAAATTGTTGTATTGATTTTTGGTGAAACTAAAAAGTTTAAAGTACAAAGTATTAAGTACAGAGTACTAAGAAAAAGTAGTGTGATCCTCTACCTTCATGCAAACCGACTACCTTATTTTAATAAAACCGCAGACTGTACGTGAACGTGCTTGAGCTTTGTTTTAAGCATCCTTAATATAAATTTCCCGTACTTTTTTAAACAGGTCAGAAGAATACACAAAACTGGTTACGGCTTCGTTTTCGGTTTTGAATATTTGTTTGTTGGTGCCTTCCCATTCCTTTAAGCCATCTTTTAGGAACACAATTTTTTCACCTATTTCCATCACAGAATTCATATCATGGGTGTTAATTACCGTAGTGATGTCAAATTCTTTGGTGATTTCCTGTATAAGTTGGTCTATAATAATGGCCGTCTTAGGGTCGAGTCCAGAGTTTGGTTCATCACAGAACAAGTATTTGGGTCGGTTTACAATGGCCCTGGCAATGGCTACCCTTTTTTGCATCCCTCCAGAGATTTCTGAAGGTAATTTGTGGTGGGCATCTACAAGGTTTACCCTTTTTAAAACTTCGTCCACACGATCTCCCATTTCATTTTTAGGGAATTTGGAAAACATTCGGAGTGGGAACAGCACATTTTCTTGAACGGTCATAGAATCGAACAGGGCGCTTCCTTGAAAAACCATCCCCATTTCTTGTCGCAGGTCCGTTCTTTGGTCTTCGTCAAGGTCGGAGTATCTCTTGTCGTTGTAGATAATTTGTCCTTCTTCTGGGCGGTGTAGCCCTAGCAGGCACTTTAAAAACACTGTTTTTCCCGATCCACTCTGCCCAATAATCAAATTGGTTTTACCTTTTTCAAAATTGGTAGAAATCCCTTTTAATATTTCAACCCCACCAAAAGATTTATGTATGTTTTCAACCTTTATCATTACCCTAATAGCATTTGAGTTAGTAAATAGTTGGCTATAATAATAGCCACACTCGTCCACACGAAAGACGATGTACTCGCCTTCCCAACTTCAAGTGCTCCCCCTTTCATATAAAATCCGTAGAAAGAAGGAATGGTAGCCAATATAAAAGCAAAGACCAATGCCTTAGTAAAGGCATAAACAACATGAAACGTATCGAAATCTATTTGAAGTCCTTTAATAAATTCTGCACTGGTGCTGTACCCACCTAAAACCACAGCCGACCATCCTCCTAAAATACCCATGTACATGGCGATGGCAATAACAAACGGATATAAAAGAAGAGCGATTATTTTTGGAAAAACTAAGTAGTTAAGAGAGTTTACACCCATAACCTCCAAAGCATCTATTTGTTCTGTAACCCTCATGGTGCCAATACTTGAAGTAATATAAGAACCAACTTTTCCCGCCATTATTATGGAGGTGAACGTGGGGGCAAATTCTAAAATAACAGATTGCCGTGTGGTAAAACCAACCAAGTATTTTGGAATTAAAGGATTGTCGATATTCAAGGCGGTTTGTATGGCAACCACCCCACCTATAAAAAAGGATATAAAAATAATGATTCCCAAAGAACCATAAATAAGATCGTCTATCTCCTTAAAAATAAGTTTTTTAAGCATACTCCATTTGGTTGGCCTGCTAAAAACTTCTTTTAGCATTATAAAGTATCTCCCAATATTTTCTAAGTATGTCATGCGTTCAAAATAGATCAGCTAAAGTAAAAAAATAAAATTACTTCTCTTTTAACCAATATTTAAACTTCCAAAAAGTTATAAACCTTAATTTTGTTGAAAACAGTACAAAGAATGAAAAATGTTTTTCTGGTTGGCGTGCTTTTCTTCGGATGGGTAACGCTACAGGCACAGCAAAAAGTAAAAAAAGAGCCGTTTACAAAACCCAAATTGGTAGTAGGAATTGTTGTAGACCAAATGAGGTACGATTATTTAGTGCGATTTTGGGATAAATACGGGGAAGACGGATTTAAGAGAATGATTAATGAAGGTTATAATTGTAAAAACAATCATTTTAACTATATCCCCACTAAAACGGCAGCGGGACATGCGTCTGTGTATACTGGAACGACACCCAAAACCCACGGGATTATAAGTAACGATTGGTACGATAAGGTAGAGGATAGGTCGGTTTATTGCACCGAGGATGCCACTGTAGCATGTTTGGGCACCAAAACAGATGCCGGTAAAATGTCGCCACGAAGAATGCTTGCCAGTACCATGACAGATCAATTAAAATTGGCGACAGCTTCCAAAGGAAAAGTAATTGGGATTTCCCTAAAAGATAGAGGGTCTATTCTTCCTGCGGGCCATGCTGCCGATGGTGCTTATTGGTTTCAGGGTGAAGATGAAGGGCACTGGATTACCAGTACCTATTATATGGATAAATTGCCAAAATGGGTAGAACGTTTCAATGCATCCAACGCTGCAGAGAGCTATAAAAAAGTATGGGAGCCGCTGTACGACCTTAGCACTTATACCGAGAGTATTGAAGATGATAACGATTTTGAGAAAACCTTTTCTGGTGAAGACAGACCAACTTTTCCACACGATTTACCCAAGTTATGGGAGAAAAATGGAGAGTTTAATCTGTTAAAAGGAGTGCCCTTTGGGAACTCACTTACCACAGATTTTGCCGAAGCAGCCATCGAAGGGGAAGATTTAGGGAAAGATGCCATTACCGACTTTCTAGCGGTAAGTTTCTCCGCCACCGATTATGTGGGGCATCGTTTTGGTGTGAGTGCTAAAGAAACAGAAGATACCTATTTAAGGTTGGATAAGGACTTGGCAAGACTGTTGTCGTTTCTCGATAAAAAAGTGGGAAAAGGAGAATACACCGTATTTTTAACCGCAGATCATGCAGCGGTAGAAGTGCCAAGTTATTTGAAAAGTATGGAAATCCCTGGAGGAAACTTCCATAAAAAAGAATTTTTAGATCCTTTAAATAAGTTTCTAAAGGCAACTTTTGGCAGTGATAAGCTCGTTAAAAACTTTTCCAACGAACAGATTTTCCTGGATCAGGAGGTTATAAAATCTTTAGGATTGTCTTCTACTGAAGTAGAAAACGCCATTGTAACTGAAATTAAAGACTATAAACATATTGCTGAAGCCTATACAGGAACGGCAATGAGAAACCAAGAATTTACCCAAGGGATGGCCAGTAGCTTGCAAATGGGTTACAACTACAAAAGATCGGGAGATGTGCTTGTAGTTTTAGAACCCGGCTATATAAATTCTGGCTCTAAAAAAGGCACCACCCATGGTACGGGATATGCTTACGATACGCATACGCCTTTAGTGTTTTTCGGAAAAGGAATTAACCATGGTGAAACGGTAAAACGCACTGAAATTCCAGATATAGCAAATACCATTTGCTCCCTATTGGGAATTGCGTTTCCAAATGGAAAAAGTGGAGAGCCCATTCCAGAGGTGATAGATTAAGCTTTAAAGCCTTCTACTTATAACATTAAACAAGGTTGTTCAAAAAGTCATTTAAAGGATATTTCTGTCAGATGGAGCGGAGTCGAAATCATTATTACAATTAACAATATTTCCCGCTTTTTGTCCGAAAGCAATTGCGTTCGGACGCTCGAAAAGACAGCTAACTTTACTTTTTGAACAACCTTTTTTTAGGTAAGAATATAAATAATTAACTTCTCGGGCTAAACCATTAGGTTATAGACCTAAAATTTTAATCTCCTCGCCTAACAATTTAGGTAGCAAACCTAAAAGATTAGGTGGCCTACCTAAATGTTAAGCCGTAAACACGTTCCATTTAAGTGGCGAGATGATATGTTTGGGTATAGTAACGAGTCGTTTCGGTTAAACAATCATGTTTTTAGCCTTTTACCTTAAAATTTTCTAAAACCTCGTCAAAAATTTGGGGGATTTTTTAAAAGCTTTGGTTATGACACTTAAAATTTTAATTAATATGATCCAAACTTTGGCTGTTTAACCCAAACATAGGGTCTTGGCACCTAAACACTGTATGTTTTAGGCTAAAAGTTTGGTTTTTTAATGATGTAAAAGGGTCGATCGATAGAAAGATTTTTTATATGATACAGAAAAAAGATAATTTATTAGATTTGAAAAAGAAATAAACGCTATTGTGTTTATGTAGGAGTTGGCAACAAGCTGAAAAAAATAGTTACCGTTTTGGTAACTTTTTATTATATTTGCGACAAACAAGTATAATGTGAGAGTAATAGCGAAAAGAACCTTACGTGATTTTTGGGAAAAACACGCTGACTGTGATGAACAATTAAAGTCGTGGTACAGAGAAACAGAAAAATCGGAATGGAATAATATCAACGAACTAAAAAATGATTACCCAAGTGCCAGCATTTTAAAGGATAACAGAATTGTTTACAACATTAAAGGAAATAATTACCGATTGATTGTAAAATTCAACTTTGAATACCAAATCTGCTGGATTAGGTTTATAGGAACTCACGCAGAATATGATAAAATTGACGCAAATAATATCTGATTATGAAAATAGTACCAATTAGAAACGAAAAAGACTATCAAAAAGCACTCGACAGACTTGAGGACATTTTTGATGCAAAAAAAGGAACTGACCAGGGAGACGAATTGGAAATTCTTTCAATTCTCATCGACCGATATGAAAATCAGAATTTTCCAATTGGAATGCCTGACCCAATCGAGGCAATCAAGTTCCGAATGGAGCAAATGGGAATGAAACAAAAGGATTTAGCTGAAGTTGTAGGATTTAAAAGTAGAGTTAGTGAAATTTTAAACAAAAAACGTAAACTGACTTTGGAAATGATTAGAAAATTGAACACGACTCTTCACATTCCGACCGAAGTTTTGGTTCAGGATTATTAACAAAAAAAGCCAATTGCCAACACTGTATATATGCCATTGCTAGTCAGAGCTTATTTGGAAAATTCTATCGTGTTTTTCAACTTGGTTTTGTACTTAGAATAGTTCGGGAAAGCCTATGCAACAGATCATATACAAACACGTTGTAAAACATTTTGAAAAAACAAATGACTAAAAAAATCATATTTTTAATTCTAATTTTTTTAAGCATTAATGTTTTCGGACAAACTGCGGACGAATTGAATGAGCAATCTAAAAAGTTAATTGAACAACAAAAATTTGAAGAAGCAATCCCTATCTTAAAAAAGTTGGCTGGATTAGGAAATGCAGAAGCGCAATATAATTTAGGTTACTGTTATCGCTCAGGAGCTGGCGTTGAACAGAATACTGAAAAGGGAATTGAGTGGTTTGCTAAATCTGCTGAACAAGGATTTAACGATGGTCTTTATCAAATGATGATGGTTTATGGAAATGGAGACGGAGTTGAACAAGACTATAAAAAAGCATTTGATTTGGACTAAAGTGTGCCGAAAATAGTGACGGAACTTGTATGTGGAATGTAATTAACTGCTATTATTCAGGAATGGGAGTTGAAAAAAATATGGACAAAATGTTGGAATGGGCAACACGACTCGGAAAACTTAAAAACCCAGAGAATTTAACAAAAAGTGGTTACATAACTTCAGTTAGATTACAGCTTGCCCAGATGTACAGAGATGGCGGAGAATTAGAGAAAGACCTTTTTAAAAGCTATCAGTGGTTTTTAATATTCAATGAATTTAAAAGGGACTTCCCTTACATTCAACAACAACAGATTGTAAAAGAAATACAAGAATTAGAAACTAAACTGACTTCTGAACAAAAAACAAACGGACAAAAAGAAGCAGAAAAATTATTAGGAAGACCATTAGAAAATATGGAAAACCTATACAAAGCTGAATTATAAAAACGTTTTACAATAATAGCTATTAGTAATTGCTTGTTCTCGCCTACTTCTGAAAATCCCTGCGGATTTTCAGTTTGGTGTGTACTTGCTAAATTAGTTGCTTGAATAACGCAACTAATTTTATACAAACACGTTGTGGTGCATTTTGTCTTGTCCTGAATAAAGGCTACATAATTTTAAACATTATGTACAAAAATGACAAAGTAATCAGACGGTATTCAGAACCCTTTAAACTAAAAATTTTAGACGAACTTACCACTGGAAAGTTAAACAAGTATCAACTCGGTAAACTCTATGGTATTGCTCCTACCACTATTAATGAATGGATTAGAAAGTACAACCGTAAAGACCTTATGAACACCAGGATAAAAGTGGAAACTAAAGACGAAATAATACGTATTAAAGCGCTTCAAAAGGAAATTAAACAACTAAAACAACTCTTACTTAAAAAGGATTTAGATGCTTTAGTATTAGATTCTTATTTGGAAGTAGCGGCTGAACAATTAGGGTATAAATCTGTGACAGAACTAAAAAAAAGCTAAATATCTAGCCTTAGTTAAAGCTAAAGAAAAATCTAAGGGATTTGCTTCTTTAAAGACTATTACTCATTGTTTTGGACTAAAACGTGATGCTTATTATAAGTATAAAAATAGAGCTGATGAGCGTTTAAAGCTAGAACAGAAGATTGTTGAAATAGTACAGAAAAGACGCAGATCCCTTCCCAGGGAAGGCGTACGTAAACTTATAAAATCATTAGATAATGAGTTTGTTAAAGCTAACCTTAAAGTGGGCAGAGATACTTTGTTCAATGTCCTTAGAAAACACAATATGCTTACTCTTAGAAAGAAATACAGCTCGAGAACAACCAATTCTCTTCATAGATTCTACAAGTACAAAAACATCATTAAAGATGTAGAAGTCACAAGACCTAATCAAGTTTGGGTATCTGACATCACCTACATCAGAACCGTGAAAGGGTTTTGCTATCTGGCACTTATTACTGATATGTATTCCCGGAAGATTATTGGTTACGACCTGAGTGATAGCCTAGAACTTAAAGGCTGTGTACGAGCTTTAAACAAAGCTCTATACCAAGCAAAGAATATTAAAAGTCTTATCCATCATTCAGACAGAGGTATACAGTATTGCAGTAATGTGTACACGCAAATACTAAAAAGAAATAGAATAGATATTAGCATGACAGAAGAAAATCACTGTTATGAAAATGCCATGGCTGAGCGTGTAAACGGCATCTTAAAAGATGAGTTTTATCTTGACCAGACCTTTACTGATGTGGCTCACGCCAAAAGAGCGACAAAAAATGCTATTAAATTATACAATGAAATAAGATTACATTTATCTTTAGACTTCAAAACACCTAATATGGTATATTTAAAAACAGCGTAAATCAATTATTAACCTGTAGCCATATTTCAGGACAGGACATTAGACGAATGAAAAGAACATCAATAATTTTAATTCTAATATTTATTGGACTTGTTTCCTGCAAACAGAACAAACAGGAAAAAGAACATACAATTTCTGAAAAATTAGAATTTACGAAAATCATAAAAGATGGCTATGAACTTTATAAGCCATATAAAGAAGTTAAAGCTGTTTTAATTCTATTTGGAGGTTATCCAGAAATGGCAGAAGACATTAAGAGAGAATTTAAAATCCTTGATATTGCAAGAAAAAATAATATTGCTGTTATACTGTCCAATTTTAATCAGAAATTATGGCTTGAGGAAAACGAAAAATACGAACTAACAAAAAGTTTAGAGGATATAATTGTGGCAAATCAATTACCGACTGACAATATCGTTATTGGTGGCTTTTCAAGTGGTGGAGTTGTAAGTCTTTTGATAAGCAATTTTATAGTTGGAATGAAACAATTCAATATTGATCCAAAAGGAGTATTTATTGTGGATTCGCCAATAGACTTAGTCGCGTTGTATAAATCTTCAGAAAAAAATATAGCACGAAATTTTTCAGAACTTTCAATTCAAGAAAGTACTTGGTTGTTAGAGACTTTAGACAGTAACTTCGGAAATCCGAAAGTTAATATTAAAACATATGAGGACATGTAAGCTTCCCCATAATAGAACTGCTTAATTTTCTAAAACTGGTTTAAAAATACCGTTTTTAATTCTACTTTGGCTAGCCAAAGTAGAATTAAGTTTTGCATATTTTACCGGAGGGATTTTTCCCAAGGCATCGTGAGGTCTGTGGTTATTGTAGTCATCGACCCATATTTGCGTCTGTTCCCTTACCTGATCAATGTTCTGGAATATGTATTTGTTTAGTACCCCGCGTCTATAGCTGCCATTGAAGCGTTCTATAAAAGCATTTTGGGTTGGTTTCCCAGGCTCTATGTACTGGAAAGCTATCTCGTGCATTTCGCTCCATTGTGATGCGATCTCGGCGATAAATTCCGGCCCATTGTCCATCCGTATCTTCCGGGGCTTCCCTCTTTTGTTGATGAGATGGTTGAGCACCCAAACCACCCGGCTGCTGGTCAATGAAAAGTCTATTTCTATATGGAGCGCCTCCCTGTTAAAATCATCGATGATGTTAAAGGCCCTGAAGCGTCTTTTGTTCTCTAGGACATCGGTTACAAAATCCATGCTCCAGGTATGGTTAAGTTGATCTGGTACATTTAAAGGCTCCTTGACCCTTGCCGGTAAACGTTTCTTTGCCTTTCTTCTCAAGGGAAGCCCCAGTGACACATAGACCCTGTACACCCTTTTATGGTTCCATGGCTTGCCCTCTTCCCGCAATCGGTCGTAAGCCTTCCAAAACCCCTCTTCAGAATGCGCTTCAGCTTTCTCTTTCAAAGCTCGTTCTATCTCACTGTCATCTTTGGCTATCGGGTTGTAGTAATAAACACTCTTGCTCATTCCCAGGACACGGCACGCCCTACTGATACCGTAATGAATGAGCTCTTTGCTGATACTCCGCTTACGGCAGGGCTTTAAAGCTTTTTTTCGATAACCTCCTTGGCCATCTGGTGGTCAAGGGCCAATGTGGCATACATCTGCTTGAGCTTACGGTTTTCCTCTTCGAGCTCCTTTAACCGTTTTAGCTCCTTACCGCTCATCCCTGCATAGCGTTCCCGCCATTTGTAGAAGGCAGCGGTGCTCACACCGTGCTCACGGCTGATCTGAGCAGCTGTTTTGCCGTTGTCGAATTCTTTTAAAATCTTTGCGATCTGTTGCGGACTGAATTTACTCTTTCTCATAATTGCTGTTTAAAATTAATAAAATTATTATACTTCTAAACAGTTCGGTTTTAAGGGGAGCTTACAGACAAAGCTGTGTTCACATTTAGTACTGACAACACTTCTAATTTAAAGAAGTTAAAAAGGACGAAAATTAGACTATATACGGAACCTGATACTCTTTGGTGGAAAAAGAATCGAATGGCCGACTATGAGCAAATGAATGCTTTCTATATCAAAAAATTATCTGAGAGTCTAAAAATAAAAGGGTTTGAAAACGTTGAATATATCGAGACAATCAATAAAGGATACAGAGCAAATGGCGAACGGCATCCTCATAGTTGGGCGATAGTTGATAAAATGGATTTGATAAATTGGATGTTAAACGAATAAAAACTTTTTACAATAATGGCTCTTATGAAATGCACTAGCCCAGTTCTCCAAGGTTAGATTTATTTTTTTATCTACTCCATAATATTGTTTTTGGGCTGTTGAATCGTTGATGATTCTATGTAAGCTTTCTAAATGGCTAAACCTAATTTGCGGCACATTTACTTTTAGGGTGTTTTAAATACTTCAAACTCCAGCTTAAAATTTCTGGAAACCTCAAGGGTGTGTGATTTTAATAATCTACTTTGATAATTTATTTAATATCTTTAATAACTAGAGATCAAATAATTACGATCGACAGAACAATAAAAATCCAATAAATCTGGTGGTTAGCATGGGGTATATGCCAAAGCTTATAGGAAAATGCGGGAGGTTATGCTGAAATAGATTTTCATATAAAGAAAAGTTGTACATAGAAATCCAAAAAAAATATGAATCAATAAAAATACTATTATGAAAAAAGCAGTCAGTTTAATTATAGTATTGTTCTTAATGCTTGTAGGGTATTTGCCGAAATCGGAAGCTTGTACGAGAGTAGTTTATAAAGGTCCGAACAACACCGTTTTAACAGGAAGAACGATGGATTTTTCAATTGAAATTCCAGCAAACAAATGGATTTTTCCCAGGGGTATGAAGCGTAATGGGGAGGTCGGAAAAAATTCTATTGAATGGGTTTCTAAATATGGGAGTGTTGCTGTAAGTTCTTGGGATATTTCAACGCCAGATGGGATGAATGAAAAAGGATTGGTAGCAAATATGCTTTGGCTGGTGGAATCTGAATACCCTAAATTCGATAAGAAGGGCGATAAGAAAGGTTTGGCCATTTCACTCTGGGCACAATATGTTCTTGATAATTTTGCCACTGTTGCAGAAGCGGTAAAAGCTTTGGAAAGGGAAGATTTCTCAGTAGTATCGGATTGCATTCCAGGAACCGATAAGTTTACAACGGTTCATTTGTCAATTTCAGATGCTACTGGAGATAATGCCATATTCGAATACATCAATGGGAAATTAGTGATACACCACGACCCATCTTATACGGTAATGACCAACGACCCAACGTTTGGGGAGCAATTGGCCATCACCAAATATTGGAACAACATTCCCGGAAAAACCTTTTTACCTGGTTCTGTGACTGCTGCCGACCGTTTTGTAAGAGCCTCTTTTTATATCGATGCGCTTCCGCAGACCGATAACACAAGGGTGGCTGTGGCAAGTGTGTTTAGTGTAATTAGAAATGTGTCTGTGCCCTATGGTTTTCAGATTGATGGCTATCCAAATTTGTCAACAACGCGCTGGCGTGTTGTGGCCGATCAGAAAAACTTGGTTTATTATTTTGAGTCCGCCTTAACGCCAAATACTTTTTGGGTTGATTTAAAGAACGTCGATTTTAGTAAGAAGGCTAAAGTGAAAAAGCTGGATTTATCGAATAATCGTACTTATTCCGGAGAAACTTCCAAAGAGTTTAAGGCTACGGTTCCATTTAAATTTCTCGGGCTATAAATTTGAGATAGTAGAAATTTGCGAATCACAGACACTTCAAAAGTTTAATTAGGGTTAAAAATCGCTTGAAATGAAAAGGACCCGTGCTAATTCCGTACAACTTTCGTGCTTAATCGCTATTTTTAATTCTAAAACCAACACGTTTAATGATTAACTATGTTTAGGTAATAAATGTAATCGGCCAAGTTGATTTTAATTTTTCTATAGAGCTAAAATAGCTAAACTTCTTACCTATTTTGTTGATTATTAAGTTTCCATATAACTCAACTTTTATTTATCTTTGTTTTAATAACACGACAGAAGAACTGAATGAACAAAAGATTTGAGGTCATTTTTCTTGAGCAAGCAATTGATTTTTTGGAAAGTTTAGACTTAAAAACTAGAGAAAAAATCTATTATAATATGGATAAAGCCAAATTAGGACTTGATCCAAGGCTATTCAAGAAATTGACGGATGACATTTGGGAATTTAGGACAAAATACAGTGGATTACAATATAGATTATTCGCATTTTGGGACAGGACAGACCAAACTGAAACGCTGGTAGTTTCAACACATGGAATTGTCAAAAAAGTAAGTAAAGTGCCCAAATCGGATATTGTAAAAGCAGAACGAATTAGAAAAGAATATTTTGAACAATAGCATTATGGCAAAAAAAAATAAAAAAATAAAAATGATGACATTGGATCAATTAAAGGATAGGGATATCGGAAAAATTGGAACGCCAGAGCGAGACAGATATGAATTTGATCTCCAAATGGAGTTGCTTGGTGGAATGATTAAGTCTGTTCGAAAAGACCGTAAGTTAACTCAGGAAGAACTAGGCAAACTTATTGGCGTACAAAAGTCTCAGATTTCCAAACTGGAACGGAATACCAAAAATGTAACCATTGAAACAATTTTAAAAGTATTTCGAGCATTGAAAGCCAATGTGAAATTTAGTGTGGAAATGAACGAGGGAGAATTCAAAGTAGCGTAGTATTTGAGAAAATTAACAATAACTCCACTCAAGATTTTCAACTTCAATTTATTATTTTGAATTTATTTTGGAGTCCGTTATCTGTGATTTCCAAATCCTCGGAAAATCCAATAGTAGTTCATGATATGGCTTCAACCAGATTATATTCCAGAATAGAAGTAGGGATTATTAATGGCTGCGCAAATTATAGAGGTGATGTTGCGACTTACCAATTGATTTTAAAAAATCTTTTTCAGTATATTTTTCCAGCGGTATTCCCGAATAAACTTACCTTCCGCTTTGGTAACCAAAAAAGGAGTCTTTTCTCTTTTGGCATTAAAATACCCCATCATATTATCTTTAAAAACCTTTAATTTCCCTTGTTTGAGCGCCATTTTAGCAGAAGCGATGGCCGAAATGGCCATACCATAACGCATGGTATACATGGCTTTTCCCTGCAATAACTTGGCTTTTTTGTTGTAGGAGGCACCGGTAGGGCGGAGGTGCTTCACCTGTAAATCGGGAATGGTGGAAATTTTAAATCCGTGATAGGTTGCCAGCAGTTCATCAACCGTGTCCCAGCCCATGGCGCATTGCAGGCCGTTGATGGCTTCAAAACATTTTTTGGAATAAGCTTTAAAGGCACCCCTCACGTGGTTTTTGTTCATAGGGTGATTAATAACCCAGTCGCCGCTTTCGGTAGTTTCATAAATAAAACCGCCTGCCACCCCAATTGTTGGATCGTTTTTAAATGTAGCCGCAATACTTTCAAAATAATTCGTGGGTAGAATAAGGTCGGCATCCAGTTTTACAATAAAGTCGTAATGATCATCCAAAAGTGCCAGACCTTTATTAAAAGCATTAATTACTTTGCTTCCCGGTAAATGTTCTGCGGAAGAAATGGCATTGAGTTTATCGATAAACCCGTATTCGTTGGCAAAAGCATCGATGATGGTTTCGGTGTTATCGGTAGAATTATCGTTTACCACGATTACTTTTTTTGGTAGTAAGGTTTGTAGCACTAAACTTTCCAAGCAAAGGTTTATAAAATCTTCCTCATTGTGTGCGGTTATCACGACATAGTATTCCATAGCCCTCTATTGATATTTTTTTCTTTCGGCATAAACAATATAATACCTGGGGGTAAAACTTCGTAGAAGGGGTCTGATTCCAATCTTTTTAACGGGATTGGTCCACTTATCCCGTTTTTTTATTTCCCACCCTGCTTTTTCCAAGAGCCAATCGAATTGCCAATCTTCAAATTCGTGATAATGTCTATCCCACATATCGGTTTTGCTGCGGTAGGCAGGAGAAAACCATAAACGCAGGGGTACGGAAGCCACCAATTTGTCGGCTTTTATTTCTTTTAAAACGTTGAAAGGAGCTATTAAATGTTCAAATATTTCGAAGGCGGTTACTACTTCGGCGGATGAATTTTTTACGTTGTGAAAATCGGTATCCAAATCTTCACCTGCGGTATTTTCCACATGGAAACCGCGCGCTTCCATAATTTCGGTAAACGGATTTCGTACACCCAAATCGAGAATAGATGCAGGTTTTGAAATGTTGGATTCTAAAAATTCAATCGTTTTTTTATAGCGCTTATTGGGGAAGCTATTTTCGTACATATTATATTTTATAAATGAGCGCATTTACATTCATTCCAGCGCCTACACTTGCAAATATAACAACATCTCCTTTATTAACTTCTTGATTTTTTATCATTCCTTTTTTAACCGAATCGAAGAGGGTAGGGATGGTTGCCACGGAACTGTTTCCCATCTCATGGATGTTCATGGGCATAATGCCTTCTGGGATTTCTTTTTTATATAGTCTGTAGAACCGTTTTAGAATCGCTTCATCCATTTTTTCGTTGGCTTGGTGGATGAAGATTTTTTTCACTTCGTCTATGGAGACTCCGCTGTCATCCAAACATTCCTTCATGGCGGTTGGAACGTGGGTAACTGCAAACTCATAAATTTTTCTACCGTACATTTTAATGTATTTGGTATTGTCGTTGCAGTCTTTATTGTAAGAATTTCCGAAGAAAAGATAATAAGCTTCGTCCTCTGCATAGGTAGCGGAAAGATGGGATAGGAGTCCGCCCTCTTCCTCGGTAGCCTCAATAACCGTTGCACCCGCACCATCAGAATAAATCATGGAATCTCGGTCATGGATATCGACTACCCTGGAAAGTGTTTCGGCACCGATAACGAGGCATTTTTTGGCGATTCCCGCTTTTATAAAGGCTTGAGCTTGCACCACCCCTTCAATCCATCCAGGACAACCAAAAAGAACGTCGTACCCGACACATTTCGGATTTTTAATTTTTAGAAAGTTTTTTACCCTAGAGGCAATACTGGGGACACAATCGGTTTGGGTAGAGCCCTTTTTAATGTCACCAAAATTATGTGCCACAATGATATAATCGAGCGTTTCTTTATCGATACCGGCGTCTTCAATTGCCTTTTCAGCAGCTAAATAAGCGATGTCTGATGTGGTAAACTCATCTGCGACGTACCTTCTTTTTTCAATACCAGTTATGGTCTTGAATTTTTCGATAATCACCTCATTGGTATTATTGAAAACACTGCCATCTGTATTTAAAAAGTGGTGTGCAGAAAAGGAGCTGTTTGGAGTTACTTGTGAGGGGATATAACATCCTGTGCCGGTTATTTTTATATTCATTTAGAGTAAATTTGACCAAAGGTACAATTACTTCAGTAATATATTATGCACGCATAGTTTTTTTTACGATGTCCAAAGAGGCAAAAAAGAACTTTATTATAAAAAGATATTTGAGAAATGCGTAAAAAAAAGTGTCATACAAAGCTTATCGAAGGGTGATTCCTTAAGCGGGAATGCTCTGATAGGCTGGGTATGACACTAGTTTGTTGTTTTTAACAGCTACTTAAAAGATGCCTTGCTTTGCAATATTTTAAGCTTCCATATATTCTTCTATAGGAGCGCAAGTACACATTAAATTACGATCTCCATAGGCTTCGTCTACACGTCTAACGGTAGGCCAAAACTTATTATCTGCAATATATTCCATTGGAAATGCCGCTTTCTCCCTAGAATATGGAAACTCCCAATTGTTGGCCGTTACCATTTTCAAGGTATGTGGAGCGTTCTTTAAAACGTTATTGTTATCTCCTTCTTCCAGTTCTTCAATCTCCTTGGTAATAGCTATTAAAGCATCACAAAAACGATCGAGTTCTGCTAAGTTTTCACTTTCCGTAGGTTCAATCATCATGGTTCCAGCTACTGGGAAGGAAACCGTTGGTGCATGGAAACCATAATCGATAAGTCGTTTCGCAATATCGGTTACCTCGATACCTTTAGCTTTAAACGGGCGACAGTCGATAATCATCTCGTGGGCGGCTCTTCCTTTTTCTCCAGTGTAAAGCACGTCAAAAGATCCGCTGAGCCTGTTCTTAATATAATTGGCATTTAAGATAGCGGTACTGGTTACTTGTTTTAACCCTTTGGCCCCCAACATTTTTATATATCCATAAGAGATAAGGCATACTAAAGAGCTTCCCCATGGTGCAGCAGAAATGGCATCAATAGCATTTTCACCACCTGTTTTAATTACCGGGTTCGATGGTAAAAACTGTACTAAATGTTCTGCGACGCAGATTGGGCCAACACCGGGACCACCACCACCATGTGGTATGGCAAAAGTTTTATGAAGGTTTAAATGACAAACATCTGCCCCAATAGTTGCAGGATTGGTAAGTCCCACTTGAGCATTCATATTGGCACCATCCATATAAACCTGTCCGCCGTTGTCGTGTATCAATTGAGTGATTTCTTTAATGGAAGACTCAAAAACACCGTGCGTTGAAGGATAAGTAACCATCAATGCAGCTAGATTTTCTTTATATTTTTCTGCTTTTTCCCGCAGATCTTCTATATCGATATTTCCTTTGTCGTCTGTTTTGGTAACCACTACTGTCATACCAGCTAATACTGCTGATGCAGGATTGGTACCATGGGCAGAAGCAGGGATTAAACAGATATTTCGGTGCGATTCGTTGCGGGATGCGTGATATGCACGAATTACCAACAAACCGGCGTATTCCCCTTGAGCACCAGAATTTGGCTGAAGCGACGTACCAGCAAAACCAGTAATTACGTTTAATTGCTCTTCAAGTGTCTTTAATACTTCTTGATACCCCTGCGCTTGCTCTACCGGTACAAATGGGTGAATATTTCCCCATTCATCCCAACTAAGAGGGAGCATTTCAGAAGCGGCATTCAACTTCATGGTACAAGATCCCAAGGAAATCATAGAATGATTTAAAGCTAAATCTTTACGCTCTAATTTCTTGATATAACGCATGAGGGCCGTTTCGGAATGATACGAATTAAATACTTCGTTTTCCAAGAACGGAGAAACACGTGCCGTTCCATTTAGAATGGCTGTATTTTCTATAAGCTTTTCAATTTTAATCGTATTTTTCCCAGCTGCATCGGCAAAAATCTGAACGATAGCATTCAAATCTTTTAACGTAGTTGCTTCATTTAGGGAAATGGCCACCTTATCGCCATCTACATATAAAAAGTTTACATCTTCCAGTTCTGCAATGCTCTTAACATTTCGAGCATCTGCTTTAACTAAAATAGTATCAAAATAAGAATCGTTCAGCTGATCGTAACCTAAATCCGCTAGTGCCTTAGAAAGCGCTGTGGCAGAATTGTGTACTTTATCAGCAATATATTTAAGTCCTTTAGGGCCGTGGTAAACCGCATACATTCCAGCCATCACCGCTAGTAAAACTTGAGCGGTACAAATGTTGGATGTGGCTTTGTCCCTTTTAATATGTTGTTCCCTAGTTTGCAATGCCATGCGGAGGGCACGGTTGCCGTCCATATCTTTGGTAACACCTATTATTCTACCGGGAATATTTCTTTTGTAAGCATCTTTAGTTGCGAAAAAAGCGGCATGCGGACCTCCATATCCCAAAGGGATACCAAAACGTTGAGTAGTTCCCACAACTACTTCTGCCCCAAATTCCCCTGGAGGGGTAAGGTTTACCAAGCTTAAAATATCTGCAGCAAAAGCCACTTTTATTCCTTTTTCGTTTGCTTTTGAAACAAATTCTGAATAATTAAAAATAGCTCCATATTTCCCTGGATATTGCAGAAAAGCTCCAAAATAATCCTCAGAAAAATCAAAAGATGTATGGTCTCCTACAACCAATTCTATCTCTAATGGCGAGGCATGTGATTTTAAAACCGATAGGGTTTGTGGTAAAACTTCTTCGGAAACAAAAAACTTATTGATGTTGCTTTTCTTTTGATCCCTGCTTCTTGCCCCAAATAACATCGACATGGCTTCTGCGGCAGCAGAACCTTCATCTAAAAGGGAAGCATTGGCCAACTCCATTCCGGTAAGGTCGCAAATCATGGTTTGGAAGTTTAATAAAGCTTCCAACCTTCCTTGAGCAATTTCTGCTTGATAAGGAGTGTAAGCGGTATACCAACCCGGATTTTCCAAAATGTTTCTCTTGATTACCGAAGGTGTGATAGACTCATGGTATCCTAAACCGATATAGGTTTTAAATACTTTGTTTTTAGCCGCAAGCTGTTTTAAATGCGCCAAATACTCATATTCTGTCATCGCTTCCGGAAGATCTAAATCCGACTTTAATCGGATTCCATCTGGAAAGGTTTCATAGAGAAGCTCATCCATGTTATTTACACCAACTGTAGAAAACATGGTGTTTAAATCATCTTCTTGTGGGCCAATATGGCGGGTAACAAAAGAATCTGTTTTCATTATAACCGTCTAAAAATGTTTTAATTTGCGCAAAAGTACATATAATTATGGTTAAAAAAAGTACTTTTAAAACGGCTTTAACTAAAGTTTTAAACACCCTTTAATGGAATTAACATTTATATGGCTATTTTGTTGAAATGAAGCTACTTAAGTATATTTTTAATTTTTATCTGGATACCAGTATACACGTTGCATTGAGCGTTTTTGCACTTGCGCAGGTTACGTCTCTTTACTTCAATATAAATTTCGATCCAAATATAAGTTACGCCTTGTTTTTTGGAACAATTGTGGAATACAGTTTCATAAAATACAGTCCGCTAGCAAAACATTATGTGTTCGTAACCCAAAAATACATTCGAGGCATTCAAATTTTTAGCGGTATTTGCCTGCTTATCGCCCTATATTATATTTTTAAATTGAATATTGAAACGCTTATAACCGCTTCGGTTTTGGTGGTGCTTGCCTTTTTATATGTGGTCCCGGCAATTTCTTCCCAAAGGAATTTTAGGAGTTTAAAAGGAATTAAAATTTATATTGTAGCCATTACTTGGTCGGTGTCTACCGTTATTTTACCACTATTGAATAATGATGTGGAATTAAGTTCGTCTGCTTACTTAGAGCTGGTGCAAAGATTTGTATTTATTATTATACTTATTATCCCTTTTGAGATTAGGGATTTAAACACCGATGAGCCGTGGTTACGAACTTTGCCTCAGGTTTTAGGGGTAAGGGGAGTAAAGTGGTTGGGGGCTATTTTAATTGTGTTGTTTTTAGTTCTAAGTTATATCAAGACAACTACAATTAATACTGTATTTCTGGTGGAAGGATGTGTCGGACTTTTACTGCTTTCGGCGATTATTTCGGCAAAAAAGGAGCAATCTTCTTATTACGCCAGTTTTTTTGTAGAAAGTATATCCATACTTTGGTGGCTCATGCTATTGGTTTTCTAGCTTTCTTGAGATTCCAAGCGTTTCTTCATTTCACTCTTTTTCTGTTCATCCAGGGTTTTTATCTGTGCTTCCTTACAAAGTTCGGTAAGCTTCATATTACGCTTTGTATAAGACTTAGTTGCCCTGCACCATAAAAGCCTAAGATTTAATTTTAATTTTTCCAGCAAACTGGCCTCTCCGTATTGCACCTTATCGCAAATGTGTTTGGCCTCTTCGCAAGAGATAAAGAAAACATTTTTTTTAGTACTCATTTTTTAAACCAATTATTTTCTAAACAATCCATTAAAGCGGTTCTGGCCCTGTGGATTATCACCCATAAATTAGACGCAGAGATATTTAATTCTTTACAAATATCTTCGGTATCCATGCCTTGAATTGTTTTTTTTATAAAAACATCTGCTTGTTTTTTTGGCAATTTCATCAGGCATTCCTGTATGGCAACACCCAATTCTTCATTTTGCAGGGTGTCTTCCGCATTCATATCAAATGGGTCTGCCACCCGGTCTTCCAGCCAATCGCCCTCTTCATCTTCTCTATTGGAAAAGCCCATTTTTACTTCAGCTTTCCCTTTTTTGGAATTTATTTTTCTATAATGATCTATAATTTTTCTTTTCAGTATAGAAATCAACCAAGTGCGTTCTGCAGCTTCCCCTTTAAAATTTTTAGCAGATTTTAAACCAGCCAAAAAGGTTTCTTGTACCAAATCTTCTGCTACGATACTATCGTTTACGCGAGAAATGGTATAATTAAAAAGATAGTCTGCATAGAGATCTACCCATTTTGAAGGATCAAGTTGGTTCTTAGCCACGCAATTTTAATTTTATTTCAAAAGTATGATAAAAAGTTTAATTATCACTTTCGTAGTTTTGTAGTATAACAAGGAACGAAACCGCTTTTTAATTTTAGTTAGATGAACGTTAAAAGTTTTATTTTTTTTCTGCTGACAATTTCTTTTCAGCAGATGACCGCACAAGTGAAGCAAATGGAGATTGCCAATTTTCAAGGTGCCCATACAGCCGATGTGGTTTTAATAGATGTGCGCACTCCTGAAGAGTTTGAAGGCGGACACCTTAAACAAGCTAAAAATATCGATTACCGAGCTCCTGGCTTCGTAAAGGCAGTTTCGAAAATTGATGCCTCAAAAAAGATTTATCTTTATTGTAAAGCAGGAGGGAGAAGTGCAAAAGCATCTAAGGTGTTGGATTCTTTGGGTTATACAAATGTAACCAATCTAGACGGTGGGTTCGATGCATGGAGCGAAAGCGGCGGTGAAGTAGTTAAAAATAAGCGGTAAAATTGAAAAAGGCCCGATTTTTCAATGTTGAAAATCAGGCCTCTTAATGAGTTGTATATATAAAAGTCTACTCGTCGTAAATGTTATGGTAGGGGCTTCCTTCCATTTCAAAGAACTTACCATCTACATATCGATAGTGTTCATTTAGTTTTCTAATAGCGCTTACATTCTTTTCGGTAAGCTCTACATCGTAACTTTCTAAATTCTCTTTTATCCTTTTAGGGTTGGTGGACTTCGGAATTACTGCCGTTCCCCTGCTTAAATGCCAAGAGATAAGAACCTGTGCTGGCGAACAATCGTGCTCTTTGGCAATTTCAATAATAGTCTCGTTTTCCAATAAATTCGGTTCGTCATCTTTTTTCATGTCTTGCGAGCGATCTCCAGAACCTAAAGGTGAATATCCTGTTAAGATAATGGAGTTATTGTCGCAAAATTCCAACAATTCTTCCTGTTGCAAAAGCGGGTGTAACTCTACTTGGTTTACCTCTGGCTGTAAATTGGCATCTACCAAAAGGTCTTTTAATTTTTCTATACTGAAGTTGGATACGCCAATACTTTTTACCATACCCTTTTCATGAGCTTCCTCCATCTTTTTCCACGTTTCTATAATGGGAACTTCTTCTAAAGATAAAAAATCTTCTGCCTTTTCTGGGAAACCTACGCCTTCTTTAAAAGCCACAGGCCAATGAATGAGATAGAGATCCAGATAATCCAATTGTAAGTCGTTCAGGGTTTTTTGCAATGCAGGGATTACCTTGTCCTTTTCATGGGCGTTATTCCAAAGTTTGGAGGTAATCCATAAATCTTCCCTTTTTACCAAACCATCGGCAAATGCTTTGTTTAGGGCTTCACCTATTTCTGCTTCATTACCGTAAACTGCTGCGCAGTCAATATGTCTGTAACCAACTTTTATAGCTTCGATAACGGCTTCTCCTACTTTTCCGGGATCAGATTTCCACGTTCCTAAACCAATAGCTGGTAACTTTCTGTCATTTTTTAATGTATAAAATTTCATCTTTTTCTATGGGTTTTTATGTTATTAACTTTGAGTGTAACCGTTGGAAGTATAAATTTCCAAATAAAAAGACAGAATTAGCGATAACAAAAAGTTAAAAATCCTTTCTGGGATGGTGCTTGTCGATTACCCGAGCAAGATCATTACGGTTAAGGTGCATATAAACCTCGGTAGTGGTGATGCTTTCATGCCCGAGCATTTGTTGTATGGCGCGGAGGTCGGCTCCGTTTTGCAGCAAATGGGTAGCAAAAGAATGTCTAAAGGTATGCGGACTCACATTTTTTTTAATGCCTGCTTTTACGGTAGCGTTCTTAATAACCGTAAAAACCATGGCGCGGGTAAGGCTTTTTCCCCTTCTATTCAAAAAAACAAAATCTTCAAATCCTTTTTGAATATTAATATGTGGCCTAACTTCGTTGATATAAATAGCGATGTATTTAATCGTGGTATTTGCAATTGGTACAAAGCGTTGCTTGTCTCCTTTCCCGCTTACCTTAATAAAGCCCTCTTCAAAGAAAAGATCAGAAATTTTAAGAGCTACCAGCTCCGAAACCCGCAATCCGCAACTGTATAAGGTCTCGAGCATTGTTCGGTTTCGTTCCCCTTCGGGAGTGCTTAAATCTATGGCCGCAATAAGGGCATCTATTTCATCTTCTGCAAGGGTATCTGGGAGTTTGCGCCCCACTTTGGGAGATTCTATTAATTCGGTGGGGTTGTCTTTTCGGTAATCTTCAAAAATTAGGTAGTTAAAAAAACTTTTGAGTCCAGAAATTAACCGTGCCTGGGAACGCGGATTAATGGTTTTTGCAGTTTCGTAAATAAATTCCTGAAGGTTTTCCGTAGAAATTTGAATCGGGGAAACTGCCATGTTGTTCTGTTCAAGAAAGGATATGAGTTTTTGGATGTCTAAACAGTAATTGGTTACCGAGTTTTTAGACAGTCCCCTTTCTATCTTTAAATAATTCTCATAATCTTTAAGGGCATGGTTCCATTTCATATGGTAAAATTAAGCTAAAGTTGAGAAAGTATTTTAGAAAACTTTGGTAAGCTTTTAACAATGGTCTAACATATTTTTGTAGTCCTATACTGTACTTTAGCGGAACAAATCTTAAAAAATATTAAATATGAAAAATTACTTTTTTATTGCCATAGCGCTTGTAGCGTTTTCTTTTAGTTCGCATGCACAGGATATAAGATTGGGTGCAAAAGGTGGATTTAACTTTGCCAATTTTCGCGGCGATGATGCTGATGACGCTGAGGTAAGAACTTCATTCTTTGTAGGAGGTTTAGCAGAATTTAAATTTTCTGAAAAATTTGCGTTCCAACCAGAAATCTTATACTCTTCTCAAGGGGCTGAAGGAGATTTTGGAGGGGAAGATAATATAAAGGCCAAATTGGGATATATTAATTTTCCATTAATGGGAAAGTACTTTGTTACAGACGCTTTTAGCGTAGAAGTGGGGCCTCAAGTTGGAGTTTTGGTTTCAAAGGAATGGGAAGCTAATGGCGATGACAGTTCTTTATCTGTCGATCCAGATGATTTCTATAAAGATATAGACTTCGGATTGAATTTTGGAGTGGGTTATGAATTTTCAAACGGAATTTTCCTAACAGGAAGATACAATTTAGGACTTTCTAATGTGGTTGACGATGGCGACGATTTCGATTTCGAACAAAAGAACGGTGTTTGGCAAGTAGGTGCTGGATTCTTTTTCTAGAAGTAAAAAAGATACGAAGTAAAACGGAGGCAATCGCCTCCGTTTTTTTTGATACTAACCTCAAGAAATATAAAAAATTTAAAATTTTTACTCTATTTTAGCACTCTAAATCTTTAAACTAATTACTAATGAAAAAATTATTTTTAACCGCATTAGCCCTAACTGCTTTTGCAATTTCAGCAAACGCCCAAGATTTTAAAATAGGCGCCAAAGCAGGTTTAAACATTGCTCATCTACGTGGGGATGATGCTGAAGAATTTGGTTCTCGGACTTCTTTTGTGGCGGGGGCAGTTGCACAATTTCCAATTTCCGAAAAGTTCTCTTTTCAACCAGAATTATTGTACTCGGCTCAAGGAGCTAAAGAAGGGAACGAAACATTGAAGTTTGATTACTTAAATGTGCCCTTAATGGGAAAATATTATGTTGCAGATGGCTTTAGTATTCAAGCCGGACCTCAAGTAGGTTTTCTATTATCTGCCAAAGCTAAAGGTGAAGAAGGGGATGTTTCAGCTGAAATTGACGTAAAGGACGAATTAAAAAATTTAGATTTTGGTTTGAATTTTGGATTGGGTTACGAATTCCAAAATGGCCTTTTTATAGATGGAAGATATAACTTGGGTTTAAGTAATATTGTTGAAGACGATGATGTTGAAGAGGTATACAACGGTGTTTTTCAATTTACTTTAGGATATTTCTTCTTTTAATCTTATTTGGTTACTGCAACAAAACATAACGGAAGCCTTTTGGTTTCCGTTTTTTTTATTCTTTATTTTTTACTTTTACTAAAAATAGATTTTCATGAAATTACTTCTCTTAAATGGCCCAAATTTAAATCTCTTAGGAAAACGTGAGCCCGAAATTTACGGTTCCCAGACTTTTGAAGACTATCTTGAAAAGCTTCAGCAAAAATTTAAGGATATTCAAATAGAATACTATCAATCTAATATAGAAGGTGAAATTATCAATAAGCTGCATGAAGTAGGGTTTGATTATGATGGGGTTATTTTAAATGCAGGGGCTTATACACATACGTCCGTTGGCATTGGCGATGCAATAAAAGGTATTTCAACCCCTGTTGTTGAGGTTCATATTTCCAACACCTTTGGAAGAGAAACCTTTCGGCATCAATCGTATATTTCTCCAAATGCCAAGGGGGTTATCCTTGGGTTTGGAATGCAAAGCTACGATTTGGCGATACAAAGTTTTTTATAAACGTCTTCACGAACGTAACGCAGTGAAGTGTGGTTCTGCCATAAGGCAGACGGGGATCCCCTAACTAAAGTAGCTACTTCCTTTTGGGAGACTGCCGCACTGCGCTACGCTCCGCTCGCAGAGACATCTGCTTATTTTTAATCTAAAGTAAACGAAAATCAAAATGCCCAATAAAACCTATTTCAACTGGAGCACGGGGAAGGACAGTGCTTTGGCATTGTATAAAATGCAAGAACAATCAGCTTTTAATATAGACCTTTTAGTAACTACGGTAAATTCTGACCTTAACCGGGTTTCTATGCATGGTTTGCGAAACGATTTATTATTCAAACAAGCTGAAAGCATTGGTATTCCGCTTAAAACAATTGAGTTATCAGGCGATGTATCAATGAAAACTTATGACAAGGTTATGAAAACTGCCATGAACGAATTACAGCAAGAAAGCTACACGCATACGGTATTTGGAGATATCTTTTTAGAGGATTTAAAAAAATACCGGGAATCTAAATTGGGGGAAGTAGGCATAAAACCAGTATTTCCATTATGGAAAATGGATACCAAAAAACTAATGGAAGAATTTTTAGATTTGGGCTTTAAAGCCATTATTGTAAGTGTTAATGCAAAACTTTTGGACGAATCATTTGTAGGAAAGGTAATCGATAAAAAATTTATAGAGGAATTACCCGAGGGGGTAGATGTCTGCGGGGAAAACGGGGAATTCCACACTTTTGTGTTCGACGGTCCTATTTTTAAAAAACCTGTAAATTTTGAGATTGGGGAAAAAATATTAAAGTCGTATTCCCCTTCAAAAAATCAAGACGACTCCTGTTTTCAAGATGACGATGAAATTACTTGGGATACTTCTTTTTGGTATTGCGATTTGGTAGGATAAATATAAAATAAAATGTCACCCTGAGCTTGCCCGCCTGCCGGACGGGCAGGTCGAAGGGTAATTTCTTGTTAAAAATGCTTCGACAAGCTCAGCATAACATCTTAACAATAACTAGCAAAATTTGGGAGATTGCCAAATACTAACGCCTTTCATGATGATGTCCTCATAATAATTTTTTTAAAATCATAAAAGGAAGTCTCACCCAGCAACTATAAATAAAAAGCAGGATAATCTATTAAGACAATCCTGCTTTTATATTTTTAAGAAAAGGTGTTTTAAATATGAATCACCTCATCATAAGCGGCAGCCACAGCTTCCATCACCGCCTCACTCATCGTTGGGTGTGGGTGTACTGCTTTTAATACTTCGTGTCCTGTAGTTTCCAGTTTTCTAGCTACCACAGCCTCAGCAATCATATCGGTTACTCCGGCACCAATCATATGGCAACCTAACCATTCTCCATATTTGGCATCAAAAATCACCTTTACAAATCCGTCTGGGGTTCCAGAAGCTTTTGCCTTACCACTGGCAGAAAATGGAAACTTACCAACTTTAATATCGTACCCTTTTTCTTTTGCTTGTTTTTCGGTGAGACCTACAGAAGCAACCTCTGGCATACAATAGGTACACCCTGGAATGTTTCCATAGTCTAGTGCTTCCACATGCATTCCTGCTATTTTTTCCACACAAAGAATTCCTTCCGCAGAAGCAACGTGTGCCAAAGCCTGCCCGGGAGTTACGTCTCCAATAGCGTAATATCCTGGTATGTTGGTTTGGTAATAATCGTTTACTAGAATTTTATCTCTATCGGTAGCAATACCTACATCCTCTAAACCGATGTTTTCGATATTGGTTTTAATACCTACCGCAGAAAGCACGATATCGGCCTCTAAAACTTCCTCGCCTTTTTTGGTTTTAATAGTGGCCTTAACGCCATCGCCAGAAGTATCTACTTTGGTTACCTCTGCAGAGGTTTTAATTTTTACACCGGCTTTTTTAAAACTACGCTCCAATTGTTTGGAAACATCTTCGTCTTCTACCGGAACGATATTAGGCAAATACTCAACTACGGTTACTTCCGTTCCCATAGAGTTATAGAAATAGGCAAACTCAATCCCGATAGCTCCACTTCCAACCACGATCATTTTTTTAGGTTGCTCTGGAAGGGTCATCGCTTCGCGGTAACCAATAACCTTCTTACCGTCTTGAGGTAAGCTTGGCAGTTCCCTAGAGCGGGCTCCAGTGGCGATTATAATGTGGTCTGCGCTGTATTCTGTAGTTTTTCCGTCTTTATCTTTAACATCGATCTTCTTACCCGATTTTAGCTTCCCAAAACCTTCAATAACATCGATTTTATTTTTCTTCATTAAAAACTGAACTCCCTTGCTCATGCCGTCGGCAACCCCACGGCTTCTTTTTACAACGGCTTCAAAGTCTTTATCTACGTCACTTACTTTAATACCGTAATCGTCTGCATGCTTTAAATATTCGAATACTTGAGCCGATTTTAAAAGGGCTTTTGTAGGGATACATCCCCAGTTTAAACATACACCTCCTAGGTTTTCTTTTTCAACAACAGCGGTCTTAAAACCCAACTGCGATGCGCGAATAGCGGTAACATATCCACCAGGTCCACTTCCTAAAACGATTACATCGTATTTACTCATATCGTAGATTTTTTAATTATCTGAAATTTTGCGGGTACGAAGTTAAGGAATAACTTTCTAAAGGGTAAATATTTTTGATTTTTTGACATGCCTTTCACAAAGAAAGACATGGTTACTCCCGGATGTAACAATTTGTATTTTATGAAATTAATGTTAAATAATTACAAAACTTGTATAACGAAACTATAAATAGTGCAAAAGCTATTTTTCTATTGTCTATTTTCATTCCACATTAAAATATTTATATGAAAAAAGTTTACCTCTTTTTATTTCTGATTGTTTTGTTTTCTGAAGGCATTTCTGCACAAAAAACCATTTCAGCAAAAATTATAGACGCTACTACCGAAGAACCAATACCATTTGCCACCATTTCCTTAAATGATAAAACAGGGGTAATAAGCAGTGAAGATGGGGAGTTTACCATTAATATCATTAAAGAAATTGAAGCAACCGATTCTTTGTATATTAGTTGTTTGGGCTATGAAGAGAAAAAGTTTGCAGTAAACAATTTTGAGGCTTCCGAGGTTTCACTAAGCACAAAAGACATTGAGCTTGATGAGGTGGTGCTTTTAAACAAGAATTACACGGTAGAAGAAATTATGGAGAAGGTGGAAGACAGTTTAGAGAAGAACTACGACCATAATTTTTTTAAACAAAAAGTTTTTTACCGAAGTGCCGACCACGCTACCATTTTAAATAATTATATTAAAATAAAAGAAAGTAGCATTCCAGAGATCAATCAAGCATTTTCTGATAGTATTTCCCGCTCCATTCCAAAAAGTACTTCTTACTATACCGAAATTTTAGCCGATTTGTATGGCAAAATACAGGAAGACGAACAAGAGGTGAAGCTGGATATTATAAAAGCATCTGAGTTGTATGATAAAAACAACTCACTTTCTTATGAAGCCATAGAAGCCAAGTTGCAAAAAATAATGCGTAAGCATGTAAAGCGTGATTCTTACTTTAAAATAAAATCGGGTATCATAGGAGGGAAATCAGAAATAGATTCTTCTTTTTTCGAGGATGAGTCCATGGATACCTTGGTAGAATATCAAAAGAAAAAGGAAAAAGAGAAGAAAGAGAACTTTTTAAACTACCGCACCAGTCAAATAAGTTCACTGCTAAAAGATAACTTTCTTTATGAAGATTCTGACCTTAATTTTATTCATAAATCCAGAAAATACGATTTTGAATTGAATGGGCTTTTATACTTAGACAATGATTTGGTTTATAAAATAAATTTCAAACCAGATGGAGGTGCCGATTACAAAGGCGTTATGTATATAAATGCTTTCGACTTTGCTGTAATTCGCCTAGAGTATGAAAACGTAAAACCCATCAAAAAATTTAATCTGTTTGGGGTTTCTTATTACGAGTACCTTCAAAAGGGAGTCATTTTGTACGCCAAAAACCAACGGGGTAAATATGCATTGAAATATCAAGAAGAAACCAAGGGACAAAAGGTGGGGTTTGATCGTCCTCTAAAAATTATTGAAAAGAATAAAAATGTAGACGGAAGAAGAAAACAAAACGAAGTTTCTACCCATGTGGATTTCACACTGCAAAATATAGAGAAATTTGAGTTAGTGGTATTTGAGGATACAGCTATAGAGTCACAGCAATTTGAAAACTTTACACCCGAACCAAACATTGCCCCCGTTTATTTGCCAAATTACGATCCTTCTTTTTGGGAAGGATATAATATTATTGCACCCAACGAAGCCATAAAAAGTTTTACCAGTATTAAAGAGTAAAAAAATTAAAAAACAAAAAGCGTATTGGGTTTGGGAACATACATTTCATTGATATATTTATAGTTACACTTCTAATTTTTTAGTTAACTTTACTGTAAGCATCTTTAAAAGAGTTTATTATGAGAAAAGCAACAATGGCCATTTTAGCTATAATTTTCGTTATGCAATTTGGTTTTTCAAAAGACCGGGTGGAACCAAAAAAAGAAATTCTCTTTAATTCTTACCAAGAATACGGTGGGGTAGTATGGTATAACTTGGTAACCCCAAACATAGCTTCTTCAAAAGCATTTTATCAAAAGCTTTGTAAATGGACATTTAGGGATGTTATTATAAAAGGCCAGAAACTGGCGATCATTTCCAACAACGGTCAAATTATAGGAAGTATGATAGAGATTAAAAAAGCGGATGCTTCCGCTTGGATAGCCTCCATACAAACCGATAATATAGATGCTTCCATAAGCGACTTCGTAAATAAGGGTGGTCGCGTTATTATAGATAAGTTTAAAGTGAGTGATAATGTGGGTCAACAGGTTATTGTGGAAGGGCCTCTTGGTGAAAAATTATCTTTTATAGAAACCATAAACCCGAAAATGAACCTGTTGGAGAATAAAGAGGGTAAATGGATATGGCAGGAATTGTGGACCACCGATACCGAAACCAGCGAAAAATTTTATACGGAAGTTTTTAATTTAACGACTACCATGACAGACGACGATGGAAAGCCTTATTGGGTTTTAATGGATGGGGATAAAAAAATTGCCGGACTTATGAAAAACCCCTTAAAAGGTGCTAACACCCAGTGGGTACCCTACATTAAAATTAGCGACATAGACGGAGCCTATAAACTTCTTTCTTCTACAGATGCCTATGTGTATTTAAAACCTAATCCAGAAGTTAGAAACGGTAATATTGTGGTGTTCCAAGATCCGGAAGGAGCAACGCTTTGTTTAGAAAACTATACCAAATAATTTAAAATTTTAAAAGATGAAGTATTTATTAAAAATCTTAGCCGTGGTATTTCTAATTTGTTCCATGTACACCTTGGTCTCTTGTTCCAATGCGCATATTGCGAGTAGTGCAGGAGTAGATGTTGTTTGGGGCTCTCATGGCCCGAGGGTAGTACCAAGCATGAGCATTGGTGTTTATGGTGGTGGCAGGAGATAACTTTTTTTAACAGTTACTCTCCTGAAAAACTTTATGCCAAACAGCTATTCGACATTCTTTACATATTCCTTTTCAAAAATAAATCCGTTAAGCGGATAGAGAAAAATCAGGAAGAAAATAACGCCGAAAGCAAATTCATAAACTTCCCATTTTCTGTCTGGAGGAATAACAGCAACCAATATGGTAGAAACTATAAAAGCAATAGTTTGATGCCATTTTACTACCGGAACTGCAAAACTATCTGCTAGGTTTTTTACCCATGCCATTTTTTTATATAGTATTGGAACAACAATTAAATAAATTACCATGGCTACCATTAGCAGCTGGCTGAAAATAATTTTATTGACCTTTTTACCTCCGACAACAAGATTGTGCAAATTGGTTTCACCTTGAGCGTTATTGGCAATAAAATATTCGCTGGATTCAATCCCAAAAATACGCTGTCCCCATGAAATTTCTTCGCCCGCTCCAAAAAAGAAAAGTATGGCAAATAGAAAAACGCCAATTTTCCAAGTGGTCGATTTTCCTTTGCTTATGGTGAATAAACGAAAAAGGCAAAGTAAACTTATACACAAAAGCATAATGGCCGTTCCCCATTCTACGGTATGGTCTTCTGCCGTAAAGGTGTTGTTGAAATATTCTGGATTGGTAAACCCTAAGTATAAGCTGTAAATAAAAATAATGGCTAAAAAAGCGTACCCTAATTTTTCGGTTCTATTGAGTGTCATAATCTACTGGTTCTTTTTTACAACGTAATATTTACTGGTAAGCCTGTCTTTGTAGGCTCTTTCACCCGGACTAGCGGTATAGTTTATATCAAAAGTTTCTTTAAAATCTATGGAAAAATCCGTTTCAAAGATACGTTTAAATTCTTCTTCGTTTGCGGGATTTACTAAAATTCCGAATTCATTTTCCTCTGGAATGCTCAACTTTTTTCCATGTTTAATTTCTGGCGCAGAATGTCCCAAATGCCAAATCATTTCAGGAGAAGGCTCTCCAATAGAATAAAGTGGAAGTTTGGTACTCAACTTACTTATGTTGTTAAAGGTGGCATTGGTATTAAAAGTTTTGGCCAAAGGAAACCCTACTAAAATTATTACGGCTATAAAGCTAATTGTTAGGTAAAATACATTTTCTATGTTTTTCTTCCGAAGGAAATAAAATATGGCTAATCCTATTGAAAATAACAGTACTGAAGTTAATGAAAAAACAAATAAAAAGCCGTCTACTTTCTCTTGAAGAAATATAAATCCGCCAATGGGAAACACTATCCCAATAACCGCTATGAGTCCGAAATTAAAATACACCGGAAATTTCTCAGCCTTTTTTAAGGAGTTAAAATGAAGGATTAAATATTCAATATAAAAAGCAGTATTCAATGCCATTGGGATTAACACAGGTAAAAGATAACGAGACTTTTTCTCTGGAATTATGGAGAGTAAAACTACCGCTGCCATGGTCCACGTGAATGAAAATAGATATGCTTTCTTGTCACTTACTTTATTTTTTAAGTATGGAAATAGCAAGGCTACAAATGCGGGGATTGTCCAAATACCACTTTGGGTAAAGAAGCTCCAGTAATAATAAAAAGGACGCACATTATAGCTGGTCCAATTTCCAGCTTCTTCCGTAGCTATTTCCAAGAAAGATTCAGGATCTGCGTAACGCACATAAGCAAACCAAGAGATACCGATTAGTAGTCCTAAACCCAACATCGTTAAAAATGGCAGGATACGGTTTCGTTTTAACTCGCTTTTGTAGGCGACGCCGAAAGCAATTAAAAATGGAAGCCAAAGTGCATAGAGGGAAACGGGCCCTTTACTTAAAAAGGAACAACCAAAAAAGATACCTCCTAAAATTGCATTAAGCCATTTATTCCGATCAAACTTTACTGTTTTTATCAAGAAATAAATACTTACGACCATAAAACTATGGGTGAAAATATCCCATTGACCGTTTCTTCCAGAAAAAATAATATAGAACGAAGTTGGTAATATTAAAGCAGCATAGAAACTCAGTTTTTTATTTTGAAAGAGTAGTACGGCTATTTTATAAACGAAAAATACCAATACAATGGCTGATAACGAAGCGGGTAGCCGTAGGGCAAAAAGATTATGAACCCCAAAAATATAGGCGCTTATGGCTGTAAGCCAAGTGGGTAGTGGTGGTTTCTCGTAGCGTGGATAATCGTTCATGGTAGTAAGTACCCAATTTCCTTGATGAAGCATTTCCCTGGCGGTAACAAAATTTCGAGCTTCCATTATATTTACATAAATAACATCTAGATTGGCCAAGAAAATTACTGCACAAACTAGAAGTATGATTTTTATGGAATGTTCTTCTATAATTTTAGTCATGTTGTTTTTTTAGGATCAATAAATTTCGAACATAAATAACACTTCCCAAGGAATGGCCCACGAGTAGCACAGGATCTTTTCTAAAGATAGCATAACTCAATATCATGAGGGCTCCCAATAAGCTAAGAAGCCAAAACCCAGCGGGGAGTGAGGATTCTTTTCTTCTTTCAGAATAAATCCATTGATAAATAAACCGAAAAGTGAATAAAACCTGTGCCACAATTCCTAAAATAAGCAGCCATAGCGGGATTTCCTCATTTTTAAAAAGATCATCAATATCGTAAACATTGTTGTTATAACCGTAAATAACAATCAATATGGGGAAAATAGCCAAAAATATACGTAAGGGCAAAGGCGATTTCTGCCATTCCCCCTGTAATTGTAAGTTTCTTATATAAATAAAATAGGTGAGTATTTGGCCAAGCATAATGGCAAAATCGTCCCTTAGCCAACCATAGACAAACAAAAGAAAGGAAGCGAATAAACTAAGTTTCCAAAACAAAGCTGGGGTGATTACCTTTTTACTTTTTTCTGAAGCCAACCATTGAAAAATAAGGCGTCCCGAGAAAAGTATCTGTGCCAAAAAACCAACAGCATATACAAGCCAGTTAGACATTTATCCTTTTTTTGCGATGGTGTAGTTAATGTATTTTTTTTTCATCCAAAGGTAAGCGAAACAGTCCTGTAGCGGACCGATAAGTCGGTTCCAAAATCCGAATTTTGCCGTACCTGCCATCCGTGGAAAATGCCGTACCGGGATTTGTATTATTTTGCCCTCTTGCAACAAAATCATGGCCGGTAGAAAGCGATGCAGACCATTAAACATAGGAATCCGTTTGGCATAATCCGTTTTTATAACCTTTAATGGGCAACCAGTATCGTCCATGCCGTCGTGTGTAAATGTCCTGCGAATCCCATTGGCAATGGTAGATGACATATTTTTAACAAAAGAATCCTTTCGTTGTGCCCTAACGCCGGTTACCAAGTCGTAATGTTCAATATGTTTCAATAGCAGATTAAAATCTTCGGGAGTGGTCTGTAAATCGGAATCAATATAACCGAGCAAAGGGGTGTCCACATGATCGAATCCTGCTTTAATTGCTGCACTGAGTCCTCTGTTTTCTAAAAAGGAAATATAAGTGAAATGGGGGGAGCGCGCACAAATAGCTTCTATTAATTCCTGACTTCTATCTTTAGAACCGTCGTTTACAAACAGAACTTTAGTCGGTTTACTGGCTATCTCGAAATATTTATTAAATTCTTTTTCAACACGTTCCAAATTGTCTTCTTCATTGTAAACCGGAACTATTATTGTAAACTCGTAATCCATATAATTAAGGCTGTTGCTTGTGTTTTACCAAACAAAATATTTGCAAAGGTAGGTATTTGCAGTAATTATTATAATAAAGTTGACGCCAAACTAAGCAAATGTTGAGCTGCTGCGAATGGCGTGGTTTTATTTTGCTCTATAAGTCTTAGTTGTTGCTGCAGTTCTTTTTTTATGGTATCGTTTTGATAGAAATTGGATTTTAATTGGTCTTCTATGGTTTGGTGCAGCCAAAACTTATTTTGCTCTGTCCTTTTTGCTATAAAATAATTGGATTTTTTAGCCTCAGAAATATAATTTTCTATGAGCTCCCACGTATTGGAAATTCCTCTATTCTCCAATGCTGAAGCTAGCATTACTTTCGGGATCCATCCGTTTTGTTTTGGTGGATATAAATGCAGTGCCCTATTAAACTCTACTTTTGCTTTTTCTGCCGTTTTAATCGTTTCTCCATCCGCTTTATTTATTACGATCGCATCGGCTAATTCTATAATCCCACGTTTTATTCCTTGCAGTTCGTCCCCTGCACCGGCAAGTTTCAGCAATAAAAAGAAATCTACCATGCTATGTACCGCAGTTTCGCTTTGGCCAACCCCTACAGTTTCAATAAAAATTGTTTTAAAACCACAGGCTTCACATAAAATAATACTTTCCCGGGTCTTTCTAGCAACTCCCCCTAAAGAGGTTCCTGCTGCGGATGGGCGAATGTATACATTTTGGTTATTCACCAGGTTTTCCATACGCGTTTTGTCTCCCAGAATACTTCCTTTGGTTACAGAACTGCTAGGGTCTACCGCCAAAACAGCCAATCTATTCTGCTTTGTGGCAATATGGCTGCCCAAGGTTTCTATAAAAGTGCTTTTTCCCACACCAGGAACTCCAGTAATGCCTATGCGTATGGAATTATTTGCGTGTGGGAGACAGAGTGCTAAAATTTCATTTGCTTTTTCAGTATGCGAAATATTCGTGCTTTCAATAAGTGTAATGGCTTGACTCAAGGCAATAGTATCTCCTTGAATAATAGCTTTTGCCAAAGATTCAGCCGAAGTACTCTCTTTTCTTTTAGCTTTTAATTTTGCAATCGCAGCCTTGTTGGTAATTTCCTCATTAGAAACCCCATCCCTGTTTTTTAATGTGTCTTTATTGATTTTCTTTTGAGACAAAAGACTAAATTTTAAAACAAATTTAATAACTAAAATTGTGATTATTCGTGTTAATACAAGTATCTTAGAGATTAAACCATAAAAAAATATAAAATGAAAGCATTATACAAAGCGAGTGCGACAACCACTGGCGGAAGAGCAGGACATGTAAAAAGTGACGATGGAATTATAGATATGAAATTGGAACTTCCAAAAGAATTGGGAGGTAAAGGTGGTGAATACACAAATCCAGAACAGCTATTTGCTGCAGGTTATTCGGCCTGTTTTGGTAGTGCGCTTCAGCATGTTGCTAAACAGCATAAAGTAGATATTGGATCTGATTTTGATGTAAAAGCGACCGTTAAAATTGGGGAACATCCAGAACTTGAAGGTTTTCTGTTGGAAGTTATTTTAGATGTTACCTTACCCGGTGTAGAGGAAGAAACTGGAGAGAAGTTAATTAATGAAGCCCATGAGGTGTGTCCATATTCTAGGGCCACCCAAGATAATATTGATGTTACCTTAAACCTGATGGTATAACATTAATAAATAAATAATTTCAACCCTCACATCTCTATGCGATGTGAGGGTTTTTTTATGGTTAAACTGAAAAAAGAGCAGACCAGCAAAAATGGCAAAGAGATAGTTTTGAAGTGATTTAGGTTACAAGCCGAAACAGATAGAACTTAATAAAGCTGATGCTTAATCAAAGGAAGAAATATTTCTCTTTTTAGTTATTTACAGCTGGTTTGAATTTATATACAGTTGAAAAAATGAGCATAAATTACTCAATTTTAGAAAAACCTTAGATTTATTTAACTTCTAACCGCTTGTTTGTGAATGAAGCATTTTATAGATTTGGCACTGGAAAATGAAAACACTATTTAAATTCTTCATATTAGTAAGTATTTTATGTCTGTCTGGGCTTACTCATGTCTTTGCCCATGCAGCAACCAATAATTTTCATTATTCTTCTTTAGAAAATTATATTACTTCTCAAAATACGGGCTTTAATGTTTCGGTGAGCGATCGTGATTTGGATTTTAAAACAATCACTACCGCACAAGGTACTTCGCATCACAGATTAGAGCTTACGGAAACCGAGATTGTAGAAGAGGAGTTTATATCACACGGTAAAGAGATTATAGAGACCAATTTTTTCTCTTCGCTTCTTCTTATTCAAATTCTATCTTCTTTTATAGAAAATAACGGTAAGCGCTTAGATGCTGCTAGACGATTTTTAAACATATCATCTTGTAAAAAATTTATCATATTCCGGGTAATTAGGTTATGATTTTTTAATTCTGGGGCTATCCATTAGTCCTACTTTCCTCATTATATTTTTAAACACATGCGTTGTTAGTAGTAAATCACTATTAACCCTTACAATTGTGTTTTAAATCAACATATTACATACATATTACCTAAAAATTGTAACGCTTTTAAAGCATTATTATTATGAAGAAAACGCTTATAATTATGAGCTTGTTTGCCTTGATAAGTCATACAAGTTGTTCAACAAAAAAGGAAAAAGAGCAAAAAGAACCAAAGTTCTTGGTTACCAATCCTAAAATCAAGGATACTATTATAACAGAAGACTACGTTTGTCAAATCCGTTCGGTACGGCATATCGAGTTACGGGCACAGGAGCGTGGATATCTCGAGAAAATCTATGTTGATGAAGGGGATAAAGTAAAAAAAGGGCAATTGCTATTTAAAATTATGCCCAAACTTTATCAAGCTGAGCTTTCGAAGGCAAAAGCAGAAGCTCATTTTGCTGAAATCGAATACGAAAACACCAAAAAATTGGCCGATAGTGGAATTGTTTCCCCGAACGAATTGGCAATGTCTAAGGCTACCTTGGAAAAAGCCAATGCAGAAGTGGAGCTGTCTAATGTTCACCTTCAATTTACGGAGATAAGAGCCCCTTTCGACGGACTCATAGACCGTTTTCATGTGCGGGAAGGAAGTTTGGTCGAAGAAGGGGAGTTGTTTACCAGCCTTTCCGACAATAGCGAAATGTGGGTTTACTACAATGTTCCAGAAGCAGAATATCTAGACTTTAAAACTAATGTTAGTCCAGATAATCCAGTGAAAGTTAGTTTGTTAATGGCCAACAATCAAGTGTTCAAACATGAAGGCGAAGTAAGAACTATTGAAGCTGAGTTCAACAATGAAACTGGGAACATTCCATTTCGGGCTACTTTCCCAAACCCAGAAAGTCTACTTAGACATGGAGAAACTGGAAGTATTCTAATGAAAGTTCCATTTAAAAATGCTTTAATGATCCCACAAAAGGCAACTTTTGAGGTTTTGGATAAGAAGTACGTTTTTGTGGTAGACAATAATGGTTTAGTGCATCAAAAAGAAATCAAGATTAGAGCGGAGTTGCCACATTTGTTTATTATAGATAAAGGGCTTTCTGAAAATGATAAGGTGTTGCTTGAAGGAATTCGTATGGTGAAAAATGGCGAAAAGATTCACTACGACTTCCAAAAACCAGAGGAAGTATTGGCGCATTTAGACCTCTATGCCGAATAATACAAATCCTAAAAAACTCAGACAAAATGTTTAGTAAATTTATAAAAAGACCGGTATTGGCTATTGTCATTTCGGTAGTAATTGTGTTTACAGGTCTTTTAGCCATAAAACAATTACCCATATCTCAATTTCCTCAAATTGCCCCTACTACAGTAAACATATTTATAGCATATCCGGGAGCAAGTGCCGATGTATTGGTAAAATCTACGTTAATACCCTTAGAAACATCTATTAATGGGGTTCAGGGCATGCGCTATATTGCCTCCGATGCTACGAGTGCTGGGGAAGGAACCCTACGAGTTATTTTTGAACCCGGTACCGATCCCAATCAAGCGGTAGTACGTGTAAAAACCCGAGTGGATCGAGTTATGTCCTTGCTACCAGAACTGGTGCAAAGGGAGGGGGTTAAAATTACTCCGGTACAACCAAGTATGTTAATGTACGTGAATCTTTTTAGTAAGAAAAAGGATAACGACGAGAAATTTCTATATAATTATGCTTACACAAAAATAATTCCCGAAATACAACGTATATCTGGAATTGCAAGTGCTAAAATATTGGGTAGTCGTAAATATGCCATGCGTGTTTGGCTAAAACCAGATCGCATGCGGGCCTATAAAGTTTCTGCGGAAGAAGTGCTCGAAGCGATGAAAGAGCAAAGTATTATTGCCAGACCCGGTAGGTTAGGGCGAAGTTCGGGTAAGAAAGCTCAATCATTGGAGTATGTGCTTACCTATAAAGGTAGATTCAATGAAGCTGAAGACTATAAAAACGTAATTATTAAAGCTAATAACGATGGTGAGGTTTTAAAACTAAAAGACGTAGCAGATGTAGAGCTGGGAAGCGAATTTTTCGATATTTATTCCAATCTAGATGGGCATCCTTCGGCTTCTATTGTTTTAAAGCAAACCTTTGGTAGTAATGGTAAAGACGTTATTGAGTCGGTAAAAGATAAATTAAAAGAGTTAAAAGAAGATTTACCGCCGGGAGTAGATTATAAAATAAGTTACGATGTTTCCAACTTCTTGGATGCGTCTATCGAACAGGTGTTGCACACCTTACGAGATGCCTTTATTCTGGTAGCCATTGTAGTATTTTTATTCTTGGGAGATCTGCGTTCTACGCTTATCCCTATTATTGCAGTTCCGGTGTCGTTAATTGGGACGTTCTTTATTTTGCAGCTTTTTGGCTTATCAATTAATTTAATTACCCTTTTTGCCTTAGTACTCGCCATTGGTATCGTGGTAGATGATGCCATTGTGGTGGTAGAAGCTGTCCATGTAAAGATGGAAGAAGAGAATTTAACACCTTTTAAAGCTGCCTATGCGGTGTTGGGGGAAATTGGAGGCGCCATTATCGCAATTACCATGGTCATGGTTTCCGTATTTATCCCGATCACTTTTATGTCTGGTCCGGTTGGGGTTTTCTACCGTCAATTTTCCATTACCATGGCGGCGGCCATTATTCTTTCAGCAGTGGTGGCACTTACCCTTACCCCAGTTCTTTGTGCCATGATCTTGAAGAACCATCATGGGAAACCAAGAAAAAAATCGTTGGTAGATAAATTTATCGATTGGTTCAATAATCGCTTTGATAGGCTTACCAATAGGTATGTAAAATTGCTGAAACTAATCGTAAACAGAAGAGTAGTTACGTTTGGAGTGTTGGCGGCTTTCTGTGTAGGAATATTTTTAACCAATGAAGTGTTGCCCGCAGGATTCATTCCAAGTGAGGACCAAGGGATGATTTATGCCATTATCCAAACCCCTCCAGGAGCAACTTTAGAGCGCACCAACGATGTAGCCAGAAAACTTCAGAAAATCTGTAAGGAGACAGAAGGGGTGCAATCTGTTTCTTCATTGGCTGGTTACGAAATTATGACCGAAGGAAGGGGATCTAATGCGGGTACCTGTTTAATCAATTTAAAGCCTTGGTCCGAGCGTGAGCACAGTGTTCACGAAATAATGGAGGAATTAGAGGAAGAAACCAAAGACCTCGGTGCCGTGATCGAATATTTCGAGCCGCCAGCAGTACCTGGTTTTGGTTCTTCAGGAGGTTTTTCGTTGCGTTTGTTGGATAAAACCAGTTCCACGGATTATCATGAATTTGAAAAAGTGAATCATAAATTTATGGATGCGCTAAGAGAACGCCCAGAAATCACGGGATTGTTTACCTTTTTTGCAGCCAACTATCCACAGTATGAATTGGTAATTAACAATAAAGCTGCTATGCAAAAAGGGGTTTCAATAGGAAAAGCCATGGAGAACCTTAACGTTTTAATTGGTAGTACCTACGAACAAGGTTTTATTAAGTATGGCAGGTTCTTTAAGGTTTACACCCAGGCTGCTCCCGAATACAGGGAACTCCCGACAGATATACAAAAGTTGTTTGTAAAAAACGAAGAAGGTGAAATGGTTCCCTATTCTGCATTTATGAAGATGGAAAAACATTTGGGTCCTAATGAAATTACACGTTATAACCTCTATAACTCGGCTGCTATCCGTGGGCTTCCAGCAAAGGGATATACCAGTGGAGATGCCATAAAGGCCATACGAGAAGTGGCAGAGCAAACCTTGCCACGTGGTTATGATATTGGTTGGGAAGGACTCTCTTATGATGAATCCTCCAGAGGGAATGAGTCTATTTACATCTTTGCGGTTGTATTGATTTTTGTGTATCTCGTATTGGCGGCACAATATGAGAGCTTTTTACTTCCACTCGCTGTACTTCTTTCGTTGCCTATCGGGATCTTCGGGTCTTTCCTTATGCTGAAGCTAATGGGCTTGGCGAACGATGTATATGCCCAGATTGGGGTTATTATGTTAGTGGGACTCTTAGGAAAAAATGCTGTGCTTATTGTAGAGTTTGCTGTGCAAAGGCGTGGGCAAGGTGCCACCATTCTGGAAGCTGCCATAGAAGGGGCAAAAGTAAGGTTTAGACCTATATTAATGACATCTTTTGCGTTTATCGCTGGATTGATTCCTTTGGTTATCGCTACCGGTGCCGGTGCTATTGGTAATAAAACCATTGGTGGTTCTGCCATGGGGGGAATGCTAGTAGGAACCATGATAGGAGTATTGGTTATACCTGGTTTGTATTTTATTTTCGGTAAAATGGCAGACGGTCGGGATCTCATAAAAGATGAGCAAAATGAGCCTATTTCAGAAGAGTTTATGCGAGCTAGTGAAAGGGATAGTAAAATGAAAGCAAAGCTCGGCAAACTAAATAGACTCTTAAAAAAACTAATGAAAAAAGGCTAAGATGAACAATAAAAGGAAAATTATGTTACGGTATAAGAAAGCATACTTAGTGGGAGCACTGGCAGTGGTAACATTGTATTCTTGTGTTCCGGCTTTAGAAAGCGTAGAGGCAGATAAAACAGTCCCGGAAACTTTTAAGGATGAGCCCGCCGATAGTGTAAATACGGCAATGATAAAATGGAAGGATTATTTTACCGATCCTTATTTGGATACCCTTATTGGTGAAGCACTTCAAAATAATAAAGAGCTGAACATTACCTTACAGGAAATTCAAATTGCCAGAAGCGAGGTACGAGCCAAAAAAGGGGAGTATATGCCTTCCATTGGTTTGGGTGCTGGTGCTGGTGTGGAGAAAAGGGCCCGATATACAAGTTTGGGAGCTAATGATGCAACCACCGATATTAGGCCAGGAGAAGAAATGCCAGATCCGCTACCAGATTTTTTAGTGGGTGCCCATGCTTCTTGGGAAGTGGATATTTGGGGAAAACTGCACAATGCCAAAAAAGCAGCAGTAGAACGTTATTTGGCCAGTGTGGAAGGAAAGAATTTTGTGATTACCAATTTAATTGCTGAAATCGCAAATTCTTATTACGAATTGTTGGCATTGGATAATCAACTGGAGATTGTAAATAAAAACGTAGAGATCCAGTCGAATGCCCTGCGTATTGTTAAACTTCAAAAGGAAGCTGCCCGTGTTACAGAATTGGCGGTTCGGAAGTTTGAAGCTGAAGTGTTAAAAACCAAAAGTTTGCAGTACGATATTCAGCAACAAATAACCGAAACAGAAAATAAGATTAATTTTCTGGTAGGTAGATATCCACAGCCTATTGAAAGGGATGCTGCTTCTTTTACCGATTTGCAGCCAAATAAAATCGATGCAGGTATTCCTGCCCAATTATTGGAAAATCGCCCAGATGTAAAACAAGCAGAACTGCAATTGGCGGCTTCCAAGCTCGATGTAAAAGCAGCCAAAAAGCAGTTTTACCCCAGTTTGGATATTTCTGCGGATATTGGTTATCAAGCGTTTAATACCAAGTATTTGTTTACTTCCCCAGAGTCTTTGCTGTATTCGGTGGCGGGAGAATTAACGGCACCGCTAATTAACAGAAGCGCTATTAAGGCCGCTTATTATTCGGCAAACGCACAACAGATCCAGGCTGTTTACAATTACGAACAAACCGTGTTGAACGCTTATGTTGAGGTTGCCAATCAATTGGCTAAAATCGATAACCTTAAAAAGAGTTACGATTTACGGGCGCAGCAAGTGGAAGCGCTTACAGCATCAATTAATATTTCCAATACTTTATTTAGATCTGCAAGGGCAGACTATATGGAGGTATTATTAACCCAGCGCGATGCGTTGGAATCAAGGTTTGAACTTGTGGAAACCAAAATGCAACAAATGAGTGCCATGGTAAATATGTACCGTGCCTTGGGTGGGGGATGGAATTAACCATTTCCCCAAAATGTCTTTTGGTGGATTTTGTGGATGGCATTTAATCGTGTGTTAAACTGGTTCCCCCTGCTTACTAAATTCCTCTGAACAAGTTCTCATTTTTCTTATAAAGTTTGATCTTGAGATAACTTAATAAGAATTTAGCGTAAAAGCCATTTTACAATTTTGTAAAATGGCTTTTTTTATAGGATACCTTTAGAAAAGGTAGCTGTTAACGAAGATTAAATTCGAATGTGCTTTTGTTGATGTAAGTATCTCCCTTTTTTAAAACAGCTGATGGGAAATGATCGTTATTGGGGGCATCGGGGAAATTTTGTGTTTCAAAACAAATGCTTGGATATTTCTGTAGGGGAGTATTTGTGTATTTATCCGCTTCCATTTCTTTAGGGGTATACACTACCACCCCAGGCTGATTGGTAGAAACCTTCATTTCTATTCCACTTTCTGGACTGTGAATAATAATAGCCGGCTCTTTTTCCGTTAAAACATAACAATCATCGAGTCCGTTAAAATCTTTATGGTCTTTAATTTTTGTACTTTCCCTAAAGTTGTAAAAGGTATCTGCAACGTCTTTAAAGTTTCCGTTGGCCACATTATAATTATCTTTTTCCAAAAACTTCTCTGCATTAATTTGCATTTCATGATTTAAAATAGAACCTTTTCCATCAAGATTGTAATAATTATGGTTGGTAAGGTTTACAATAGTGTCTTTGGTAGACGTTGCTTTATAGCTTATTATCAATTTATTGTTTTGTAATTGGTAGGTGCATAAAACCCGAAGTTCCCCAGGATATGCTTCCTCCATATCTTTGCTTAGATAAGAAAACGTAATCGATGGATTTTCTCCTTTTTCCATACTTTCAAGTTCCCATTCTTTAAGGCCGAATCCTTCTGTGCCTCCGTGGAGATGAACGCCGTTATTGTTATTGGCCAGGGTGTATTTTTCCCCATTTAAAACAAAACCATTTTTATGGATCCTCCCGGCAAAACGGCCAGCTGTAGCACCTAAATGAAGAGCATTGTTTTTATAGTCTTCAAGATTTTGGTAGCTTATTATGACATTTATATCCTTTCCATTTTTATCTTTTGTAATAACTTGTTGAAGGGCGGCACCAAAACTTACCGCGACTATTTTTAAATAATTGTTTTCAATGGTATAGGTTTTCATATTTAATTTTTCGGTTATTCTTCTGAACTGACGAAATTACAAAAAAGAGTCATTTTTACTCTTAATTAGCTGTTTTTATTAACTAAATTGTCGCTTCCCCCAAAACAAAAACCAGTAAGCATTCAACAAAAAAGGACCTTTCAACCGTAAACCAGCAGTTATTGGGAGCGAGTTTAAAAATGAATTTGTGACCTTCAGCTTCGCTCGGACTATATTGAAGTCGAGATAACTTCTAGGCGAATATGAAGAACAGACTTTCAGAAAAAATGTAGAAAAGCTTAAAAAAATGCAACGCAACCATTTTTGTATCGTCTTTTAAATTGAATAGTAACTATAACCAACAAAAAAGTAACAAGCCGGCATGCTTGAGGTAGATTTAATCGAGAAATGTAAAAGCAACAACCGCAAGGCGCAGTTGCAGTTGTACGACATGTACTGCCAAGGGATGTATTGTGTGGCCATGCGATATTTAAAAAATACCGATGACGCGCAAGATGCCATGCAGGAAGCTTTTATTAAAGCATTTCAAAAACTGGATCAATTTAAAGCAGAAGTTACTTTTGGCGCATGGTTAAAACGAATTGTAATTAATAAGTGTATTGATTTTTTAAAGGCGAAACAAATGAATATTCTTTCCTTGGAAGAATCTTATATGCATGTGGAAGAAGATGAAAATTGGCAGGTGGAAGATGTAATTACCAAAGCGGAAATTGTGTCGGCAATAGAAAAACTCCCAGATAAGTATAGGTTTGTGGTTATGTTGTATTTAATAGAAGGGTACGACCACGAAGAGATTTCAGGGATTTTGAATATTAACAACACCACCTCTCGGACCCATTTATTAAGGGGAAAACAAAAATTACAATCACTTTTAAAGCACAAAGTAGATGGCACAGGATATTAGGGATTTGTTTAAAAAAAATGCTTCAGGGCAGCATGAGCTTCCAAAGGGACATCGGGAAAGGTTTGCAGGATTGTTGGAAAAAGAACTTCCTAAAGAGCACCAAAAGAAATCCTATTTATTTTGGAAAGTAGCAGCGGTCGTTCTTGTTCTGTTTGGTGTAGGATTTGGGATTTTTCTAAAACAGGATCCTTCAGTAAGTACTGAAGATGGATTTGCAGATACCCAAACGGTGGATAAAAAAGAACCGCAGCTTACGTTGGGAGATATTTCGCCAGACCTTAAAAAAGTGGAGAACTATTACTTGGCGAACATCAACTTGGAGTTGGCAGACATCAATATTTCCGAAGCCAACCAAAAATTATTGGATGGGTATATGAACCGTCTAGGGGAATTGAATGATGCATATAAGGAACTTACTTTAGAGCTTAATGAAGTGGGCCCGAACGAGCAAACCATCAATGCGCTTATTAATAACTTACAATTCCGTTTGCAGTTACTATATCGTTTAAAAGAAAAGATTAAAGAACTTAAAGACAATACAAATGAAGAATTTACAACACAAAATGTATAGTGTTTTTGTTGCGATGGTTCTTACTTCGGTATGGATGCATGCACAAAAGGAAACAAAAACCTATAACGAATCTTTTAACGTAAATAGCGATGTAGTTTTAGACATCAACACCAGCTATGCCGACGTGGAGTTTGATACGTGGAACAAAAATAAAGTAGAAGTAGAGGCTGTTATCGAAGTAGAAGGACTTTCTAAAGAAGAGGCTGCAGAATACTTTAAAAACTGGGGTTTTAAAGCCCAGGGAAATAGCGGTAAGGTAACTATTACCACTTCCAAAACCAGTAAGTGGAGCCATGGAAACGATTTTGTTTTTGTTTCTGAAATGGATGATATGGTTTTTGCCATGCCAGATTCCATACAAATGCCGCCAATGCCACCCATGCCGCCTTTACCGGAAATGGATTCTATAATGGTGGTGCCACCGGTACCTCCAATGCCACCGCTACCTATGGATTTTGATAGCTTTACGTTTGATTATGAAGCGTATAAAAAGGACGGGGATGCCTACCTGAAAGAATGGAAAAAGAAATTTAACGACAGTTTTGATGATGAGGTTAAGGCCAATTTAGAAGAATGGAAAAAAGAAGTTAAAGAACATCAAGAGGAATGGCAGGTGCACCGCAAGGAAATGATGAAAGACAGGGAGCAGATGCAAAAAGAACGCGAAAAGCAGCGCGTCGAGATCATTCAAATCCAGAGGGAAGCACAGCAAGCAGCGAGAGAAGCGCATGTGGCTGCAAGGAAAGCCCAGGCCAAGGTTATTCGGTGGAACGTAAATGCAAATGGGCAGGCACCTAATGTTTTCTATTACAAGTCTGGAACTGCAGATAAAAATTTAAAAGTAAAAAAGACGATCAAGATAAAAATGCCAAAAGGCGCGAAACTTAAAATGAACATTCGTCATGGAGAAGTTACCTTGGCAGAAAACTATTCCAATATCAATGCAACCTTGTCTTATACAAGGTTGCATGCCCCAAGGGTTTGTGGGGAATCGTCTGTAATAGAAGCTTCTTATTCGCCGGTTATGGTAGAAAATTGGGATAAGGGGGAATTAAAAGCAAATTATGTGGAATCGGTACAACTGGAACAAGTGAAAAGCATTAAGCTCACCTCAAAATCTTCCAATGTAATAATAGAAAACCTTATTGGTGATGCTTTGATAAACGGTAGTTTTGGAGATTTAACCATTGGAGCCATTGCGAATGACTTCACCAACCTAAACATCGTCTTGGATAACTCCGACGCCATACTCTCCTTGCCTAAAACTGCTTTTACCTTTTATAGCAACGCCTCCAATTCTTCCGTAAAATACCCTAAAACTTTAAGCTTAAAGGTCTCCAAAAACTACAATAACGAGGTTGCCAATGGGTATTTCTCCCAAAAGAACAGCAATAAAACCATCAACCTAGTCGCTAACTACAGCGATGTTGTTTTGCAGTAATTTTTGCTTGTCATCATGTATTTTCAGTGTATCAAGTTACACTTTAAGCATGTCATCAAACGTCTAGAAGTTAATTAAATTTGGCATTAATAAATTAATGCGCACCTTCTTTTAAAAGCTCTGGATATTTTTCTTGAAATTTCCGTAATCTAGGGACTGAAACATTTCTAACATACGGATTGTTAGGGTTTCTTTTTTCGTAGTCTTGGTGGTAATCTTCAGCTTTCCAAAATTTTTCAAAAGGTTCTACTTGGGTAGCAATAGGTCTGGAATAGATTTTCTTTTCCTCCAACTGTTGTATGTAACGTTCGATAATTTCTTTTTCCTTTTCATTTTTATAAAAAGCGATCGATCGATATTGAGGGCCTACGTCGGGGCCTTGGCGATTGTATTGGGTTGGGTCTTGAGAACCAAAGAAAACCCGCACCAAGGTTTCAAAAGAAACTTCTTTTGGGTCGTAATATACCTTCACACTTTCGGCATGCGATGTTTGCCCGCTTCCCACTTGTTGGTAAGTTGGGTTTTTCTCGGTACCTCCCGCATATCCCGAAACGGCCTCCTTAACACCTTTTACACTTTCGAAAACGGCTTCTACGCACCAAAAGCATCCACTGGCAAAGTAAGCTGTTTCATAGTTGGAAAGATCTTGTTCTGGTTTTTCAAAAGTTGATTTTGCGGTCGCCTCTTCCGTAGCTTTTTCTGAAATCTTTGTTTCTTTCTTGGTGGAAGATTGACAACTAACCGTAAAAAAACACAATAGCAGTAAGGAATTTATCTTTAAAAGTTTCATAATTCTTTTTTTTATTGGTCTTAAGATACCAAAATTCCTTACTGCTACGATGTTAAAAATGCTTAATCCAACTTCTTCGATAGGTAAAAACCTATAAAAAGTCCGACTCCGGCCAAGGTAAAAATAGTTCCAGGAAAGGCTACTTGAAATTCTACATTAAAATTTTTATGCAAAATACCAGCTACAAATATTCCAATACCAATCCCCATTAGTAAAAGTGAAATGTTAAGGACAAGAATTTTCCAAATAGGCGCTGTTTTTCTTTTATGTGTACTGTAAAATATAGAAGCATCGGCTCCTTTTTCTATTAGCGATAAACGTTCTTTATGTCGGGCGGTAACAAATAAATAGATAACCCCAAATAAAGCTCCGAAAATGATTGCAACAACTATAACTCCTTCCATAATTTTGTATTTTTAATTGATTATTTACCAGTATGACGTAAGAAAGTTGCGGCTGGTTACAACAAAATTTAAAAAATTCATGAAATGTTTTGTAACCGAATGTATTCAGCATACGTCTTATGGATAAATGACTAACCAACAGGACAAATTATATAGGGAGCGCGTATTGAAAGGGGATGTAGATGCCTTTTCCTATTTTGTGGATACGTACCAAAACTTGGCGTTTACTATTGCGCTGCGTATTACCAATAATAGGGAAGAGGCCGAGGATACGGTGCAGGAGGCTTTTTTAAAATGCTTTCATTCCTTACATAGCTTTAAAGGCGATTCAAAGTTCTCCACTTGGTTTTACAGGATTGTATATCGTAAGGCTCTGGATAAGGTACGCAAGAATTCCCGACAGGTTTTTACTGAAGAAATATCTGAAGTGGATTACCAATTAATTGATGAGGTCGACGATGCACTGGAAATACTGGACAAAAAAGAAAAGAAAATAATTTTGAATAAAGCGATACAAAAGCTTCACCCTGAAGAGCAAACAATTATAAGTTTGTATTATTTTGAAGACTTGGCCATAAAAGAAATAGCCACCGTAATTGGTATAAGCGAGAGTAATATAAAAATAAAGCTGTTTCGCGCACGTAAACAGTTGTTTGCATTGTTGCAAGGAGATTTAAAACTGATAAATCGAACAGAATGAGCAGTAAAGAAGAAAAAAAGTTAGACGATTTTATTAGAAAATCCATTCAGGAAGCTGGATTGGAAAAACCGAATCCTTTGATGAAGCAGCAGGTTATGCAAATGGTAAAAAAGCAATCTCAAACCAATCGCATTAAAGCGCTCGTTCCCGTGAAAACGAAAATAATTTTAGCGGCCATAGTTGTGTTTTGTATTTTAGGGATATTTTTTGCTCCCGAAAATCAGCTGTCTACTCCTTTGTTTACTAAAATTTCAAATTACCTTCAGCAAATCGATTTAGAAGTTCCTAAAACATTTATGTATGGGATTTTGGCGCTCGGGGCATTTATAATCCTACAAATACCTATCCTAAAAAAGCATATTGATAATAACTATTAATGGAGGTTAGATTTCTTTGAATTTAATAAGGTAGGTAACACCTTGGGATTTTTCGGGTTTTACGAGAGTTCCCCGCAGCTGTCTGGTAAGGTTATTAATTAGTTTAAGTCCCATGGAAGATTTTTTACCCTCAATCTCGTCGGTGTTAAAGCCAACACCATTATCCCTTAAGGTCAATAAGTAGAATTCTGGGTCTGGTTTTTCGATGCTAATGGAAATGATGCCTTCTTCCATGTCTTTAAAAGCATGTTTAAGGGAATTGGTAGTAAACTCACTTATTAATAGACCCAATGGGATGGCTGTTTCTATGTTGAATTTTATTTCTGAAGAAATATCTGTTTTTAAGGTGATCTTTTTATCCCGTTTAAGCGATTTTAATAAAAATTTTCCAAGTTGCTGTACATAATCGCAGTATTCTATTTTGGAAAGATCTTCTTTGGCATAGAGCATTTCGTGAACAATGGCCATAGAAAGAACACGGTTATGACTACTCACAAGAATACGCTGGGTTTCTTCGTTATCGGTATTTCTGGCCTGCATGTTCAACAAACTTGAAATTGTTTGAAGGTTGTTTTTAACCCGGTGATGAATTTCCTTAAGAAGAATTTCGTTTTCCTGACTTTTCTTTTCTATTTCCCATTTTGAGATGTACAGCCGGTCGTAGTTTCTCAATAGAATTCTTCCAAAAATGGCCCCCAGTAAATAAATGCTAAAGAGAATGGCAAACATGCTAAAAGTATCCCTGGAATTATAGGGTACCACGTTGGTAAAGGAAAAGTTTAGCTGATCTTGAAAATATACCGCTAAAATGAAGAGGATGATAAGAAATAAACTAAACCTACCGTAGTTTCTGGTGGAAATATAACCGCCAAAAACAACAAGGGACATTACATACAAAAATGGACTGGTAATCCCGCCACTGTATAGTGTGATAATGCCTGCGCAAATGATGGAGGTTACAGAAGTAATTAAATACGTGCAAACCAGGTTTTTATGCTTGTAATAGAAAAAGGTATTTAACAGCACAATCACGCCATAGGAGACGAGTACAAAAGGTATGATTTTGGTAATATCGAGAATGAAATAGCAGACAGGAGCTATGCAAATCATCAAAATTGAAGAAATATAATTTGCACTTAATATTAAGTGTTCTTTTTCTTTAAACCTTTCTGAAACTTGCCTCTGTTTTTGATTCATTCAAATAAAATATAGAAACCAACCTTTCCTTTTTAATTTTTGTAGGCATTTATAGGGGATAGAAAGGCGTCACTTCTCAAGCTTCTAAGATATCTATTTTTTCCAAAAAAAAAAGCGATAGAAAGAAGTCTTTCTATCGCTTTTTAAAAAATTTGTTAAAGGTTACTCTTCAACCAAAACCCATTCCCCTTTAGAAAGTAAGGGTTCTGCTTGTTTGAACTTAACAGTTTTATTCTCTCCAGACATTACATTTTTAATGGTAACACGGTCGTTTCTACCTATTTTAGGTCGATCCCGAACGATAGTTTCCGTAACTTGTGGTCTTTGCTGCGTCTGTCCGGCAGCTCTATTTTGAGCGGCGAGCTCATCGCTATTCGGAATTTCTTCTTTGGAAGTTTTATAGTTTTCTTTCTTTTTGGTCTCCCTAGCTTCCTGAATGTTGGAAGTGTCCTCCGTAGGAAGTTCTCCTTTGTATAAGAACGAAATCACTTCCCGGTTTACTTTATCAATCATTGTTTTAAAGAGCTCAAAAGCTTCAAACTTATAGATAAGTAATGGGTCTTTTTGTTCGTGTACCGCTAGTTGAACAGATTGCTTTAACTCATCCATTTTTCTTAAATGCGTTTTCCAAGCATCGTCAATTATGGCCAGGGTAATATTTTTTTCAAAATCGGTAATAAGTTTTTTACCTTCAGATTCGTAAGCCTCTTTTAGGTTGGTAACCACTTTTAGGGTTTTAATACCATCTGTAAACGGAACCACAATACGCTCGAACTTATTGCTTTCGTTCTCGTAAACATTTTTAATTACTTGAAAAGCAGTTTTGGCATTGCGCTCTATCTTGTCTTGATAGTAATTCAATGCATTTTTATAAACCACTTCAGTAATTTCCCTTGGTGATTTTTTCTTAAACTCTTCTTCGTTGAAAGGTGCTGTAATGGAGAAGAATTTAATGAGTTCAAACTCAAAATTCTTATAGTCATTGGCTACCTTGTTATTTTCTACAATGGCTTCGCAGGTATCGAACACCATATTTGCAATATCAAGTTTAAGGCGTTCCCCTTCCAAAGCATGTCTTCTTCTTTTGTAAACTACCTCACGTTGGGCGTTCATTACATCGTCGTACTCCAACAAACGCTTACGCACTCCAAAGTTGTTTTCTTCTACTTTTTTCTGCGCCCGTTCTATAGATTTTGTCATCATGGAATGCTGGATCACTTCTCCGTCTTCAAGTCCCATTCTGTCCATCATTTTAGCCACTCTTTCCGATCCGAAGAGACGCATTAAGTTATCTTCTAAGGAAACGTAGAATTGAGAACTTCCAGGGTCTCCCTGTCTACCGGCACGACCTCTTAGCTGTCTATCCACACGACGTGAATCGTGACGCTCGGTGCCAATAATTGCCAAACCACCGGCTTCTTTTACTGCTTTTGTCAACTTAATATCCGTACCACGTCCTGCCATATTGGTAGCAATGGTTACCACTCCAGGATTACCAGCTTCTGCAACGATATCTGCCTCTTTTTTGTGCATTTTGGCATTTAAAACGTTATGCTGTATCTTTTTCATGGAAAGCATTTTCGATAACAACTCCGATATCTCTACGGAAGTAGTACCAACCAATACTGGGCGACCTTTTTCCACAAGCTGTACAATATCGTTAATTACGGCATTGTATTTCTCTCTTTTGGTTTTATAGATAAGGTCTTGTTTATCTTGTCTGGCAATCGGTCGATTGGTAGGAATTTCCATCACATCCAATTCGTAGATTTCCCAGAATTCTCCAGCTTCCGTAATGGCAGTACCTGTCATACCCGCAAGCTTATTATACATTCTAAAGTAGTTTTGGAGCGTAACGGTCGCAAAGGTTTGTGTAGCTGCTTCAATCTTTACATTCTCTTTGGCTTCGATTGCTTGGTGGAGTCCGTCGGAGTAACGACGACCGTCCATAATACGTCCCGTTTGCTCATCTACAATCATTACCTTGTTTTCCATTACCACATATTCCACATCTTTTTCAAAAAGGGTATAAGCCTTTAACAGCTGATTCATGGTATGGATACGCTCGCTCTTTATAGAGAAATCTTTAAAAAGATCTTCCTTAAGTTCGGCTTCTTCTTCAGGAGCAAGTCCTTTATTTTCTATTTGGGCTATTTCTGTTCCAATATCTGGCATAACAAAAAAGTCAGGATCGGTATCTCCAGACAAGTATTCAATACCTCTATCGGTAAGCTCAATTTGATTGTTCTTTTCATCAATAACAAACCAAAGTGCCTCATCTACTATTGGCATTTCCCGGTTGTTATCTTGCATGTAATGATTTTCTGTTTTTTGAAGCAATTGCTTTATACCCTCTTCACTTAAAAACTTAATAAGTGCTTTATTTTTGGGCAAACCACGGTGTACTCTTAATAATTGAAAAGCACCTTCTTTGGTATTTCCTTCAGCAATCAATTTTTTAGCTTCTGCTAAAACACCTGTAAGGTATTGGCGTTGTTTGGAAACGATATCACTTACCTTAGGTTTTAGTTCGTTAAACTCATGTCGATCCCCTTGCGGAACCGGCCCGGAAATTATTAAGGGCGTACGTGCGTCATCCACTAAAACAGAATCGACCTCATCTACGATAGCGAAGTTGTGCGGGCGTTGCACTAAATCCTCAGGAGTATGAGACATGTTATCGCGCAGGTAATCAAAACCAAATTCGTTATTGGTTCCGTAGGTAATATCCGCTAAATAAGCATTTCTACGGCCAGTGGATCCCGGTTGATGATTATCGATACAGTCTATGGAAAGCCCATGAAATTCAAATAAAGGCCCCATCCAAGCGCTATCCCTACGTGCTAAGTAATTGTTAACAGTTACAAGGTGTACTCCTTCTCCGGTAAGTGCGTTTAGGTAAACCGGTAGGGTTGCTACCAATGTTTTACCTTCTCCAGTTTGCATTTCGGCAATTTTACCTTGGTGAAGGGCGATCCCTCCAATAAGCTGTACATCGTAATGTATCATATCCCAGGTTACTTCTTTTCCGGCAGCATCCCATGAGTTGCTCCAAACAGCTTTATCGTCTTCTAGAGTAACATAATCTTTTTTACCAGAGATTTCACGATCGAAGGTAGAAGCAGTAACAGTAATAGTTTCATTGTTAGCGAAACGTTTTGCAGTTTCTTTAACCACCGCAAAGGCTTCGGGCAGTATTTCGTTAAGTGTGTTTTCTGAGGCTTCTTGGGCCTTTTCCTTTAACGCGTCTATTTCAGTATAGATATCTTCATTTCTGTCAATATCGTTGGAAGCTTCTGCCTCGGCTTTTAATTCTGCTATTTTTTCATCGAAAGAAGCTCTGGAAGCTTTTATCTTATCTTTAAACTCTTGTGTTTTAGATCGAAGTTCGTCGTTGGAGAATTGCGACATCTTATCTTCTAAAGACTTAATTTGGTCTACAATGGGTTGTAAAGCCTTTACATCTTTCTTCGCCTTATCTCCTACAAAAACTTTTAAAACTGAATCGAGTAAACTCATGTCTGTATGTGTATTTATATATCAAAATTAAGCAAAAAAAAAGCCTCGACAGAGACTTTTTTGCTTTATAATGTTAATGTGTTTGTTAATATTCATCCTCATTCCAGAGGTAATCTTCCTCTGTAGGGTAATCCGGCCAAATCTCTTCAATAGATTCATACATATCGCCTTCGTCTTCCATTGCCTGCAGGTTTTCTACCACCTCTAGCGGAGCGCCGGTTCTAATAGCATAGTCAATTAATTCATCTTTTGTTGCGGGCCAAGGCGCATCGTCTAAATAGGATGCTAATTCTAAAGTCCAATACATCTGCTATAGATTTTAATTTTGTGCAAAAATAAATTTTTAAAGTAAAAAGTCAAGTAAAATTTATATTATTTACATATTATTTCTAAGAACGTAGTTTTTAGGGCGTTATATTGATTAATACTCAATAAAATTGCGCAATTAACTAAGAATTTCCTTTGTTTGGAATCCATTTTACCTCATCCGCCTCTAGCTCAGAAGTCAACTTCCGTGCCAATACAAACAGATAATCCGATAAACGGTTCAAATAATTAAGTACAAGTTCGTCAAACGGTTCATTTTCATGCAAATAAGTAGCTTTTCGCTCCGCTCTCCGGCAAATGGTTCTCGCTATGTGACAATATGACACGGTAGTGTGGCCTCCGGGAAGCACAAAATGTGTCATTTGAGGTAACTCTGCATCCATATGGTCAATCTCATTTTCAAGATAATTAATATCCGAAATGCTTATCGATGGGATGTCTAGTCTTTTTTTGCCGTTTTTTAGAAACTCTTTTTCCGGTGGGGTGGCTAAAATTGCCCCTACGGTAAATAACCTATCCTGTACTTCAATCAATACCTTTTTATAGGTGTTATGAATGTTTTGATCTCGAATAAGTCCTATCCAGGAATTCAGTTCGTCTACAGTTCCATAGGCTTCAATCCTTATATGATGCTTCGGAACCCTTTGTCCGCCATACAATGCTGTAGTTCCTTTATCTCCGGTTTTTGTGTAAATTTTCAATTTATAATGCTGTTTTTTGCTGAAAATTAATTAAAGATTGCAATGCAATTTATTTTTCTTTCCTTTTGGAAGTATAACGATCTTCAAACCTATTGTTGCGACGGTCTTTTAGCTTCCTCATATTTCGTTTGTTATTTAACCAAACGAATATAAAAAGAACTGCCAAGATAACGATCCATATTATATGAGTTTCCATTTAACTTAACTGTTGCTTAATTTTATTAGGGTCGTGGAATAGTTTTTAATTGACTTTTTACATTAAAAAGATAGGGCTTTCCTATCCGTTAACTTAAAATAGTAAATTAAATTCGAATACGAAAATCTTCTTTCACTTGTTCGTTTCTACGGAATAAAAACCCGATGTCGTACAGATCGATGCTGATATTAAAACCTTTGTGCTCTTTTAAGAAAAGCCATGCTTTCTGCTTTTCAGCATCTTCTATAATGGCATCAACAACCAATAGGTTGAAAGAGTTGCTTTGCTTTAAAATTTCCTCAGGGCTATTTTCTTTTAAAGAAAAATAAACGGTTTTATCCTCTCGGAAGAGATTATCGTGGGCTTTTATAAAGTTTTCGTCATTAAAATAGCTAAAGGTGCGATTTAAAATTTTTTGCTTTCTTTTGGAAAAATTGTTGTGTTTTTTCCAAGCGGATAGTAAGCTGTTTTCGGGAAACGATTTTCTTTTATAAAGTCCGTTTACCAAATAGCTGTATATAAAAGGGGAGTGTACCCCATGCTGGTTCGTGGCTTTGAACAGATATTTTATGTAATTAAAAGGTTTCAGGTTTTTGGGTTTTTGGTTTTTTCTGAAAATTTCCAAGGGAATATTGCCAACCGCTTCAAGGAAGATCACCACTTGCCTGTCCGAAAAGGCAGGCGCTCGGCTACGACTCACTAACGAAGACGATATAGCTATTTCCCACTGAACGTCGCCAAGTAAACATTGATTTCTAGCCCTCTTCCATTTTCATGGAAAGTTCAAACCATGCCTCCGTTTTTTCTTCAATGGCATCTATAATCTCCTGCAGCTTTATAGATTGTTTATCTATGTCTTCTCCTTCAAGCTCTCCGGTAGCAAAAACAGCTTCTGCTTCTTTTTTCTTTTCTTCTAGCTTTTTTATATCCCGTTCAAGTTTTTTGTATTCTTTTTGCTCTTCATAGCTCAAACCGGAATTTGCATCTTTCTTCCACGTTTTTTTAGAACTGTCTTCTGGAGTCGCTTTTGTTTCTTTTTCCGGTTCGCTGCTTTCATAAGCACGGTAATCGGTATAGTTCCCTGGGAAATCTTCTATTTCTGCATTACCTTTAAAAACAAAAAGATGGTCAACTATTTTATCCATAAAATAGCGATCGTGGGAAACCACCAAAAGGCAGCCTGGGAAATCCAACAAAAATTCTTCTAAAACATTGAGCGTAACAATGTCTAAATCGTTGGTAGGCTCATCTAGGATTAGAAAATTTGGATTTTGTATAAGTACCGTACATAAATAAAGCCTCTTTAATTCGCCCCCGCTAAGTTTTTCTACGTAATCGTATTGCTTTTTTCGATCGAAAAGAAATCGTTCCAATAACTGCGCCGCCGATATTTGTCTTCCTTTGGTAAGCGGTATAAATTCGCCGTATTCCTTTATAATGTCGATTACTTTTTGAGCTGGTTTAGGGTTGATTCCGCTCTGGGTATAATATCCAAATTTTACGGTTTCTCCAATAACTACCTTACCTCCATCTGGAGCTATATTTCCAGTTAGAATATTTAAAAAAGTAGACTTTCCCGTACCGTTCTTCCCAATAATACCAATGCGTTCCCCTTTTTTAAATGTATACTCATACTTGTCTAATATTTTCTTGTCTTGAAAACTTTTTGAAACGTTATGAAATTCTACAATTTTGCTTCCCAATCGCTCCATGTTGATTTCCAGCTGAACTTTATGATCTTGCCTCCGCTGATGGGCTTTTTCCTTTATTTTGTAGAAATCATCTATCCGGGATTTCGATTTGGTGGTACGGGCTTTTGGTTGGCGCCGCATCCAATCTAATTCTTTGGTAAAAAGATTTTTTGCTTTATCTACGGAAGCTTGCTCGGCCTGAATCCTAGCTTCTTTCTTCTCTAAGTAGTACGAATAATTACCCTTGTATTGATACAGCTTGCCGTGATCCAATTCTATGATTTCGTTGCAAACACGCTCTAGAAAATACCGATCGTGGGTTACCATAAAAAGCGTGATGTTTTCCTTTGCAAAATACTGCTCCAACCATTCAATCATCTCCAGGTCAAGGTGGTTGGTAGGTTCATCTAAAATTAATAGATCTGGCGTGTTCAGGAGAATAGTTGCCAGTGCTAACCTTTTCTTCTGTCCACCAGATAAGTTTTTTACTTTCAGGTTGAGATCTTCCAGTTTTAACTGAAAAAGAATTTGTTTGTATTGTGTCTCAAAATCCCAAGCATTTTTAATATCCATCTGTTCGAAAGCTTTTTGGTAGGCCTCCGTATCATCTGGGTTTTCCAGTGCTTTTTCGTAATTTTGAATGGTTTTTAAAACATTATTATCAGAAGCAAAAATAGTTTCTTCAATAGTAAGGTTCGCATCCAAATCGGGTTCTTGCGCCAAGAAGGAGATTCTAATACCATTTCTCGAAATAACCTGTCCGCTATCTGGTGTATCCTTTCCCGTTATAATATTCAGTAAGGAAGTTTTTCCAGTACCATTTTTAGCTATGAATGCTATTTTTTGATCTTTATTGATTCCGAAGGAAATGTCGGTATAAAGAACGCGTTCGCCGTATGATTTGGCTATATTTTCTACTGATAAGTAATTCACAAAAACATTTTTTGCAAATTAAAGCAATTTCAAGTTTGCAAGCGATAAAATTAGAAATTAGTGCGAATCTTTTATTTTAGAAAGTAAGGGTAGAATTTATGGCTTCAGCTTTGAAGTTTTTGTTTCACTTTTTACATTACAGGATGAGAGCTGCCTTTAGTTTCTAATAGCTCTTTTCTATACTAAAACCATGTAGCCCCAACCGTTGGTACCGTTACTTAAGTTTTCTTACCAATGAATATCTGCTGCTCCCTTTTTATAAACTCCTCTAAAGATGTAGGCTCTTTTCCTGTTAGGTTTTGATATTCGTTCGATAGGTTTGGTGTTTTTTGAAAACGTGGCAGGAAATGCAACAATAGCATTACCAAGGTAAACTCCCTGGAGAGTCCTTCTTTCCTTTTTACGATGTAAAAGGAGATGGGGTTGATGCTTCGGTAAGTTATTTGTTCCCCAACAATTGTACTCATGAGTTCGGTAACTTCATAAAAGTTTTTATGTTCTGTGCCTGTTATTTCAAGAGCCTTATTTTTGTAATCATCAAAATTTTTAATGGCTAAAGCAATGGTTTCACCAATGTTTTTTACATCTACCCACGTAAATTTTGCGTTGCCTGCCGGTAAGGTAATTTGCCTTTTTGCTTTAATTTCGGGGAGCAAGGTGGTGGTTAAATTTTGCATAAAATAACTGGGGCGTATAAAGATATATTCAAATCCCAGTTTTAAAATGAGTTTTTCAATTTTGTAATGCGGAATCATTTTACTTTTTTCTGCTCCTTGCACCGATAAAAAAACAATTTTATGAATCCCGTTCAGTTTTGCAGCTTCTAAAAGCGGCTTAAAATACGTATCAACGTCTGCAATTTGAGGAGGACGCAAGAGGAATAATATTTCAACCCCTTCTAAAGCACTTCGGAAGGTGTTTGGTTCTGCAAAATCGAAATTTCTGTATTGAAGAGTTGGAATATGGTAAAATTTTTCCTTTGCGGAATCTAAATGGCGTACCCCTAGTGTAAGATCGAGTTTTAAGTTTAATTCACTTAAATAAAAAACAACTTCGCTACCAATATTACCCGTAGCTCCCGTAACAAGCACTCTTTTCATTATAAACCTCTTATCTTTACCAATGCAATAGTAAGATAAGGATTAAAATAAAGATCATAAAAATGTAAACGATTAATTTTTGCTGTGTATGCTAACGGCCCATTTGCTTTGTAGGTGCCCAAATTTCTTGATCTCTGTTCTCAGCAAATGTAAAAACTCTTTTCCTTTCCCGCTTTTAAGCTCTAATTTCTCACAATATTGAATTAACGCAGCGGTAGTCTGCTCTAGCGAAGAGAGAGATGCCAGTTTTACGTTTAAGTCTGGTGAGGTTTCTGCCATCGCTATTTTAGGTGCCAACCCTAGAGAAGTCATAATTAATTTATCAGAATAGATGTCTTTTTGATTCTGGGATTTGTGAAGTTCTAGAACAGAGGTGTCTCCCCTTAAATATTCAACAATTTGCCTACTCAATTTAAAGATATGGATGGCTTTTTTGTAAACCGGTAATTTGGTTACGTTACGCCTGCGATAACTATGTCGTAAATAACTATTCTTCACAAGATACTTTTTATAAATCTGTACAAATAGGCGTTTGTAATTTTGTGATTACTTCGCCCGTAACTGCACGTGCCGACATCTAAAATGTTATTCCAAAATTACAGCAGAAAATAAAAACATTTATGTATTAAATAAGGTAGAATATAGTTTTTGCCTTAAAAATTAAGGTATTAATGTTAATTTTATTTAATTTGTAATGTATTCAAAAAAGCGACTATTTTTTTATTTGGTGTGTCAAGACAGAATTAAAAAACAGCACTAAGGCTATCGAATTTTAAAGTGTATGAAAATAGATGATTTAAATTGGGCAATTTTAAAGCTTTTACAGCAAAATGCACGTTTTACCAACGCAGAGATTGGGAGGAAAATAGGGTTGTCGTCTCCGGCTGTTGCCGAACGTATTAAAAAACTGGAAGATGTAGGGGTCATTAATGGGTATACGGCAGAAATTAACCATATAGAAACCGGATATCAATTAAAGGCATTTGTAACCTTACGTGCGTTTATGGGAAAATTAAAGCCGTTTTTAGAACAAGTGAAGCAGTTTAAAGAAGTGCTTAATTGTTACCGCATTACTGGAAACGAAAACCTGGTCATGGAGGTAGTTTTGTACGATCAGTTTCATCTCGAAGAATTCATCGATAAATTAATTACCTACGGGGAAGTGCGCACTTCTATCGTACTTTCCAATGTTATTTCCAACAAGCCCATTGGAAAAAATAGATGATTTTAAAGAACTGTATTTGTTACTTTAAATTTGCAATTTTTACATATCCAATATGCAGTTCATCTTCTTGTCCTTGTTCGTTTTTTGAGAAGGAAAGTTGATATTTATTTTTAAAAACACCTGGCAGTATTTCTTCAATATTATAAATATCATCTACGTCTACACCGTATTTGTCGTCTATATGGGATTCTGCCCCTTTAAATCCGCAGTGCTTGTAAAAAGTAGTTGTTTTAGATTGTTTTATAGCCGCTGCCTTTGTTTTGGAAATTGACAGGATTTTATAGTGATACTCCTCAAACTCGTTTTCCTTGTATCCACCGAGGTTAATAAAGAACAGCTGCTCCTCTTTTGATATGTTGTCCGTTCTTTCCACCACCTCGATTTGATAACCATCTACGTGGGTTACTTCCCTCCATGCATCAATGTGTATTTGTCCTTTTGCCTCTGGCCAAAAATCTTTCATCGCTGGAACAAGATCTTTCAGGGAAGCGGCAATTCCGAAGAAAATATCGTGCTGCTCGGTAAATCTACCTTCTGGTTTGCAGCCCAACATTACCATAAATAATTTTAAATTGGGGATCATTTCTTCAACACTTTTCTATTCGGCACAAAGATAAATTTTAAAAAGCATAAAAGGATTCTTTAAAAATCTATTTTTATCAATAAATTTAGATACCGCATTATGGCGGGATTTTTGATTGATAATATTACTATGAAAAAACTATTATTTCTTCTTTTTATGGTTACCGCTGGATTTTCCCAAGAAAAAATTGTTTCTGGGGAGGTTCAGGATTCTATTCCTACCACCAATTCCAAAGATAGTTATGCAATTTACCTACCAAGTAATTACAATACAGAAAAAAAATGGCCTCTAATTATGGTTTTCGATGCTTCTGGTCGCGGTGCTTCGGCGGTGAATATTTTTAAGGAGTCAGCTGAAAAATACGGATATGTGATAGCGGCTTCCAATGGGGTGAAAAACGGTACTTATCAAGAAAACTTAAACATAGCCCGCGTTTTCTATGCCGATGTTTTGGAATCTTATAATATCGATACAAATAGCATGTACGTGGCAGGTTTTTCGGGTGGCGCAAGATTGGCGGTTTCCATAGCCGTCATTTCAAAAAAAATAAAGGGCGTTATTGCTTGTGGCGCTTCTTTTGCAAATAATGAAATGTATACGCCCAAAAAGAATAACTTTCTCTTTGTGGGTATTGTAGGCAATGAAGATTACAATTATCGAGAAATGCAGTTGGCAGAGCAATACCTTGCCAAAAGGAAGTTCGATTCAGAATTATTGATATTTTCTGGCGGGCATGTATGGCCACCTTCGGAATATATTGCCAAGGCAGTGCGTTTAATAACCCTAAAATCGATGACACGCAATATTATCCCCAAGAATGAAATTAAGATAGATTCATTTTTTTCCGAAGACCTCGCCTTCAATCAATCATTAATCAATAAATTGGAAATGTACAGGGCTTATGATGATTTGGAGGCAATGCAGGAAAATTATCGTTTTTATTTTGAAAAAGACACGTTAAAAGAATTGCAAAAAGATGTAAAACGCACAAAAATATATCGAACGCAACGTAACGATCTCGATTTTGTAGACGCGGTGGAGCCGAGATATTATATGGATTACATCAACTTTTTTCCCAAAGATGTAGCTGCGGGTGAATTGGAATCGCTTTCTTATTGGGAGGATGAGGTAATTGCCATTAAAAAGGATTACATAGATTCTACGAGTGTTATGAAACAACGGATGGGACAAAGGATACTTAATTTTATGCGTATTCTTCCTACCGAGCTGGAATCTTCCTATAACGAAAAAGAGCACCTTCAAAATTTATTGTATTTAAACATTTATAAAACCATTGTTTCCCCAAAAGATTACGATGCTTATGTATCGGTTTTAAAATATACGGTGCACCAGGGAGATTACGGGATGGCCTTATTTTACTTGGATAAAATGCTTTCACACGGATTTAAAGATATCGATCTATTAAGGGAACAAGAAGGAATAACGTTGTTACGTATTCAGCCGGAGTACAACGAGCTGTTGGAATCTTATGGATTCGACACTATGTATTAAATTTTGAAAATGTAAAATCCATAAAACGCCAAAGGGATGAAACCAATTATAGATAATTTTTCTTCGGAAGCTGAAAACTATGCCAAATACAGACCAGTGTTCCCAAAAAAATTTATAGAAGATATCTGTAAGAAAGTGCATTATAAAAAAGTGGCGTTGGATGTAGGAACCGGAAACGGACAAATAGCAACTATTTTAAAAGATACCTTTCATAAGGTTCAAGCTATAGATATAAGTAAAGAGCAGTTGGAAAACGCACAACCGGCAAACAATATAACATATCAATTATCCAGGGCAGAAAGCACTCCTTTTTTTAATGATTATTTCGATTTGATTACAGTGGGTCAAGCGTTTCACTGGTTCGATTTTGATGCTTTTTTTGATGAAGCAAAGCGTATTTTAAAACCTGGAGGTGTTCTAGCGATATTTGGCTACGGATTGCACAAAGGAGATAGTGAATTCAATGAAAAACTGTTGAACTTCTATGAAAACGTAATCGGGGATTATTGGGATAAAGAGCGAATTTACATCGAGCACGAATACCAGAACATGGAATTTCCTTTTAAGGAAGAAAAATTAATCAATGAATTTTCTATAAAAGTTAAGTGGACCCCAAAGCAATTGGAAGGATATTTAAAAAGTTGGTCGGCCGTAAAGAAATACAAGGAAAAAAACGGAAATAATCCGGTGGATGCATTTTTAAATCAACTTCCCGACAAAGAAGTGTATGCGTTAGAATTCCCTATTTTTTATAGGTTGGGGCGGGTTTAATAATGCTTTCGTGAAAAACATTTTTTATTTGATTAACCTGTACTAAAGGCGATCTAAAAGGAAAGACGAAAATAGTTCCACCCCTGTTTGGATGCATGCTTCGTCTACCATAAAATTTGGGGCGTGTGGGTTGGCAATAATTCCTTTTTCAAAATTGGAGCCACCCAAAAAGAAATAAACACCTGGAATTTCATCTTGAAAATAGGAAAAATCATCTCCCACATTCCCTGGAATAACTCCGTATAAAGGAATAATTTTAGATTTACCATAAGCCTTGCTTATACTTTCAATTGCTTTGGCGGTTAAGGCTTCATCGTTCACAACCGTTCCTTTTTTATTCGTGTATATAACCTGCTCTAGTGTATTGGCAAACTTAGATTTCTTAATGGTCAATTTCAGATCGCTAAGCAGGGAATCAAGTTGTTTTTTGTTACTTGAATTCACATAAACACTTATTTTTAGATTTTCCGGGTTTTCTTCAACCTTAAAGTCAGATGCCAAGGTTAAATAATCGGTAAAAATTGTTTGTGCACTGGCTATCCCAACTTCAGGGTCCCCCAAGCTATTGTAGTCGCTAAACCTCGCGTCAGCTGGAATTCTAACATGGTTTTTAACCAATTTTTTAGTAAACTCGGTGATTTCATCTAGATCCTTAGTCGTTTTGTAAATTACGTCTAATCTATTGGTGAAAGAATATGGGTTTTGTGCTTTTACAGCGGTATATCCCTGAGGAAATGCGGTAACGTGAAGTGCGTAGATTTCATCAGGATCTATTATTTCCATAATACCATCACTCAACATTTCTTGTGCTCCTTGATAGTTTTCTTCGGATGGCTGAAAAATAAAATACATCGTTCCTGCCCAGTCTTCTTTCAACGAGGATAAAACATTGGCAATGCCCAATCCGATGGTTGTGTGCACATCATGCCCGCAAATGTGCCTTATTCCCTTGTTTTCAGATTTAAATTCTACAGGATCTGGTGCGGTTGAGGACAGGGCATCCATATCGGCCCGCCAAGCTATTTTTTTTCCTCCATCCCTACCTTGCAAAACGCCCACCACACCATATCCACCGATGTTTTTGTGTACTTCCAGTCCTAAGGCTTCCAAATAAGCCGCTACTTTTTCTGAAGTTCTTTTCTCATTGCCGGCCAATTCTGGATACTTGTGCAAATCCCTACGAATTTTTATCAGACTGTCGTTAATGGTTGCCGTTTTCTCTTCTATTTGAGTTGTTGAAATGGAGGAGGCAATTTCATTCTGAGAAAATATGGATTGTAAAAAAATTAAAAATGCTACAAATAAGGTCTTTTTTATCATTTTTGGTGGTTGCTTAAAACGTCGGTTGTTTAATTAAAAGTTCTAAATTAACGTTTTAACCTACTGAAAACAAATAAAATACATTTATTCAAGAATTTTCTTAAGTCAGTTTTCTAGATCTAATTACCGGGAATGGAAATCCTACGTTTTAAATACGCGAGTAATAAACAGCCAACAATTCCTAATGCCACCATAAAATACCAAGTAAACTCAAATCCGAATACATCTATTAAATGAAAACCCGAATTATGCCCCAAAATATGGGAAAAAGAAAATGCAATGCTATATAGTGCCAGATATTCGCCTTGATTCCCCCTTTTGGCTCTATTTAATGCAAAGGCATTGGAGAATGGAAAAACCAACATTTCACCAAAGCTCATTAAAACCATTCCAACCAAAAGAATGCCAATCCATGAGTATAAATTTAGTACCAAAAAGCTAAGCAGTGTTAATGTTAAACCAAATATCACGCTAGAAAGGGAAGTCCATGACTTTTTTTCAAAATATTGCACCAAAGGCATTTCAAATGTAAACACCAACAATCCATTAAGCGCCAATAGCAAACCGATTTCATCTTCTGTTAATGCGAAAATCTCTTTGTAAAATAAGGGTATCGTGGAGAAATACTGCATAAATATAAATCCGAAAATAATCATGGCAACAAAAAATATCCAATACGAAAAATCGGAATAAGCAGATGTAGGCGAATCATTTTTCACCTCATCCAAAACTCTTGCCTTTTTAGGATTGAGTACTTTTAAAAGTAAAAATCCTGCAAGTAGGCAGGTAATACCATCTACCCAAAAAAGACCTCCGTAGCTTAAATTGGTAATTATGAGTCCGCCAATGGCCGGACCTGCAGAAAATCCCAAGTTAATGGCCAGTCTTATTAGGGATACCGATCGTGTTTTGTTTTCGGGCTTGCTGTAGGCACTTAAGGCAACAAAAACCGCTGGCCGGAACATATCTGCTACCAGCATGACGAAAAATATCCCAAGGCAAACACCCCAAAAGGAATTTAAGAATTGCAAAAGCACAAAAAATAGGGCAGAGGCGAGGAGACTAAACGCCATAATTTTGTGGTAGCCTATTTTATCCGTTAGTTTTCCCCCAATCCACGAACCAATCACAGAACCGAGGCCGAAAAAACTCATGATCCAGCCTACATCTGCCAAGGTGAAATTTAAGGATTGGGTTAAGTAAAGCGATAAAAATGGAATTACCATAGTGCCCGCGCGATTAATTAAGGAAATTAATGCGAGCCACCACACTTCTGTGGAAAGACCTTGAAAAGATGAAATGTATCCAAAATACAATTTTTTCATTTGGATTTTTTTATGGGTTGATTTAAAAGAAAAAGCCCGACGTTTTTGGCGTCGGGCTTCTATAAACTATAATTGTAACTCTTTACAACATACAAAAGCACCAACTGCGTAACAGTGATTTCACACAAGACTTTGTATATGTGGTAAATAGATTCATCGTTTTTATTTATACAAACAAAGCTACTTAAAAATTCCGGAAGTTGTATTTTTGTGCTGATAAAAAATCTTCAAAAAATGGGAAAAGTATTATTTTTAAGTTTTTGCTGCACCGCCATACTGCTTTCCTGTAACGACGGAAAGAAATATCATAGTAGTGAAAAGGTAGCTGAAGTAAAAACCCAAGAAGGAACAACTCCAGAAAACAAAGTTGTTTCCGTTAAAGAATTTCAGCAAAAAATAAATGAAGAATTTAGCAACCCAGAAGAATCCCCTTTAACAAAAGAAGATTTTATAGGGTTTGAAAGTTTGGACTTTTTCCCTATAGACACCAATTATAGCGTAAAAGCTAAACTAGAGCGTACCCCTAATGCGCAACCTTTTTTAATGCCCACAACTACTGATAGGAAGTCCCAAGAAGTTGTTTTTGGAATTCTTCACTTTAAACTGGGGGAAAAAGATTTTCAACTAAACGTATATCAAAATCAGCAATTAAAAGAAACGGAAGATTATAGCGACTACCTTTTTCTTCCCTTTACAGATAAAACCAATGGCAAGGAAACCTATGGTGGCGGCAGGTACATCGACTTAAGAATTCCGAAGGGAGATTCTCTAACCTTAGATTTCAACAAGGCTTACAATCCTTATTGTGCTTACAACAAAGAATATTCTTGCCCTATAGTGCCCAAAGAAAACCATTTGGATTATAATATTACCGCAGGGGTGAAAAAGTTTAAAAAGTAAGTTAACTCCCTTTTTTTCTGGCTATAGCGTAGAGTAAGATCATCCCAGCAAAAAGAACCGCTATTCTAGCAATAAAATCGCCGTATTTTACATAAAATGTCTTTTTGTTGTTAATGGTAATAGCGCCAGATAATGTTCCTTTTTCATTGTATGCCAACGTTTTTGTAAGCTCACCTTTTTCATTTATAAAGGCTGAAATCCCTGTATTGGCGCTTCTTGCCACACTTTTTCTCGTTTCAATGGCACGTAGGCGAGCGTAGCTTAAATGTTGTTTGTGTCCTTGAGTATTATCCCACCAAGCGTCGTTGGTAATTATGGCTAAAAAATTTGCGCCCTTCTCTACATACCCGGTTACAAATTCCCCATAAATAGATTCGTAACAAATGATGGGTGCTGCTTTTAAAGAGCCATCAGAAGAGGTAAAGACCGAACGCTCTTTTTGCGTGGCTCTCATGGCAACGGTACCACCAAGATCGAGCATAACATCGCCAAGTAAGGGTTCTAAAAAACTTTTAAAAGGAAAATTTTCCACACCTACCACCAATTTGGATTTTATATATTTTTCCGTCACGCTATTTTTATTAACCTGAACGGCTGCATTGTAAAAATCGAACCAACCGTTAGGCCCATAATAATTTGCAGTGGCACTCGGCTGTTTTTGTTCTGTATAGTGCCGGTAAAAATCGACTCCCGTTATAAATTGCATGTTTGGATAATCCCTTACGAATTTTTGAAGCATCATTTTTTCGCTACTGTCATCAAAACGATCGATAGGAGATCCTTTGGCCAAGGCAGTTTCTGGTGCGATAACGTAGTTCGTTTTGGTGGAAATCACCGGTTTTGCCATAGCAATTAAATTTTGCGTCATTTGAAGGTTAGAGATGTCATATTTCTGGGAATACGGATCGATATTAGGTTGCAGCAAGGTAACTTCTGCGGTTTTAGAAGACTCTTCGTAATTATATAGTAAAAATAGCGATAGAATAATGGGGATGGCAATAAGCAATACATTTTTGGCTATTCCTTTGGTAAGGATTGTTCTATTTTTCTCTTGTTTGTAATGAGAAACGGTTTTGAATACCCCAATATTAATAATCCATATCCATAGAGCACCACCAAAAACACCTGTATACTCATACCATTGTATCCAAGTGGTGTATTCTGAAAAGACATTTCCTAAGTTTAACCAAGGCCATGAGAAATCCCAATTTAAATGAAACTTTTCGAAGGCCATCCAGATGGCTGGGAGAAATATAAGATGAATTTTTGCAGGCAGTCTTTTTGCCACAAAATGATAGAGGGAAAATACAATCGTCATTAACAATGAGTTAACGGCCAATGCGAAAAACATTCCAAAGGGGGTGGAATACCAAATCCACCAAGTAGTAATGCTGTTCCATATAATAAAGGTAATATAAGCCGTAAAAAACACTTTCGCTCCCTTTCTTTTTAATTGAGATTCACGAATGCTTTTTTCTGCCAATAACAAAGGCACAAAACCAATAAAAGCAAGAAGTGGAACCCCGTAAGTTGGCCACGCCAAGGCAAGTAACAACCCAGAAAGTATAGCGAGTAAAATAGATTTTTTCATCTGTTTTTTTTCTATTTTTTTAATTGATCAGACCTGTTTTGACGGCAGGCAGATGGAATTTGCCATTACACATTACGGTTAGTGCTAACTCGATTGTTATGGCTCATTTCACGAATAAATTTTAATACCGTAAATATCTAAATAAAATTTTATAGTAGCGAGTCATCTTTTATGAGAGGCCGCTAACTATAAATAATGCATAAAAATGATCCTTAAGAAGAATTTTTAGGAAGGAACAATCAAATGTTTTGGAAGGTCTTCAATAGTTTCACAGCACAATTGATCCATCACTTGTTTCAGCTGAATTTTAAGCATGGAAATGGTGTGGTCGCCACCCTTGTTTCCCAAGGCGGCAGCCCCGTACATAAAAGAGCGGCCCATAAACGTAAATTTAGCTCCACTGGCCATAGCACGTGCGATGTCTGGCCCCGAACGGAGTCCGCTATCGATCATTACCTCAATCTGGTCTCCGTATTTCTCGGCAATGGTAGTGAGTGGTTTTATGGTAGATTCCCCAGCATCCAGTTGCCTTCCGCCGTGGTTGGAAACTATAATGCCATCAAAACCAAGTCTTATGGCTTCTTGGGCATCGGCTTCCGAAGCTACCCCTTTCAATACCAACTTTCCTTTCCATTGATCCCGAATTGGCTTGATGCGTTCTTCATTCAGCCTACCGGAAAAAGTTTGATCCATAAACTTCCCCAATTGTTTTAGGTTGAGCCCTTCTGGCATATATGGCTTTAAATTTTCGAAATTGGGTTGCCCGTGCTTAAGGGTATTGAAAGCCCAAGTTGGTTTCCCCAAGATCTGGAGTATGTTGTTAATGGACATTTTTGGAGGTAATGCCAGCCCGTTTCTAAAATCGCGCGGGCGATAGCCAAATGTAGGGACATCACATAACAAGACCAATACAGGGCAGCCAGCATCTCCAGCCCTTTTAATAATATCTTTTCGGATATGGTCTTCTACGGGATTGTACAACTGAAACCATGCATTTCCTTCGGTAAGCTCGCTTGCTTTTTCGATATCCATCGTGGTAACCGTACTTAATATAAATGGGATATTATGCTGAAACGCGGCTTTCGCCAATATGACAGGGGAATTTGGCCACATAAGTCCCTGCAGTCCTACCGGGGCTATTCCAAATGGAGCGTCGTATTCTTTCCCGAATAGCGTTGTTTTAATGGAAGCATCCTTGTAATTTTTTAAATAACGGGGCTCTAATTGCACCTCCCTAAGTTCGCTGGTGTTGCGGTGCAAATTAATATCTTCATTGCAGCCACCATCCAAATACTCAAACGCAAAACGCGGCATTCTTTTTTTGGCTTTCGTCCTAAGATCGTCGACGGATGGATACTGTTGATTAAATGTGAGTGCCATGGAATAGTTATTTTACGATAAGAGGAACGTGTTTTTTTAAGGAATAATTCTTTTTTAAGAATTTAGAGTTCAATTTGGTGTCCGAAATACTTATAGCAGCTCCCAAAGCCGAACCGAGAGATGCGTTGGTTGTTCTCAATTCCATATTTCTTAAATAATGTGACAGCAGTTTTATGTACACATCATTGTCACTAAACCCGCCGTCCACATACAATTTATAGATGGCATCTTTACCTTTCGCGGTTTCGATACTTTTAACCTGTAGCATTACCAGTTCGATCATAAGGTGGTGATAGGCATGCTCAAAAGTTTCGTAAGGAAGTGTTTTGTTTTCAACCAATAGATCGTTTGCTATACTTTCCCATGTAAAAAGATTCTCAAAATCTTTAGTAATCTCATAATAGGTATCTTCATTGAATTGTACCGCTTTATGGTAATCTTCCGCTACCTGGTAATATTCCGATAGTTTTTTTACCTGAATTTTATATTCATTCCCTAAGAACAAACGAGATGCTTTAACAGCCTTCCCGTTGATGCGCATGTAATTTATACAGTTATCTGCGACTTCTTCTGTGGAGAGCTCACTAGTGGTAAACGGATTTAAAGCGATGCTCCATGTTCCCGTTGAAACAAGAATAAAAGGTTCTTGCAAACTCCTTGCATAAGGAAGTAGTGCTGAAGAACTATCGTGAATGCCAACTCCAATTTTAATGCGTTTCCCATTGTAATTCATATTGATACTGGTTTCCGTGGAAACTATGGGCGGAAGGATTTTATGTATTTCTTCTTTGTAGACCCAAGTATGGTAATCTTTTTTACTATAATCCCAAAGTGCGGTATGGCAACCAATACTGGTATACTCACTAAGTGGAATCCCCGTAAAGATATAGCTTAAATACTGAGGTAAATGTAAAGAGTATTTAATTTTTCCAAATATTTCTGGTTTAGTATGTTTTAGCCAATACAGTTGGATTCCTGAATTTAAGAGGCCTTCTTTGGAAGATCCGGTCGCCCTCGTAAATTCAAGTTCTGGCCCATATTTTTTATAAAAGGAAGTTATGACCTCCTCTGAAATAGGTTTTGTATAATTGTAAAGTGGGGTAAGGGCATTTCCGTTTTCATCCAGATGAACAAAACTGGCACCGTAGGATGAGAAATTTATGGCCTTAACATCAAACTCTTCAGCCTCCAAGATTCTATGAAAAAGGGTTTTTAACCAATTTTGAAGCACTTCCAGGTTTTCTGTAGGATGGCCGTCCTCATCTTCAATAGCATCAAAGGCAACATATTCCCGATACACCTCTTGGAAGTCTTCATCAAAAAGAAAAAATTTCTTGTTGGTCTTTCCTATATCAAAAACAGCCGTGACTTTCTTTTTCATATAAACTTTTTATAATCCTGTAGCTACTGTATTTGTTCCTCTTTCTTCAATCAATTGTTTTCTTACGCCAAGCAATCGGTATTGCTGCAATGGGTTAATGGCTCCATCTCGTTGCAACCTTGCCTCCCGAACCAGCGGCCTTACATCTGTTAAATAGGCTTCTTGAAGTATTTCTTGACATTTGGTAACATCATGCTCCTGTTGTGCTTCCCTCAATTCTTTTTGGTCGATCAATAAGGCTTTGGCATAAGCTATTTGTATAGCTTCGAGCGACTGGATAAGGTCTTCCAATGGGTCTTTTAAGTTATGGCTGGCATCGATCATCCAAGAAAGTGCTGGGTTCTGAGGGTTGTTTTCCATTCCGTAGACCAATTCATTAAAAATCAAGAACAGAGCATACGGTTTAATGGAGCCTACAGTAATATCATCATCCCCATATTTGCTATCGTTAAAATGAAACCCACCAAGTTTTCCTTTCAGCATAAGCGTAGAAACGATTTGTTCGATGTTGGTGTTTGGTAAATGGTGTCCCAAATCCACCAACGTAAATGCCTTTTCACCGCATTCGTTGGCCAGCATAAAAGAGGTGCCCCAATCTTGGATTACCGTGCTGTAAAAATAAGGTTCGTAAGGTTTGTATTCGATAAAAACCTTCCAATCGTCCGGGAGGTTTTTATAAATTTCCTTTAAACTATCCTGTGTATGCGTCAATGCCATTTGGAAATTAGCCTGGCCTGGGAAAGAGCTGCCGTCTGCCAACCATACCGTGATGCTTTTAGAACCTAGTTTATCCCCAATATTTATTACATCGATATTATGAGCAATGGCTTGGTCGCGAACCGCTTTACTGGTATTGCTTAGGGAACCAAATTTATAAGATTCCTTACCGTTTTTCTGATCCTGAAAAGTGTTCGAGTTTACGGCATCAAATTTAATATCCAAACTAGAGGCTAGTTCTTTAATGGCGGAGTAATCGGTCGGGATGTCCCATGGGATGTGCAGCGATACCGCGCCTGCAGTTTGAGTAAGCGCATGTATTACCCCGATATCTTCTAATTTCTGTTCTAAAGATGAAGGCTCTCCATGATAAGAAAACCTCCCAAATCTCGTACCTCCAGCCCCTAATGCCCAACTTGGGATCGCAACTTGAAAATCGGCTAAACTTTGAATGATTTTCTGAATGTTTTTTCCTTTGTTAATTAATACCTCTGTGAGGTTTTTGTATTGAGATTGGTGTGCGTTAAGATCTTCTTTGTTGTTATGACTCAGTTGGTCTGGGTTAATTCTCATAAGTAATTGTATGTTTTGTTCTTTTAAGTGTTTTAAACACAAGAAATAAGTTTTCGATATTTAAAATGAATGATTGAAAGTACTAAATTTTTAAATGTCCGTGGGCATGAAGAAAACCCATGGAACATCTAAAGCTAACTAACAACTATACATTTATCTAACAAATGCATTTGCCATTCCACCGTCTACATTGATGATGTTTCCGGTAGATTTATCCAAGATGGCAACCAATGAAAATACACCATTGGCAATATCTGCTGGATAAATTATTTCATTTAATAAGTTTCTTTTTGCGTAGTGTGCAGGGAGGTCTTCCACTTTTATGCCATAAGCCTTTGCTCGGCCTTCTGCCCAAGCACCTTCCCATATTTTGCTACCTACAATTACGCCATCTGGATTAACAGTGTTTACCCTTATTTTGGCTTCTCCAAGTTCGGCTGCCAATAGGCGCGTCATGTGTTGTTGGGCCGCTTTGGCCGTTCCATAACCTACGTTATTAGGCCCTGAAACGAGTCCGTTTTTACTAGCAATATTTACAATATCACCGCCTAATCCTTGGTTTTTAAGGATTGCAACACCATGCTGAGCCATTAAAAATTGACCTTTAACTAAAATATCCTGTAGCAAGTCCCAATCTTTTTGGGTGGTATCTTCCAAAGATTTGGAGATGGCCAATCCTGCCGAGTGTACAATGATATCGATACCCCCAAAAGCCAAACAAGCTTCTTTATAGGCTGCAATAATCGATTCTTCTTTTGTTACATCGCAAATGGCTGTTGCCACTTGATCTTTTTTATATGTTTTTTCGGCTTCTTCAAGCGAATCTTCACTGATATCCGTCAATACTACATTGGCACCTTCAGCCACCAATTTATCGGCAATGGCTTTTCCTATTCCTCCTCCGGCACCAGTTACAATGGCTACTTTTCGGGAAAGTGGTTGCTCGGCTGGCATTCTTTGCAGTTTTGCTTCTTCCAACAACCAATATTCAATATCGAATGCTTCCTGTCTTGGTAAAGAAGTATACTCTGAAATAGCTTCCGCACCACGCATAACATTTATAGCGTTTACGTAAAACTCACTTGCTACACGGGTGGTTTGCTTATTTTTGGCAAAAGAGAACATTCCTACGCCTGGGTAAATAATAATTACCGGATTGGCATCCCGCATAGCCGGACTGTTATCATGCTTGCAATTATTGTAGTACTCGGCGTATTCTTGTCTATATTGTTCGAAAGCGGGTTCTAGTTTATGCAGAACCGAAATGGTGTCGGTTAGATCTTCATTTCTATCCAAATCCAATACCAACGGTTGTATCTTGGTACGCAAGAAGTGATCTGGGCACGAAGTTCCCATTGGTGCCAAGCGCGATAGGTCGTTGCTGTTTATAAACTCCAAAACAGTATCGCTATCGGTAAAATGCCCAATCATGTTTTTTTCTGAAGAGCAAAGGCCTCTAAGGAGTGGCATGAGCTGAGCTGCTTTTTGCTTTCGCTCCCCGGCCGGAAGGCTTTCTACTTTCTGCCCTCCAAAAACGCTTCCGTTTTCTTTGATTTTGTTTTCAATATATTCCGAAGCTGTTTCAATAACTTCCAAACTGTTCATATAACACTCATAGGAAGTATCTCCCCACGTGAATAAACCATGGCTACCCAGCACGATCCCTCGAATCCCCGGATTTTCTTTTAAGCATTTCTCCAATTGAAGTCCGAGATCAAAACCAGGGCGTTGCCAAGGTACCCACCCCATGGTGTCACCCCAAATTTCCTTGGTTATTTTTTCACTGTCTTTTGCTGCAGCCACTGCTATAAGTGAATCTGGGTGCAAGTGGTCTATGTGTTTAAACGGCAATAATCCATGAAGGGGTGTATCTATGGAAGGTGCTTTACTATCAAGATCGTAAATACAATGGTTAAAAAGGCCCACCATACGGTCTTCATCTTCCAGACCGCCGTAAACATTTTTGAGGTCTCTCAATCTATTGGTGTACAGCCCGGCAATTCCTGCACGAGTTAAGGTGCCTATGTCTCCACCAGAACCCTTTACCCACATAACTTCTACATCTTCATTGGTGAGTGGGTCTTTTTCAATGGTTTTACAACTGGTATTTCCACCACCATAATTGGTAATGCGTAAATCGGCGCCTAAAATGTTAGAACGGTACAGAAATAATGCTACTTGATCATCTCCCAAGCTTGCAGCTTTTTCTTCATCCCATAAGTAGTCTACATGTTTAAATTTTTTAGCCAAGGTGTTCATATTTATTCTTTGGTTATACAAATTATCTTCAGCTAAACTAATTTATATTGAAATGCTATCTGTCCTGTACTGTACCGTTATCTATAAAAAAGGTGTGAAATATTAGATTTTAATTATTCAATATAGTATAATTGTAAAGCTATTAGACATAGGCTGTAAATAGACTTAACTCCTTCAAACAAACAATTTTTAAGATGCTTGAATATATTAGGATCGACGAGAGCTCAAGAAAACCTAAATACAAACAAATTGTAGATTCTATTATTCATAATATTTCCATTGGAAACCTTAAAATGGATGATAAAATTCCATCTATTAATCAATTTAGCGAGGAGTTTTATCTTTCCAGGGACACGGTAGAAAAAGCGTATAGCATTTTAAAGGAGCGCAAAATTATTTCATCCATCCGAGGAAAGGGATATTACATTACCAGAACGCAGCTTATTTCTAAAATTAATATCCTATTTTTAATAAATAAATTGAGTTCCTATAAAATGAGGATCTATAACTCTTTTATAGATGCTATCGGCGGGAATTCCCATACAGATCTTCATATTTACCATTGCGATGAAACACTTTTTCTAAATTTAATGGAAAAGAACCTAGGTGCTTACGATTATTATGTAATCATGCCCCATTTTAAAAATGAAGATTTGCACCATGTTAGTTTCAGTGATAAAATAATTAAAGCCATCCATAAAATTCCGAAGGAAAAGTTATTGATTTTGGATAATAATAAAATGGATTTAGATGAAGGGATTGTAGAAATTTTCCAAGATTTTGAAGCCGATATTTACGGTGCTTTAAAAGATGGTCTTGCTAGCATTAAAAAGTATAAAAAACTATTTTTGGTATATCCAGAAAAGTCTGTTTATCCCTATCCTAAGAGGATTTTACATGGTTTTCGTAAATTTTGTGTGGAGTTCGACCTGCAATTTGATATTATCGATGAGGTTTACGAAGATATGATTCTTAAAGAGGGCGATTTATTTATTACCATTGAAGAGGCAGATTTAGTGAGTTTGATAAAACAAATTCGCGAAAGGGATTTTACTTTGGGAGAAAGTATTGGGGTTATTTCTTATAACGATACACCGCTTAAGGAGTTGTTGGGGATAACTGTAATTTCCACTGATTTTCAAAAAATGGGGGAAACAGCTGCTCAAATGATCTTGAATAAAGAAAAAGGCAAAGTGAAAAATCCATTTAACTTCATTGAGCGGCAATCACTTTAGCTAAAATTTATTGCTGAATTATCTTTTCTAAAAACCAATTTTACATTTACAAGCAAAAGAAAGCTTTGTCGGTTTTTTACTGAAGAAAGTTCTTGTAGCGACCTTGAATCATAAATTCAACAAAAGTAAATGTTAATATAATGCTTATTGACGAATTTTTAACACGATATTCCGTTCGTTTTGATGATATTAAATTAATAGAAAATCAACATTAATTAAAAATTATCATTATGAAAATCCAAGCATATTTAGCATTTAAAAATCAATGTGAAGAAGCCCTTAATTTCTACAAAGGAATATTTGGTGGAGAAGTGGTTAACAAGCAAACGTATGAAGATAAAAACATGGATATTCCAGAAAGTTATAGGCACAATTTGCAACATGCCGAACTTAAAGGGAAAGGCTTTCACTTTATGGCTTACGATGCATCTCCAGATACCCCAATAACTTCGGGATCTAATATGTATATGAGTATCGATGCAACTTCTAAAGAGGAAGCTGAAGATATCTTTAAAAAGTTAAGCGGTGGAGGAAGCGTTCACCAACCATTTGAAAAGTCCAGTTGGGGCGATTATTTTGGTAGATGCACCGATAAATATAATATACAGTGGATGGTAAATGCCAAGGAGTAATTTACAACTTTCTAAATCTTAATTAAAGTAAAAAAAATCAGCTTTCGGGCTGATTTTTTTATGGGTTAAATTTACAATTTTATGAAACGAAGACCGCATTAATACCGATTTCCATAATTTTTTTTGAATTATTTATGCTATTTCTAAAATTTTAAAGTAAAATTGCATAAACCTATTAATAGTCTAAATGACTATATTTTAATTTTCAAAACCTAACCAAAATTATATGAAATCAGTTTTAGAAACGGCAGATTGGATTGTTTTAGGAGTGTATTTATTGGCACTAATTGCAGTTGCTATTTGGGTAGTTTTACAAAAAAATAAAAATACAGAAGATTACTTTTTGGCGGGCCGTAATGTAGGCTGGTTTGTTATTGGAGCCTCTATTTTTGCATCCAACATTGGTTCAGAACATGTGGTCGGCCTTGCGGGTACCGGAGCAGAATCTGGAATGCCAATGGCACATTACGAACTCCATGCATGGATAGTTCTATTGCTGGGATGGCTTTTTCTCCCTTTCTATATTCGTAGTGGCGCATTTACCATGCCCGAATTTTTGGAAAAAAGATTCGATAGCCGTTCGCGTTGGTTTTTGTCCATCTTTTCATTGGTCGGTTATGTAATTACCAAAGTGTCGGTAACAATTTATGCAGGGGGTATTGTGGTTTCTGAATTGTTAGGGATTCCATTTTGGTATGGTGCGATTGGGATTGTGCTTTTCACGGGCCTGTATACCATTGTTGGTGGTATGAAAGCTGTAATCTATACGGAAACCTTACAAACGGTTATCTTAATCTTAGGGTCTGTTATTATTACGTTTCTCGGATTGGAGGCGGTCGGCGGTTGGAGCCAATTACAAGAAACCGTTCGTGCTACAAGCCCAGAACATTTTAATATGTGGCGCCCTATGACCGATCCCGATTTTCCTTGGACGGGACTATTATTTGGCGGTACCGTGGTGGGAATTTGGTATTGGTGTACCGATCAATACATAGTACAAAGAACATTGGCAGCCAATAATATAACTGTTGGGAGAAGGGGAGCTATTTTTGGGGCTTATTTAAAAATATTACCCATCTTTATTTTCCTTATCCCTGGGATTATAGCTTATGCTTTAGATCAACAAGGTGTTATTCAATTGGGTAGGGCAGACGAAGCTTTTCCTACATTGGTAAAAGCGCTATTGCCCGTTGGTCTAAAAGGTTTGGTAGCTGGCGGACTCATGGCAGCTTTGATGAGTTCTTTGGCCTCCGTTTTTAATTCTTGCTCTACCATATTTACTATTGATATTTATAAAAAGTTACGTCCGCAGGAAACCGAGAAAAAACTTTTGAATATTGGTAGAATAGCAACCGCTATTGTAGTTGTATTGGGTATTATTTGGATTCCCATCATGGAAAAAATAGGAGGCGGTGTAATGTATCAATATTTGCAAAGTGTTCAATCGTACATAGCACCTCCCATTACCGCGGTATTTGTGTTGGGGATACTTTGGAAAAGGGTCAATTCTAAAGCTGCTATAGTAACCTTGTTTTCTGGTTTGGTGGTTGCGGCATTGCGAATTGGCGCAGAGTTACACTACACGGGGGAAATTGGCCATTACAAAGCTACGGGAGAACATATTGGAAGTGGATTGGCATATCAGTTTGCAGCGATAAATTTCGCCAATATGGCCATATTTATGTGTTTGTTTTCAGTAATTATTTGTGTGGCTGTAAGTTTGGCTACTCAAGCGCCTAACTACGCCAAAATTCAAGGATTGGCTTTTGGTACACTTTCCGAAGAAGAAAAACAGCTTAGCAAAGATAGTTTTAATTGGATCGATGTAGTGCTTTCGGTTCTTTTGGTGGCCGTAGTAATCGCTATTTTAACCTATTTTACAGGCTAACTAATCGGAACTATTTTAAAGGCCTTTTTTTGGGTCGTTTTCCAAAATACCATACTTTTATTGAATATACTTAACTGACTAAACTTATTTTAAGAATGAAACGTAGACAATTTGTAAACGCTACCGCAAAATCTAGCTTGGCACTTACCTTTTTAGGGACATTGGCCTGCAAAGAACAAGCAAAAAAGGAAAATACAGAAGTAACAGCCATAGATGTGGAAGAAGAAGCATCCCTGTTTTTTAAAATTTCTTTAGCCCAATGGTCATTGCACAAGGCATTACAATCTGGAGAGATGGATAATTTAGACTTTGCAGCGAAGGCTAAGTCTTTAGGTTGCGAAGGGTTGGAATATGTAAATCAGTTTTTTGGCGACAAGGCTAAAGACACTTCATATCTTAGTGAAATGAACGATAGGGCGCAATCGGAAGGGGTGCAAAATGTGCTTATTATGATCGATAGGGAGGGGCAATTGGCAGATGCTGATGTTAAGAAAAGAATGGAAGCTATAGAAAACCACTATAAATGGGTGGAAGCCGCCAAATTCTTAGGTTGCCATGCCATTCGAGTTAACTTGGGAGGTGGAGAAAATATGGAAGATGCTGCCAAAGCAGGGATAGACTCCCTAACCAAACTTTCTGAATTTGCTTCGCAAGAAAACATAAATGTAATTGTTGAAAACCACGGAGGATTTTCATCCAATGGATCTTGGTTGGCCGGGGTTATGGAAAAGGTAGAAATGGAGAACTGCGGAACTCTTCCCGATTTCGGTAATTTCTGTATAGAAAGAGGGGAAAACCATAGCTGTTTAGAAGAATACGATCGCTACAAGGGTGTTAAGGAAATGCTTCCGTATGCCAAAGCTATAAGTGCCAAATCCCACGATTTTGACGCCCAAGGAAACGAAACCCATACCGATTACCTAAAAATGATGCAAATGGTTAAAGATAGCGGGTACAAAGGTTTTGTAGGGATCGAGTACGAAGGATCTGAGGTTTCGGAAGAAAAAGGAATCGCTTTAACAAGGGATCTGTTGCTGAAGGTTGGGAAACAACTTAGTTAAACCTTTCTTGGGAATACGTATTTTAAACTTGTAAAACCAACTTGCCATGCGATGCTATTTTAAAATGAAGTCATTAATCCATTATTGCATGGGGATGTTGGTATTTGGGCTGTCTGCCCAAGATATTTCTTTGGAAAAGGGACTCATTCCCATTCCAGTTAGTTTAGAGAAAAAGAAAGGGGAGTTTAAGGTAACCCCGGCCAGTATTATTTATTTCGAGGAGGCATCCTTAAAAAAGAACGCTGAATATTTAGCTGAATATCTTCAGGAGTTAACCGGAATTAAGCTTTCTATTCAAAATAATTCAGAACAAATTAATCAGGGGATCGTTCTAAAACTTTCAGAAGAAATAAAGGAAGAAGAAGGTTATGTTTTGGATGTAACGTCAAAACGATTGATACTAAAGGCTAAAACCCAAGAAGGCATTTTTAGGGGGCTGCAAACTGTTTTTCAATTACTTCCCGAAAAATTGGAAACTGCCAAAAGCAAAGCGATATGGGCAATTCCAGCAGTGCATATTCAAGATTATCCTGCGTATGTTTACAGAGGAAGCATGCTAGATGTTTCCAGGCATTTTTTTGATGTAGAAACCGTAAAAAGATATATCGACCATCTGGCGTTTTATAAATTGAATACATTGCACCTCCATTTATCTGACGATCAGGGTTGGAGAATTGAAATAAAATCCTGGCCGAAGCTTACAGAAATAGGTGCTGCCTCGCAAGTAGGGGAAGGAGATGGGGGTTTTTATACCCAAGAAGATTATAAGGAAATTGTGCGTTACGCCCAAGAACGTTTTATTACGGTGGTACCAGAAATAGATATGCCTGGGCATACCAATGCTGCCTTAACTTCTTACCCAGAGCTTAACTGCGATGGAAAAGCAACAGAGGCTTACAGGGGTACTAAAGTAGGTTTTAGCTCACTCTGTATAGATAAAGAAATTACATATACTTTCGTAGAAGATGTTATAAGGGAGATAACAGCCATTACCACCGGGCCCTATTTTCATATTGGGGGCGATGAATCGCTTTCTACGGAAGAGGAAGATTATATCACCTTTGTAAACCGGGTTCAAAAGTTGGTCTATCAATATGGGAAAACACCGATAGGTTGGGACGAAATTCAGCATGCGGAAATTAAACCAACAACCATCGTCCAGTTTTGGGGAAAGAAAGAGAATGCTATTGAAGCTGCCAAAAAAGAGGCAAAATTAATTATGTCTCCTTCTACTCGGGCATATATGGATATGAAATATGATTCTTTGACGAAACTGGGCTTGAATTGGGCTGGATATATAAATCTGGAAAAAGCATACCACTGGGATCCCAATAGTTTTCTCGACGGTGTTCGAGAGAAAGATATTTTGGGAGTCGAAGCCCCTTTGTGGACAGAAACCATAGAAACTTTTAAAGACATCCAATACATGGTGTTTCCCCGTCTTTTAGGATATGCCGAAATTTCTTGGTCTCCTTCCGCCAGGCGCGATTGGAAAAATTACCAAAAGAGGTTGGCACAGCATTACCGGTTCTTAACTGCCCAACAAATTAACTTTTACGAGTCAGACGAAGTTCCTTTCCCAAGAAAATAATTGAACAAGGATTGCTTTTTATGGCGTTTACGTTATTAAAAACATGGATTGCGCCCTACAATTTATAGTTTTCTTAATATTTTCCTTTCTTAAAATAAAGTAAATTCAGCAAAAAAAGTACATGGCAATTATAGGTTCTATTATTAAAGGTGTTATTGAATTAGCAGATAGTTTTTCTTCGGAGGGAAATGCTGCGGAAGAACAACAGAAAGTCTTAAAACAACTGCTGGAAACAGCCAAGAACACCAAATTTGGTAAAGATCATGCCTTCGGGGAAATTCTGAAGGAGAAAGATATGGAACGCAATTTTGCCAACCATGTTCCTTATTACGATTATCATGAAATGAATGATAAGTATTGGAAATTCCTTCACGAAGGCGAGGAAGATGTTTCCTGGCCGGGCAGTCCAGAATACTATGCACTTAGCAGTGGAACTACAGGGAAAACCAGTAAGAGGATTCCGGTTACAGAAGATATGCTGGAGGCCATAAGAAAAACCGGAATAAAACAAGTGAGTGCTTTGGCAAACTTCGACCTGCCAGCAGATTTTTTTGAAAAAACGATTATGATGCTCGGGAGCTCAACCGACTTAAAAGAGAAAGATGGGCACTTGGAAGGGGAAATAAGTGGAATAAGCGCCAGTAACATTCCTTTTTGGTTTCGTGGATATTATAAGCCTGGAGTGGAAATCTCCCAGATAGACGATTGGGATGAGCGGGTACAAAAAATTGCAGAGGAAGCCAAAAACTGGGACATTGGAGCGTTAAGCGGAATCCCGTCTTGGATGGAGTTGATGATGAAAAAAGTTATCGAATACAACAATGTAAAAAACATTCATGAGATATGGCCGAATCTACAGGTGTATACTTCTGGTGGAGTGGCTTTTGGTCCTTATAAAAAGAGTTTTAATGCTTTGTTGGCACATCCTATTACAGTAATAGATACCTACTTGGCATCGGAAGGATTTTTGGCTTATCAAGAACGCCCCGATACGGAAGCCATGAAATTGGTGTTGGATAATGGTATTTACTTTGAGTTTGTACCCTTCCGTCCCGAATATATTAATGAAGATGGTTCCCTTACTGCCGATGCACCATCCATTACCATAGGCGAAGTGGAAGAGGATGTAGAGTATGTATTGATAATATCCACTGTATCTGGAGCTTGGCGCTATTTAATTGGGGATACCATAAAATTTACCAACTTAGAAAAGCACGAAATAATTATTACAGGTAGAACTAAGTTTTTCCTTAATGTAGTAGGTTCGCAGCTTTCGGTAAATAAAATGAACGACGCTATTCAAATTGTGGAAGAAAAATTTGATATGGAAATCCCAGAATTTACAATTGCGGCCACGAAAATAGATAATGAATACCACCATAAATGGTATTTGGGATCCCCACAAATGGATATAGATCCACAAGCGGTTGCAGATGCCTTGGATGAAGCTTTAAAAGGAGCCAATAAAAATTACAAAGTAGCAAGGTCTAAGGCGTTAAAAGGAGTAAAGGTGGAGATAGTAGATCCAGAAATTTTCCACGCTTGGAACGAGCATAATAAAAAGAAAGGCGGACAGGTAAAAATGGAGCGTGTTATGGGCGAAGAAAAATTTAAAGATTGGGAAACCTTTGTAAAAGACCAGAAAGGATAAAATTAGGATTTAGGATCTAGTTCTTGGGTTAACTGCAAAATATCTTCTGGCGAAAGGTAAAGCCTTTTAATTCGCTGTTTATAGGTTTCAGATAGACTGGTGTTGTTCAATATAAAATTCTTGGTTTTTAATATGTAATCTCCCATCCCGTGGTTTACGGCATAGACATCGGCGGCCCGTTCGGCTTCACGAATGTGTTTTCCAATGAAAATATATTTTAATCCGAAGAGAATTAAGTTCCAACTGCCACGATGTAGGTAATCTATAATATGTCCCAATTCATGACCAATCCAACCGATAAGCACATCTTTTGGGATAGTGTCTATGGTGAATTCTTCCCCTTCAATATTAAAGCTACTGCTAATGAAAATAAAGTAGCGTCGCTTTTTCGGTCTTCTAAAGACTGTTGAAAATTCCGGCTGGGCCTGCATAAAAGAACGCTCTAACTTCTCTTTGAACTTAAACTCAATAGGGGTGCTTTTTAATTCTGGAAAATATTTAAGTGCCGTTAGAACTTCAGCTTCTATTTTTTTTGGGATACGTTTATTGGTAATCTGTAATTTTTCCTTTTCCATACCTTTCAAACTACGAAATATCCTTAATATTTGCGGGAAACGATTTATAAAGTTCTCTTAATTATTGTTGAAATTTGTTTAAAATACTTGAGCATCAATTAATTAATTTTAATTTTTTGCTTTTGTTTTAGGTGAAAAAATAGTATTTTCAATAGATGATAGTTCCATTTATTCTAGGCGTTCCTGTGGTATTACTATTTACCTATTGGGGGTTCAACCTTACGGATTTGGCCTATTCTAGGATTTATGGAAAACCTCTAATTGTCTACGACCATATTTATTTCAAAAAGCTTAATGAAGAAGATATTGCGGTAATTACTAAGTATTCTCTGTTCTACAATAAGCTTAATCTTTACAAACAGCGAGTTTTTAGGCATAGGATTGTAGTTTTTATAAACAGCAAAACCTTTATCGGTTTAAACGGTTTTGAAGTTACCAGGGAACGAAAAATCTTGATAGCTACTGTGGCCGTTATGCTTTCCTTTGGAATGCGGAGATACCTAATAGAATCGGTTAATAAAATTATCGTTTATCCAGATGCTTACTTTTCGGCAATTACCCAAAAATATCATCTGGGAGAGTTCAATCCGCTGCTTAAGACCATTGTTTTTTCATGGCAGGATTTTATGGCCGGGTTAAACAACACTTCCAACAATAGTAATTTGGCGGTACATGAGTTTGCACACGCTCTTTATTTTGGTTCGCAACAATATAATGATGTGAGCTCCATTTTATTTTCCCACGGCATTAGAAAAATAGACGATCTTTTGCATACCGATGAATACATCGATAAAATTAGGCATACCAAATATCTGAGAGGATATGCCTATACCAATAAGTTTGAATTTTTTGCGGTTTGTTTGGAGCATTTTATAGAAACACCGATAGAATTTAAAAAAGAATTCCCCGAATTGTTCCGCGTTATAAAAAACATGATGAATTTTGAAACCTCTGGAGCTTAATGCACCAGTTTTTGCGCAATATTTTCGAGGATCATTTTGGCGTGTATCCGAGAATTTTCTATAAACCATAAATGCGTATCCATACCTCCACAGATAACACCTGCCAAATAAAGGTTTTCAACATTGGTTTCCATGGTTTTTTCACTATACTGAGGGTAAAACTTACCGTCTTCTGATAGTTTTACACCCATTTTTTCGAGAAAATGAAAATTCGGCTGGTATCCTGTTAGCGCCAGTACATAATCATTATCGATTGCCTTTTCTCCTTCTGGAGTGTTTAAAACAATGGTTTTTTCTTTAAATTCCTTTACAGTGGTATTAAAATAAGCTTTTACGCTCCCTTCCTTGATGCGATTTTCAATATCTGGCTTTACCCAATATTTAACCCGTGGTCCAATTTCAGGCCCGCGTACAATCATAGTAACTTCGGCACCTTTTCGGTAACATTCCAAGGCGGCATCCACCGCAGAATTACTGGCCCCCACGACTGCCAATTTTTGCATGGAATAAAAATGCGGGTCTTTGTAATAATGAGCTACTTTAGGCAGGTCTTCACCAGGAACATCCAAGGTGTTTGGAAGATCGTAAAAACCGGTGGAAACAATAACAAAATTAGCACTGTAGGCATCTTTATCGGTTGCTACGGCAAAAGAATTGTCTTTTTGTTTGGAAACATTAATGACTTTTTCAAATAAATTGATGTCAAGATCGTTGGAGGTTACAATTCTTCGGTAATATTCCAGCGCTTCATTGCGTTTTGGTTTCGCTTCTTTACTGATAAAAGGAATATTATCGATCTCCAGTTTTTCAGAAGAAGAAAAGAACTGCATGTTCATCGGGTAATTGAAAAGCGAGTTTACAATTGGGCCTTTTTCAATAATTAAAAAATCAATTCCTCTTTTTTTTGCTTCAAGGCCACAAGCAATCCCGATGGGACCTCCACCAATAATTATGAGTTCTTTTTGTGTCATTATGCAATTTTGTTTTTAATCTCAGAAATAGTTTTATTGGGGTTGTTGCTGCTAAAAATAAAGCTTCCAGCTACGAGAACATCTGCACCGGCGTCTGTCAATTTTTTAGCATTTTCGGCATTAACACCACCATCTACTTCAATAAGCGTATTTGCATTATGGGCTAAAATCATTTCTTTAAGCTGCTCCACTTTTTTATAGGTGTTTTCAATAAAAGATTGTCCGCCAAAACCTGGATTTACGCTCATAATAAGTACCAGGTCGAGATCGTTTATTACTTCTTCCAACACCCGTACACTGGTATGAGGATTTAAAGCAATGCCAGCTTTCATTCCCGCCGCTGTAATGGCTTGAATGGTGCGGTGTAAATGATTGCACGTTTCGTAATGAACAGTAAGATAATTTACTCCTAAATTGGCGAAATCTTCAATGTAACGATCTGGATCTACGATCATAAGATGGGTGTCCAGCGTTTTGGTAGCATGTTTGGCGATGGCTTTAATAACAGGCATCCCAAAAGAAATATTTGGAACGAACATGCCGTCCATAACATCTATATGAAACCAGTCGGCTTCACTGTTGTTTACCATTTCAATGTCTCGCTGTAGATTGGCAAAATCTGCCGCCAGTAAAGAAGGAGCAATTAATTTTTTATTCATTACACTGCGTTTGTTACGTAATTCTATTCCGTTACAAACAAAAATACGGGAAATAATTTTTAAAACGCCATCTCTTTGATGTCCTTAACAAGTTTATAACGAAATGAAGATGAGTTGTAAAACAACGAAAAAAGGGGAGCAGAAAAATTTTTCTGCTCCCCTTGCTATTAAAAAATCTATTTGCTTATTCTTTAAACCCAACTACCGAAAGTTGAAGATCTAAATTTAAATTGGATGTTACTTTAAGGGCGCCTAAGTTTATGTTGGTTAAAGACTCTACCTCTAACATTCCATTGAATTCAAATTCGCCGTCATTGTCTTCATCGCTATAGGAAGCGAAATGAACTTCGTAGTCTCCTTCTTTTAAAAAGTTCAATTGAAATTTGCTGGAAGATTTGTTCACTTCTGCACTTGTTATAGCGTTTGCAAATGTAATGTTGCTACTACCTGTACCTTGTGCCTCCGCATCTGTATAGGCTCCAGCTTCATAAGCAAATGCAATTATTTTTTCTGAAGTATTACTGCTATCGTTTACACTTCCAGAAACCTTTCCCGTTTCCATTTCATTTACCAATCTTAATCCCGACTCCAATTCGTTTTCTGTAGCAAAGTCAAATTTATCGGAAGAATTATTGGCCGATGCTATAATAGTTTTACGCAAATCGAAATCTACAATTATTTTATTGGCAGTAGCAGCAAAAACTTCCACTTTATCTTGAATTTTAATTTCATTGTTGCTTGCTTCCAATGCATGTTTAACACCGTCTACAGTTTCTACATAACATCCAGGAGCGTTACCTTGTACGTCATTTTTATAGTCTAGAACTAAACTTACGGTAGCATCAGTTTGAGCTTCTAAATCTATTTTCCCTAACAACTCGGTAGTACCATTTTGTAGCGTCATTAAATCTACGGTAGTGGCAGAAAACCCCTCTACCATTTGCCCGTTTACTTTTACTTCGGTAATAGTCACTACGGCTGCACTTACATTACTTTGGTCAATAGGTGCATCTGTAAGGGCTACATCCGTTGCATAAGTTTGCTTTGGTTCGTTGGTCATATCGTCCTCATCTTTTGCACAAGAAGCGAACAAGGTTACCATTGCTAAAAAAACTAATTTTAAATTTTTAACTGAATTTTTCATAATTTTTCGTTTTTAATTTGTTTAAATTTCGAGCGTAGTTATCCACTCTTAAAGAATCGCCATTCTTTAAGCGGTTTATTTTGAGTATGTTTTCGTGATTTTTTTTTCTAGTTACCGCAAGCGTCTAAGACATCTAAGTATTCCTTATCGTTTTGAACCGTAATTGTGGTGCTGTCCTTTTGTTGCAAGGAAATTGGGTAATCGACACTGTAAATTTCTGAACTCGATAAATTGGTGAGATAGTTGAAATATTCCTCCTTACTTGTAATTTCTATGGTATCCTGCTTGTTGTTGTCCACGATAGTAAAAATGGAAATTGGAAAGTCTATAGAAACACAGGTAATTGGTGCCCGATCGCTATTTATAAGTTCTGTACATTCCTCTTGCAGCTTTAAGAGCTCTTCTTCATTGGTAATGGCAACCGTTGTATAATTCTGCTTGGTTACCGTAATGGGATAAACCAATTCTATGAGGTCGTTTTCATTTAAAATATCCAAATCCGTTAATTCCACTATAGTAACAATTGTGTTGTTAAGTTCTATTTGAACTGGTAAGTTTAAGGCCGTACAAGGATTATTGTCCAATACATCGTCTATGGTGCCATCCAGCATATTGTTCCGTTCTGCTTTAGCAGTGTAAACCGATTCTTTGTTGTTGGTGTTCTCATTGGAAGTGTTTACATTAATTTCTTCCTGACAAGAAACTAGTAAAGCAATAAAGATTATATATGTAATAAATGTTTTCATTTAACACGTTATTTTCTGCGTTTGTATAGGTAAGACACTTCACTTTTAAAAAACCCTACCGCTTCACTTAATTTTTTTAAATTTACTTCCTGTACAAACTTTAAAATATTGAGTTTGAAACGGGTAATCCCTTGTAATAAGTAGTCTTGAAGCTGTTTTGTAAGACTGCAAAAAACTGTGGTTAAAATCCTGTTTTCTGAAATATTTAAAGTTTTCAAAATAAAATGTATGTCTATAAATAAGGGCGAACTTTGCCAAGATAGTATTTTTGATGAATTTTATAAAGCACATTCACAATCGCTTTACAGTTTCATGTATTACCGTACCGGAAACGCAGACAAAGCATTGGATTTGGTACAAGATTCTTTTTTGAAAATTTGGAATAAATGTGCAGAAATAGCACTGGAAAAAGCCAAGAGCTATCTTTTTCAAACAGCCAATAACTTGTTTTTAAATGAAAAGCGCCATGAAAAAGTAGTTTTGGAATACCAAAATATGTATCCTGTAACAGATGCTACCCACCAAGACCCTGAATATAAATTACGCGAAAAAGAATTTCAGCAAAAATTGAATGAGGTTATAGCCAGTCTATCCGATGGCGAACGGGAAGTGTTTTTGTTGAACAGAATAGACGGTAAAAAATATGTTGAAATAGCGGAGATGCTCGATATTTCTGTAAAAGCCGTAGAAAAAAGAATGATGAAAGCTTTAAAGAAGCTTCGGGCGGAGTTCGATTATTTTAAAAAGTAGGGTTTTTAAAACCTTAAGTGTCTTATTAATAAGAGGTAGACAAAACGGAAAACTATGCAAAATGAAGATAATATATTAAAATGGCTCAATGGCGATATGTCGGAAGGCGAACTTCAGGAATTTAAAAACACTGAAGATTACAAAGCCCTACAGCCCATTATTGCAGAGACCAAGAAAATAAAACAACCCAAATTGGATGTCGAGGAAAGTTTGGCGAAACTTAAAACTAGACAATCCAAAAAGATTGCTTCTAAAACCCCATGGATGAAAATTGCCGCCGTTGCTATACTGTTTCTTCTGGCAGGAAGCCTTTTGTTTTATTTTAGTGGCAGTACTACGGTAATTACCACGAATATTGCTGAAACCACCACGGTAGAATTACCAGACAATTCTGAAGTTGTTCTTAATGCAGCATCCAAGATTGAATATGATAAAGGCAAATGGGACGACAACCGCCAAGTTATTTTAGATGGAGAGGCTTATTTTAAGGTGGCCAAAGGTAAAAAGTTTACGGTGGAAACAAATTATGGGAATGTTGAGGTTCTGGGAACACAATTTAATGTGCGGGAACGGGATGGCCTTTACGAAGTGGTGTGTTATGAAGGTAAGGTAAAAGTAAGTAAAGCGGGAGAAGAGCGTATTTTAAAAGCCGGAAACTATGTAAAAATGTTGCCCAATAATTCCCTTTCTTCCGTAGAAAATGTAAAGGACAGCGAACCTGCTTGGCTTCAGGATAAAACAAACTTTCATCAAACAGAACTTTCTTTGGTTTTGGCAGAATTACAGCGCCACTACGCAATAAAAGTTTCTGTAGAAGACAAGGCATTGCTTCAGAAAAAATTTACGGGAAGCTTTGTAAATAACGATTTGGTGAAAGCATTGGAGGTGATTTCGTATACGCTAAACCTAAAGTACGATATCAAAAACGATAAGGAAGTATTGTTGTATGCAGAATAAAAAATGGATCCCTTTTTTGTTTGTGCTCATGTTTTGCTGGCAGTTCTATGCCCAGGAAATACCTGTTTCAGTTGCTTTTTCCGAGTTAAAAGAAAATTATAATATCGATATTTCTTATGTGGAGGACGATTTAAGGGACATTTTTATAATGCCTTTTGCAGAAAACCTGTCCTTAAATGAAATAATAAACCATATAAATGCCCACCCCCTATTGGCATGTAAAAAAATAAATGCCAACAGTATTGCCGTAAAGAAAGAACTGCAAAATATATCTGTCTGTGGAGTTTTAAGGGGGGATGATTCTAAAGAGGTGTTGGTGGCCGCTACGGTTAAAATAGTAGACAATAATAGTCACACCATAACCAATAATAAAGGTCAATTTTTTTTGGAAGGAATAGCTGCGGATGCACGAGTAGAAATAGATTATTTGGGGTACAAAAAACAAATCATAGCGGTAAGTAACCTTTTCTCTGAAGAAAACTGCCCTGTACTTTATTTAAATCCTTCCAGCGTAGAACTTAACGAAGTAGTGCTAACCAATTTGTTTACAAGCGGACTTGCTAAAAATCTGGATGGTAGTATCGCCATTTCCAAAGAAGATTTCGGAATTTTACCAGGTTTGGTAGCCCCGGATGTCTTGCAAACCATACAATTGTTGCCGGGAGTTGAAAGCGTAAACGAATCTATTGCAGATATTAATATCAGGGGAGGCTCCAACGACCAAAATTTTGTAAGCTGGGATGGAATTAGAATGTACCAAACCGGACATTTTTTCGGACTCATATCGGCGTTTAATCCGCAAATTACCGATGAGGTAAAAGTGGTTAAAAACGGGACTGGGGCCTTGTATTCCGAGGGTGTTTCGGGTTCCGTATTTATGCGAGCCGATAATAGAGTTCAACCAGAATTAAAAGGGAGCATAGGGAGCGATTTATTGGCCACCGACGGCTTGTTGCATGTTCCGTTGGGAGAAAAGGTCTCTTTATCTGTGAGTGGACGTTTCTCGCTTACTGGCTTGTATGCGTCTCCAACTTATGAAAAGTATTTCGAATGCTCTTTTGAAAATATCGAGATAGATAAAGACAGCTTAGCACAAAATTCCACATTCAATTTTTATGATGTTTCTGCTAAACTTAATTATCAAATTAATGAAAAACATAAATTCTCCGCTAGTTTTTTAAGACTGCATAACAAATTAACCTATGCCGAGGCAACAAATAATGAAAAGCGGGAAAGTGATTTGTCTCAACAGAGTATTGGAGTTTCGGCTAATTTAGAAAGTCAATGGAGCGATTCTTGGAGTACAAATGTCATCGCGTATTATTCTAAATATAATTTGGATGCCTTGGATGCCAATATTACCAATGAGCAAAGTATTCTCCAACAGAATGAAGTTATTGAGGAAGGAGTTAAGCTAGAGGCAACGTATCGACTTTCCAATAATTTAAAGTGGCTCAATGGGTATGAATTTGTAGAAACCGGGGCACTCAACAGTTCAGAAATCGTTAACCCAACCTACGAGATAATCCAAAAAAAGATAAATTTAAAACACGCTTTGTTCTCTGAAGTCACCTATGCTAAAAATGGTTTTTTCTCAAAAGCAGGGGTACGGTTAAATTACATACCTACCCTTGGGAAATTTTTGGTGGAACCTAGGCTAAATCTCAGTCAAAAACTAGGAGCCAATTTCTCGCTTTCGCTTCAAGGGGAATTGAAGCATCAAACGATAACGCAGTTTGTAGACCTGAATGAAGATTTTTTAGGAGTCGAGAACCGTCGATGGGTCAATAGCGATGAAAATGTGCCTATTGTACAAGGGAAACAGGCATCTTTCGGGGCTAGTTTTAAGAATAGTGGTTGGTATGTTTCGATTGATGGATTTTACAAAAAGGTGACAGACATGGTTTCTGAAAGTCAAGGATTTCAGGGGCAATTTCAATTTGATGGAGCTGTTGGAGATGCAGTCACATATGGATCGGAATTTTTGGTGAATAAAAATTTCGGACTCAAGAATACCTTTTGGATAAGTCATACATGGAGTAATCAATACTACGATTTCCCTGAATTATCCTCAGGAACATTTCCAGGGAATTTTAACGTAGACCAAAGTTTTTCTTCGGGATTAAACTATTATATAACCAACAATTGGAGCACATCACTGGGGTATCAATGGAGAACGGGAAGGCATTATACCGTACCTGTAGATGGCCAAGAAACGTATCAAGATGGTAATACCGTGAGGGTTAATTATGGGGAGATAAATACCCAACAACTAAACAATTACGGCCGTCTGGATGCGAGTTTAGGTTACGAAATATGGTTTAAAAAATCGCAGCTTCAACTAAAGGCTGGAATTTTAAATGTTTTAAATAGAACCAACGAAATTTCGAGATTTTATGTGGTCGATTCAAACGATAGTTCGAAAACAATAGCGGTTACTAAAAACTCTTTGGGAATTACCCCAAATGTTTCCCTTCGATATAATTTTTAAAAACTATTTTTTAATACTCAAAAGCCCCGTATTCACTGGAAATAGTAAGTTTTTTGGTTTCGGAAGCCTCCACACGTCCAATAATTTGAGCGTCGATGTTAAAAGACTTGGAAATCTCTATGATATTCTGAGCAATTTTTTCATTTACATATAGTTCCATTCGGTGTCCGCAATTAAATACTTGATACATTTCTTTCCATGATGTTTTAGACTGCTCCTGTATAAGTTTAAACAGTGGAGGCACTTCAAAAAGATTGTCTTTAACTACGTGTACATTATCTACGAAATGGAGCACTTTGGTTTGTGCACCACCACTGCAATGAACCATCCCATTTATCTCTTCGGAAGTATATGTATTTAAAATCTTTTGGATGACGGGCGCATAGGTGCGGGTAGGGGAAAGTACCAACTTTCCAGCATCGATTGGTGAATTTTCAACCGCATCGGTTAGTTTGGTATTTCCAGAATAGACCAGCTCGTTTGGAACGGCATGATCGAAACTTTCAGGGTATTTTTCAGCTAAATATTTGGAAAACACATCATGGCGTGCAGAAGTGAGTCCGTTGCTTCCCATACCCCCATTGTATTGATTTTCATAGGTAGCCTTTCCAAAAGAAGCCAAACCAACGATTACATTGCCTGGTTTAATGTTGGCATTGTCTATTACATTTTTTCGTTCCATTCGGGCTGTTACCGTAGAGTCTACGATAATGGTACGCACTAAATCTCCCACATCGGCTGTTTCTCCTCCGGTTGAATGTATTTCTACGCCAAACTCTTTTAAATCGGCAATAAGCTCTTCGGTACCATTGATAATGGCAGAAATTACTTCTCCAGGAATAAGATTTTTATTTCTTCCTATGGTAGACGAAAGCATAATATTTTGAGTGGCTCCAACGCACAAAAGGTCATCAATATTCATAATAAGCGCATCTTGGGCGATGCCTTTCCAAACAGAGATGTCTCCAGTTTCTTTCCAGTACATATACGCTAGGGAAGATTTGGTTCCGGCACCATCGGCATGCATAATAATACAATGCTCTTCGCTACCGGTTAAATAATCTGGGACGATTTTACAAAAGGCTTTCGGGAATAATCCTTTATCTACATTTTTTATGGCATTGTGCACATCTTCCTTGGATGCCGAAACACCTCGTTGCGAATACCTTTTGCTAATCTCTGAACTCATGAAAAATTGTTTTTGCAAAAATAGCCATAAATAAAAAGCACACAAACAAAAGTTTGTGTGCTTCATTTTTTTGAAGGTTGGTTATTTCCTTCTTTCCTTTTGAGTGATTCGCAAACAAAAGCTTCAAAAAACTTTCTAGTCTGAAAACCACTTCATTAAATTGATTAATAGCATACCAAATATATAAAAACTTATGGCTTCCCGTACAGGATAAATCCCCTTTATAAATGGGTGTTATGCTCTTTTCGACCAATGCTGTTTAAAATCGGATTAACTGATAATCAATCAGTAACATTGTTTAACGGAGTTTGTTATTTGGTAAACAATAGCTCCCTATACTTTGTAAGTGGCCAAAGATTGTCGTCTACCAACAACTCTAATTTATCGCAGTGGTAGCGGATTTGCTCGAAATAGGGTAAAACTTTCTCGCAGTACGCTTCTGCCTTGAGTTGTGCTTTTTCCAGCTTATTGGCGTTTTTACGTTCGTCTATCATCGCCTTTACTTTCGAGTTTATTTCAGAAATGTGGTTTGATATTTCCTCTATAAGATCCAGTTGCTCTGGAGCGAGTTTCTTAAAATCATTTCCAAAGACCTCCTTAAGTCCCTTTACATTTTCTATAAGTGTATTCTGGTAGCGAATAGCGGTTGGAATTACATGGTTTCTTGCAATATCGCCCAAAACACGGCCTTCAATTTGAACTTTTAAGGCATATTCTTCCAATTCAATTTCATGTCGGGCTTTGATTTCTACGGAATTCATCACCTTCATTTCCTCATACAAATCGATCACTTTTTTAGAAATGGATGCTTTTAAAGCTTCTGGGGTAGATTTATTATTGCTCAATCCTCTTTTTTGGGCTTCTTTCACCCATGCTTCGCTATAGCCGTCCCCTTCGAAACGAATTTTTTTGGAAGCCTTTATATATTCCCTCAGCACATTGAAAATGGCTTCATCTTTTTTTAGCTTTTTCTTTTCAATAAGTCCGTCAACCTCCTTTTTAAATTCCCGAAGTTGTTTGGCTACAATGGTATTTAAAACCGTCATGGGTTTTGCGCAGTTCGATTTAGACCCAACAGCTCTCAATTCAAACTTATTACCCGTAAAAGCAAAAGAAGAGGTTCTATTTCTATCGGTATTATCCAAAAGTATTTCTGGAATTTTACCAACTACATTAAGTTTAAGGTCTGTTTTTTCTTGAGGTGAAAGTTTTCCTTTGGAAACATCTTCCAATTCATCTAGAACTTTTGTTAATTGGGAACCTATAAATACTGAAACGATGGCCGGTGGAGCTTCGTTGGAGCCCAATCGGTGGTCGTTGGTAGCAGAAGCCACGGAAGCTCTTATGAGTTCTTCATAGTCGTGAACAGCTTTTATAGTGTTAATAAAGAAAGTTAAAAACTGAAGGTTTTTGGTGGGTGTAGTCCCCGGACTTAATAAGTTGGTGCCGTTATTGGTGGCTAAAGACCAGTTATTATGTTTTCCTGATCCGTTAACCCCTACAAACGGTTTTTCGTGGAAAAGGACCTTAAAATTATGCTTGTCGGCAGTTTTGTCCATTAAGTCCATTAATAAGGAGTTGTGGTCTACCGCCAAATTGGCTTCTTCAAAAAGCGGAGCCAACTCAAACTGATTGGGGGCCACTTCATTGTGCCTTGTTTTTACGGGAATACCGAGTTTTACACAATCGTTCTCCAGATCCCTCATAAAGTTAAGTACCCTATCTGGAATAGAACCAAAGTAATGATCGTCTAATTGCTGGCCTTTAGCAGGAGAATGTCCAAGCAAAGTTCTTCCTGCCAAAACAATATCGGGACGCGAATAGGCAAGAGCCTTATCAATTAAAAAATATTCCTGTTCCCAGCCCAAGGTAGCATTTACTTTGTTAACGCTTTTATCGAAATAACGAGCTACTTCGGTAGCAGCATTATCAACGGCCTGTAAAGCCCTTAACAACGGTGCTTTATTGTCTAAAGCTTCGCCGGTATAAGAAACAAAGACCGTGGGAATACATAAGGTAGTTCCGTAGACAAAAGCTGGGGAGGTAGGGTCCCACGCAGTATATCCCCTAGCTTCAAAGGTATTTCTAATCCCTCCATGTGGAAAACTGGAAGCATCTGGCTCTTGTTGAACCAATTGGCTGCCTCCAAATTTTTCTACAGCCTGCGAATTGTTTATAGGTTCAAAAAAAGAATCGTGTTTTTCTGCAGTAGCTCCTGTAAGCGGCTGAAACCAGTGTGTGTAATGCGTAGCCCCTTTGGTTATGGCCCAGTTTTTCATGGCGGCGGCTATTTCATCGGCTAGTTTGCGGTCTATTTTTACACCACCCTCGATGGCTGCGATAACGCTGTTAAAGGCTTCTTGCGACATTACCTGGCGCATTACTTGCTCATTGAATACATTAATTCCATAAACTTCAGAACGTTTTCCAGTAATATCGATGGGTAATGGTTTTCGTTCGAAAGATTTTTTTATTGCTTTAAACCGTATTGTTGACATATGCTCGTTATAAAAAAGTTGATTCTTTATCCTAAATGTTTGATGGGTAACAAATTTCCAATATCAAATTCTAATTAGGTATCTTTAAGAAAATTAAATATTAAATTATTATTAACAAAAATCAGAATATTTATACAAATAAGAAAATACCCCTTGCAAAAATAGGGTATTAATAAAAATATAGGGTTGTTTTCAAAAATACCCCTGTAATTTTCGGCAGCAAACACAAAAAAACATATTTTTGTCTACGAGTAAAGTTCAATTAATAAATTTTTTATACAAATGAGTAAGGCTAAACTTGAGTACATTTGGTTAGATGGATATTTTCCAACCCAAAACATGAGAAGTAAAACAAAGATTGAAGATGATTTTAGTGGGAAATTGGAAGATTGCCCTATTTGGTCTTTTGACGGATCTTCAACAAAACAAGCTGAAGGAGGATCCTCTGACTGCTTGCTAAAACCAGTTTCTATATTTCCTGATCCTGCACGTAAAAATGGGTATTTGGTAATGGCAGAAGTTTTAAATGCTGATGGAACTCCTCATGAAACCAACTCTAGAGCCACTATTGATGATGAGAATGATGAAGATTTCTGGTTCGGTTTTGAGCAAGAGTACTTTATAATGGATACGAAAACACAATTGCCTCTTGGGTTCCCAGTAGGTGGATATCCTGGTCCTCAAGGACTGTATTACTGTTCTGTTGGTGGTTTAAATACTCACGGAAGAGAAGTAGTTGAAAGACATGCAGATTTATGTATCGAAGCTGGAATTAATTTCGAAGGAATTAACCAAGAAGTTGCTTGCGGGCAATGGGAGTACCAAATCTTTGCTAAAGGAGGAAAAAGAGCTGGAGATGAAATTTGGATCTCTCGTTATCTTTTAGACAGATTGTGTGAAGAATATGGTTACTATATCGAGTATCACCCTAAGCCAGTTAAAGGAGATTGGAATGGTTCTGGTATGCACGCAAACTTCTCTAATACCTTATTGAGAACTTGTGGTTCTAAAGAAATTTACGAAAAAGTATGTGAGGCGTTTAGACCAGTTACCAAAGAGCACATAGCTGTTTATGGTGAGTTTAACGACGAGCGTTTAACAGGTAAGCACGAAACTGCGGCTATAACCGACTTTAGTTACGGTGTTTCTGATAGAGGTGCTTCTATTCGTATTCCAATTATTACAGTAGAAAAAGGATATAAAGGATGGTTGGAAGATAGACGTCCTGCTTCCAATGCAGATCCATACAAAGTAGCTGCGAGAATAATTGAAACAGTAAAAACTGTAGATATTAAAGCAGAAGCTTAAAAATATATACAAAAATGTTCCCTCAAGCGTGACATTTTTGGTACGTTAATGTAAAAATCGCCTAAATTATTTTAGGCGATTTTTTTTGTGCGTTTATATAAGTGTGGTGTAAACAAATATGCCGTAGAGTGCTAACAAAATAATACCATCCCTCCAGCCAAGTCGAAATCCTCTTGGTATAAAAACGAGTGGTAAAATAAGAAAGGATATTCCCAACATCCAATAGATATCGTTCGTTAATAAACCTTTGTCGTTAATTTCGATAGGGGTGATCATGGAAGTAATTCCAAGGACTGCAAGAATATTAAACATATTCGATCCAATTAAATTCCCCAGGGAGATAGCTTTTTCTTTCTTTAAAACCGCAATAATGGATGCGGCCAATTCGGGAATGCTTGTCCCTACCGAAACCACCGTAACAGCAATAACACGTTTGCTTACTCCATAAGCTTCTGCCAAGCCAACGGCGCCTTCAATAAGTAATTCGGAGCCGCCCCATAGAGCCAATCCACCTATGGCAAGATATAGTACCACTTTATAGAGAGGTAATTCTTGGTTTATTTCATCTTCAGTCTCATCGACAACTGCCTGTTTTTGAAACTTCAGCAAATAAATCAAAAAGAGGGTAAGAAAAGAAAATAGAATAATCCCTTCGTAGCGCTGTAAGGTATGATCTGTAAAAACAAAACCGAATAATAAAACCGAGGAAATCATCATGACCGGCCAATCGGTTTTATAAAAACTTTTTTCAACGTTAATGGGAGATAGAATAATTGTTATGGCGAGTACCAAACCGAGGTTGGCCACATTGGAGCCTATAACATTTCCCATTGCCAAATCTGGGAAGCCGTTTAAAGCAGATTTCACACTTACTATTAATTCGGGTGCAGAGGTTGCTAGGGATACAACCGTCATCCCAATTACAATCTTAGGAATGTTCAACTTCAAAGAGAGTCCAACGGCTGCTTTTAATAACCAGTTTCCTCCGAGAATAAGTAGTGCTAGGCCACAGATAATAAAAATTAAATTCATATAAAGTATTTATACGAAGGTAAAGAATAAGGCTAAAAAAGCATTAAAACTGCATAATTAGTTAATTAACTATATTTTTAGTTGCATAACTAAAAATATAGTTTTACTTTTATTCAAGTAAAATAAAAAACTATGCGGGAATTAACGAATAAGGAAGAGGAGATAATGAAAATTTTATGGGAGCTAGAGAAGGCTTTTGTAAAAGAAGTACAGCAGGCAATAGAAGGCGATAAGCCGCATTACAATACGTTATCTACCATAATCAGGAATTTAGAGGAGAAGGGTTACGTGGCGCATAATGCCTTTGGGAATACCCACCAATATTATCCTTTGGTAAAAAAAGAGGAGTATAGGAAAAAGTTCCTTTCTTCTGCCATAGAAGATTATTTTAATAATTCTTACAAAGGTTTGGTTTCATTTTTTGCCCAAGAAAGGAAAATAAGTGTGGAAGAGCTTAAAGAAATTATAGATCATATTGAAAACAAAAAATGATGGTAGACTTTTTATCTTATATATTGAAGGCTTCCATCTTGCAAATCATATTTTTTGGGGTTTACAGTTTTTTTTTGAAGAAAGAAACTTTTTTCCAGGCCAATAGATGGTTTTTAAATTTAGGCATGGTAGTTTCCATGCTTCTGCCTCTACTTTATTTTAAAACGGTAGAATATGTAGAGGTTTCAAAACTTTCGGGGAATGAACAAGCGCATGCATCACGTACCTTATTTCAAGAAACTTCTTATTTAGATTTTGCAATGGAAGTTTTGTTTTATTTATACCTGGCCGGAGTGGTAATCTTTTCTATTAAGATTACGATTCAGCTTTTATCCTTGTACCGCCTTATAAAGAGAGGGACTTTGAAGAAAGGGAATATAAATCATGTTTTCATTTCAGAAAATGTGGGTCCGTTTTCATTTTTCAATAACATTGTTTACAATCCCAATAATCATTCAGCGGAGGAGTTAAAAACTATAATCGCCCACGAAAAGGTTCACGTTCGTCAAAAACATTCTTTCGATGTTATTTTTGTGCATCTATTTACTTCCATGTTCTGGTTTAATCCTTTTGTGTGGTGGTATAAAAAGCGGCTTACTCAAAATTTAGAATTCATAGCCGATAAAGGAGCTGTCGAAAACGCTAAGGAAATTAAAACTTATCAATATTTATTACTGAAAAAATTAAGCGGAGTACATTACTCCATCATCAATCCATTTTATAATTCATTAATCAAAAATCGAATCGTTATGTTACAAAAACAAAAATCACAAAAAAGGAACATTTGGAAGTATGCCTTAATATTTCCTTTGCTAGCAGGATTTATGATGTTGTTTAGCTTTAAAACGGAGACCAAATTCAAGATCCAAAATAATTTACAGGATAAAGAAGTAATTCAGGATTCAACTTTTTCCGATAACCCGCTTGTAGTAATAGACGGGGTTGTAATGCCATCTGACTTTGATCTAGATTCAATTGATCCTAATACGATTGCCACTATGGATGTATCCAAGGGAGCGTTGGCTGTTGCCAAATATGGAGAAAAGGCCAAAAACGGAATAGTAGAAATAACTTTAAAATCAGGGAAAAAGCAGGGAGGTGTCGAAAATCTAACTGGCAAGAGCGAAAATAGGGGAAGTGTTGGCGTAGAAACGAATACAAATTCCGAAAAAAGTCCTTGGAAAATTACAACTGGGCAACAAGCACCATACAATACCAAATACTTTGATTCTAGTTCTATTTACTCGGACGATACCACTTCGGCAAGTGGTTCGAAAGAAGGCACTACAAATAAATATGTGGGAAAAACTGAGAACGACGGGAACGAGGTTTCACAGAATGACGATGATTACACAATGAAGGGTTCTTCGGCTGCTGGAGTGATAGTAAGCGTAAATCCAGATAAAGAAAAACCGTTGTTTGTTATTGATGGAAAAGTGATGCCAAAAGATTTTGATATTAATTCGGTTGATCCAAAAAACTTTAACGAATTAAAAATTCTTAAAAATGAAAAAGCCATTGAAAAATATGGGGATCAGGCTAAGAATGGTGTTGTTGAACTAAGTTTGAAGCCGTCAGGAGTGGCTTCCGATAAGGAACATTTGACTAATGGACAAATTAAAATAGAAAGAAAGAATAGTGATGGCACCGAAACAGACGGTAGTTTTATCATGCAAACGAATGGCAACAGCCCGAAATCTTTAAAAGATGCGCTTTACGTAGTAAACGGAAAAATAATGCCAAAAGATTTTCAAATGAAATCAATTGATGTAAGCAACGTAAAGCACGTAAACATTCTAAAAGACCAACAAGCGATTGAGAAATATGGGGAAAAAGCGAAAGATGGAGTTGTTGAAATCACATTAAAGGAAAAATAAGAATAATGTCATACAAAAAGCAAACCGCCCCAGTATTTACTTGGGCGGTTTTGTGATATGTATATATTAGGTCGAGTCTGCCTTTGTCGGAGTCAGGCGCAGTCGATAACTAAACGTGGATAGTAAGCTAAATAAGTTTTCAACTACACTGGACGAGTCATTTTATTGTTTTGGATTAACGAAATTATATAAATTTCATGCGAATGATAGCAAACTCGAAAAACCTCAAAAATAATCGTAAATTTGTAAATCGAATTAGAAACGAATTATGTTAGATAAATTAAACATTGTTAAACAACGTTTTGATGAGGTGTCCGATTTAATTATCCAACCGGATATTATTGCAGATCAGAAACGTTACGTGCAATTAAATAAAGAGTATAAAGAGCTAAAAGAGCTCGTAGATAAACGTGAAGTTTATAAAGAAATACTCGATAATATTGAAGAGGCTGAAGAAATAATTGAGGATGGGAGCGATGCTGAAATGGTAGAGATGGCCAAAATGCAGTTGGAAGAGGCAAAAGAAAAGTTGCCAAGTATCGAAGAAGAGATTAAATACATGCTTATTCCCAAAGACCCGGAAGACTCAAAAAACGTAATGATGGAGATTCGTGCTGGAACGGGAGGCGACGAAGCAAGTATTTTTGCTGGGGATTTATACCGTATGTACACCAAATACTGCGAGGGCAGGGGCTGGAAAGTGAATACGGTAGACTACAACGAAGGAACTTCTGGAGGTTATAAAGAAATTATTTTTGAAGTAAACGGAGAGAACGTTTATGGAACAATGAAATTTGAATCTGGGGTGCACCGTGTACAACGGGTTCCGCAAACAGAAACACAAGGACGCGTGCATACATCTGCAGCAACCGTTATGGTATTGCCAGAAGCGGAAGAATTTGATGTAGAACTGGATATGAGTGATGTTAAGATCATAAGAACTACTTCTACAGGTCCTGGAGGGCAATCGGTTAACACAACCTATTCCGCCATTCAGTTACAGCATTTACCAACAGGGATAGAAGTGCGTTGTCAAGATGAGAAATCGCAACATAAAAACTTGGAAAAAGCCATTAAAGTGCTTCGTTCAAGGCTTTACGAGCGGGAACTGGCTAAAAAACAGGAAGAAGATTCTGCACGTAGAAAGAGCATGGTTTCCAGTGGTGATAGAAGTGCAAAAATTAGAACCTACAATTATCCGCAGGGCCGTGTAACCGATCATAGAATCGGACTCACACTTTACGATTTATCCAATATTGTAAATGGAGATATCGACAAAATTGTGGAGGAACTTAAAATGACTGAGAACACTGAGAAACTTAAGGAAGCCAGCGAAACGATGTAGCTTTTTAAAGAAATAGCTGTTTTAGTAAAGGATTTTTAAAATAAAATATGATATCATACTGAGCTTGCCCGTCTGCCATGGCGTTTCGGGCAGTTCCGAGTATTTTAGATTTATTATGCCCTTCGACTCCCGATGCTTCGGGACTGGGTGACATTGTAAATTTAAAATACTTTCTTTTTTATTTAAGAGCAAACATAAAAATGACCACAAACGAACTTGTACAACAAATAAGAGCTAAAAAATCATTTCTCTGCATAGGATTGGATACTGATTTGGAAAAAATCCCGTCACATCTGCTGAATGAGGAAGACCCTATTTTTGCGTTTAATAAAACCATTATCGATGCCACACATCATTTAACCGTAGCCTATAAACCAAATATTGCTTTTTATGAAGCCCACGGGATTAAAGGATGGGAGGCACTAAAAAAAACCGTGGATTATATCAATGAGCAATACCCGGAGATTTTCACCATAGCCGATGCAAAACGAGGGGATATAGGTAATACTTCCACCATGTACGCAAAGGCTTTTTTTGAGGATTTAAATTTCGATTCTGTAACTATAGCTCCGTATATGGGAAAAGATTCCGTAGAACCTTTTTTGGCCTTTAAAGACAAGCATACCATTTTGTTAGCGCTTACTTCCAACCAAGGGGCTTTCGATTATCAGACCTTGGAAGTCGGTACAACTCCACTTTACAAAAAGGTGCTGGAAACTTCCAAAACCTATAAGAATTCGGGGAATTTAATGTATGTAGTAGGAGCAACAAAGGCCGAATACTTCAAAGACATTCGGCAAATTGTACCCAATAATTTTTTATTAGTTCCTGGCGTTGGTGCCCAAGGCGGTAGCTTGGAAGAGGTTTGTAAATATGGAATGAACTCCGAGATCGGACTCTTAATCAACTCTTCCCGAGGTATAATCTACGCTTCTAAAGAGGAAGATTTTGCCGAGCAAGCAGCTTTAAAAGCCAAAGAAATACAGCAACAAATGGCTAAATTTTTATAAAATGCTTTGGTGTTGATAGATCAAATCGGGCGACATATCAACGTTCAAAAAACTCCTACACGGATTGTTTCCTTAGTGCCTTCGCAAACGGAATTACTGTGCGATCTAGGTTTGGAAGCGCAGTTAGTTGGTATCACTAAATTTTGTGTGCATCCATCTCATCTTAAATCCAACGTAACCATTGTCGGCGGGACAAAGGATGTTAAATACTCTAAGATAAAAGCCTTACAGCCCGATATTATACTTTGCAATAAAGAAGAAAATACCAAGGAAATCGTTGAAAATTTGGAGCAGTTGGCCACTGTACATGTTTCAGATATTTATAATATGCAAGATGCCTTAGCGCTAATCGACCAATACGGAAAGCTTTTTTCAGTAGAAAAGAAAGCGGCTAATTTGATATCCGATATTTCTTCAGCATATCATTCTTTTCAATCGTATATGCGCGATAAACCAAATAGAAAAGTTGCTTATTTCATTTGGCGCAAGCCTTGGATGGTTGCTGGAGGGAACACATTTATCAATTTCCTTCTAAAGGAAAATAAATTCGAGAATATTTTTGAAAGTATTGGGAGATATCCAGAGGTTAAGTTTCCAGAATTAAATGCTCTAAAGATTTAGATTGTATATTGCTTTCTTCGGAGCCTTTTCCGTTTAAAGGGAAACACATTCAAGAAATTAAAAAAGAAGTCCCTCATGCTCAAATTTATTTGGTAGATGGGGAATATTTCTCGTGGTACGGTTCCCGTTTAAAACAGGCCTTTGCCTATTTTAGATCGTTTCAGGAGAGGCTATAAACAAAAAAAAACCGATCTCTCCAAACCGGTTTTTTTTAAACTAACTAACTGCTAACTCAAACGAATTCAAGTATAAAACTAAACTTGTTACAAAGATGATGCTTAAACCTTGGAAGTGTGTTAAGCATAAATTACCAAACCATTAATTTGTTGAAAAGATCGGCTTTTAGCTAAAAATGATGGTTTTGTTATTAAAGACCATAGTTTTTCTATCGATATGTAGTTTGATGCCTCTTGCCAAGACAATTTTTTCCAAATCACGGCCTTTCATAACCAAATCGTTTATAGAGTGCGCATGGGTAACCCGCGCTACATCCTGTTCTATGATAGGGCCAGCATCCAGTTCTTCGGTAACATAATGGCTTGTCGCACCAATAATCTTCACTCCTCTTTTATAGGCAGAATGGTAGGGTTTGGCTCCCACAAAAGCGGGTAAAAAAGAATGGTGTATGTTAATTATTTTGTTTTGATATTTCTTGATTAACCCTTCTGGAATAATTTGCATATATCTCGCAAGTACTATAAAATCCACTCCAAATTCTTCCAATAACTTTAACTGTTGTTGCGCTGCTTTATCTTTGGTTTCCTTAGTTACAGGGATATGGTAAAAGGGAATTTTAAAACTATCGGCTATATGTTTTAGGTCGGGGTGATTGCTTATTATAAAAGGGATTTCAACATTTAATTCGCCTGCGTTGTACCTCCCGAGAATGTCATACAAGCAATGGTCGTACTTGGAGACAAACAAAGCCATTTTTGGTTTGTAATCATCGGTGTACATTTGCCATTCCATATGGTATTTGGTGGCAATATTTTTTTTAAATTCATTTTTAAAATCTTCGTAATTAAACGTTTCTGGGTTAAATTCGCTTTCACTACGCATAAAGAACGTTTCGTTTTGCCGGTCTACATGTTGGTCGATATAGACAATATTGCCTTCATTTTCATGTATGAAATTGGTAACAGCGGCAATAATACCAGAGGTGTCTTTGCAGTGGATTAAAATGGTTATTTTTCCCATGGATTTGGTTGGTGTTTATTGAATGTTTTTTTGGCTGAATAGTCAGTCTCAAAAATAATAGCTTTTAGCAAAGCAGCCTTCTTTTTTTTAAAGTTTTATGTTTCTTGTTAAATTGGCTCTTTGAAAGAATTCTTTATTAACTTATTCCAAAAATAATCGCCTTTATTTTGCAAATTCTGTAAATTGCAGACGTCAAAAACACATCTTATTAGCGATGAAGCAAACAAATCAATATAAACCTAAGAATAAAATAAGAATAGTAACAGCGGCTTCCCTTTTCGATGGGCATGATGCCACTATTAATATCATGCGCCGCATTATACAATCTACAGGGGTGGAAGTTATCCATCTGGGCCACGATAGAAGCGTGGAAGAAGTTGTAGATACCGCTATTCAGGAAGATGCCAATGCCATAGCTTTAACTTCTTATCAAGGCGGGCATAACGAGTATTTTAAATACATGCACGATCTCTTGGTAGAGCGTGGCGCCTCCAATATCAAGATTTTTGGTGGAGGCGGGGGTGTAATCCTTCCAGAAGAGATTAAGGAACTTATGGAATATGGGGTCTCTAAAATCTATTCGCCAGATGATGGCCGCGAAATGGGACTTCAGGGGATGATTAATCATTTAGTTGAAAATTCTGATTATGCCATAAATAAACTTTCTTCCGAAGGAAATCTTCAAAAAAAATTGGAAGGGAAAAACATTAATACCATTGCCAGGCTTATCACCTTGGCGGAAAACAATCACGACGAATTTTTAAGTCTGTTTAAAGCCATCAATGTCTCCAAAAACAATATCCCTGTATTGGGGATAACAGGTACCGGCGGATCTGGGAAAAGTAGTTTGGTGGATGAATTGGTGCGTAGATTTTTAAACGATTTTGAAGATAAAACGATTGGGATTATTTCGGTAGACCCTTCTAAAAGAAAAACTGGAGGTGCATTGTTGGGCGACCGTATTCGTATGAATGCCATTAACAATGAACGCGTATATATGCGCAGCTTGGCAACTAGACAATCTAATTTGGCACTTTCCAAGCATGTTGCAGAAGCTGTTGATGTTTTAAAAGCCGCGAAATACGATTTGATTATTCTTGAAACGTCGGGAATTGGACAGAGCGACACCGAAATTCTAGATCATTCGGATGTATCCTTGTATGTAATGACGCCAGAATTTGGAGCTGCCACCCAATTGGAAAAAATAGACATGCTCGATTTTGCCGATGTGGTAGCCATTAATAAGTTTGATAAGCGTGGAGCTTTAGACGCGCTTCGGGATGTAAAAAAACAATATCAGCGAAATCACGGTCTGTGGGAGGCCAAAGCAGAAGAACTTCCGGTGTACGGAACCATTGCCGCCCAATTTAACGATCCCGGGATGAATACCCTCTATAAAGAAATAATGAAGGTGATAGAGGAAAAAACGAATTCGAAATTAAAATCGAGTTTTGAGATTTCTTCGGAAATGAGTGAAAAAATATTTGTCATTCCCCCAAATAGAACCCGTTACTTATCAGAAATTGCGGAGAGTAATCGAAATTACGATCAGAAAGTGGACGATCAAGTAGAAGTAGCACAAAAGCTATACGGGATTTACCAAGCCTTATGTAGTGTTACGGGCGTTGAGCTTGGTCTATCAAAACATGGGATTGATGGAGAAAGCTTGAAGCCGACTGCCGAAAACAAAGATTTTGTAAAATTGTTATTGGCAGAATTCGATCGGGTAAAACTAAATTTAGATCCCCACCATTGGAAAACCATCATCAACTGGGATGCAAAGGTTTCTAAGTACAAAGAACCTATTTACACATTTAAGGTTCGTAACAAAGAAATTAAGATAGACACCCATACCGAGTCTTTGTCGCATACTCAAATCCCAAAGGTAGCATTACCGAAATACAAGGCTTGGGGCGATATTTTGCGTTGGGTTTTACAGGAAAATGTACCTGGGGAATTTCCATTTGCTTCGGGCTTATATCCGTTTAAAAGAACCGGGGAAGATCCCACCCGCATGTTTGCAGGAGAAGGAGGTCCCGAACGTACGAACAGGCGTTTTCATTATGTGAGTTTGGGAATGCCCGCCAAAAGGCTATCTACGGCCTTCGATTCGGTAACCCTTTACGGAAACGATCCAGACCATCGTCCAGATATCTACGGAAAAATTGGGAATGCAGGAGTGTCTATTTGCTGTCTGGATGATGCCAAAAAACTGTACTCGGGATTCAATCTTGCCGATGCTATGACCTCGGTGAGTATGACGATTAACGGTCCTGCGCCCATGCTGTTGGGCTTCTTTATGAATGCGGCCATAGATCAGCAGTGCGAGCTTTACATCAAAGAAAACGCACTTGAAGAGGAGGTAAACGCTAAAATTGATGCTATATATCAGCAAAAAAACAGCGAATGTCCAAAATACAATAGTTTTTCACGTTCTGAAGGTGCGCAAGAAGAAGGTTTGCCAGAAGGAAATGATGGCCTCGGACTTATGCTACTGGGAGTGACGGGGGATATGGTGCTACCAAAAGAAGTGTACGAGAAGATTAAAGAAAAAACCATTACCCAAGTACGCGGAACGGTGCAAGCAGATATTTTGAAGGAAGATCAGGCACAAAACACTTGTATTTTCTCTACTGAATTTGCACTGCGGCTTATGGGCGACGTTCAGGAATATTTTATCGAAAATGGAGTGCGTAACTTTTACTCCGTTTCCATTTCTGGATATCATATTGCAGAAGCCGGAGCCAACCCCATTACCCAATTGGCGTTTACCTTGGCAAATGGATTTACCTATGTGGAGTATTATTTAAGTAGGGGAATGGATATTAATAAATTTGGCCCAAACTTATCTTTCTTTTTCTCCAATGGTGTAGACCCCGAATATGCGGTAATTGGGCGCGTTGCACGGAAAATTTGGGCTAAGGCGCTCAAAGAGAAATACGGGGCAGACGCTCGTTCACAAATGTTGAAATACCATATCCAAACGTCAGGAAGATCCTTGCATGCGCAGGAGATCGACTTTAACGATATACGTACCACATTACAGGCGCTTTATGCCATTTACGATAATTGCAACTCGCTCCATACCAACGCTTACGACGAGGCAATTACAACACCCACCGAAGATTCTGTGCGTCGTGCAATGGCCATTCAGTTGATAATCAATAAAGAATTAGGCTTGGCTAAGAATGAGAATCCTATCCAGGGAAGTTTCATCATAGAAGAATTGACAGATTTGGTAGAAGAAGCAGTTTTAACCGAGTTTGATAGAATTACCGAGCGTGGCGGTGTGTTGGGGGCTATGGAAACCATGTATCAACGTTCTAAAATTCAAGAAGAAAGTTTGTATTACGAGACCTTAAAACATACCGGGGAATATCCTATTATTGGTGTAAATACGTTTTTGAGCAGTAAAGGGTCTCCAACGATTATTCCTTCGGAAGTAATACGTGCTACGGAAACGGAGAAGCAATTGCAAATCGCTACTCTAGAAAAACTACATAAAGTATACAAAAAAGAAGCAACGGATGCTATTGAGGAAGTGCAGGAAGCGGCCATTCAAAATAAAAATGTATTTGAAGCTCTAATGGAAGCTACGAAGGTATGTTCCTTAGGGCAAATAACACAAGCCTTATTTGAGGTTGGTGGTCAATACCGGAGAAATATGTAGAACCTCATTGCGAAGCCCGCTTTTTTGCGGGCTGTGGCAATCTCCCATTGTAAGCAGGAATTAACTTTGAGAGACTGCCGCACTCTTTGATCGTTGAAGTTACTTAATTAATCTTTAACGTCTTTGCGAAGCCCGCTTTTTTGCGGGCTGTAGCAATCTCCCATTGTAAGCAGGAATTAACTTTGAGAGACTGCCGCGCTCGTTGCCCGTTCGCAGTGACTTAATTATAATCCTTGAACGTCATTGCGAAGCCCACTTTTTTGCGGGCTGTGGCAATCTCCCATAGAGAACGTTTTTTCAGGATAAATCTATCTAGATGATATTGTTTTTGTAGAATAGACGAAAAAAGGATAAAACAAATTTTTAAGTATCTTCGCTTTCAAAACTAATTACCTTGAAAAAGAAGCGTATTTTAATTACCGGAGCTGCCGGGTTCTTGGGGTCTCATTTGTGCGATCGATTTATGAAAGAAGGGTTGTACGTTATTGGAATGGACAACCTTATTACTGGAGATCTTAAAAATATAGAACACTTACGGAGTAATGAAAACTTCGAGTTTATTCATCACGACGTCACTAAATACGTGGATGTTTCTGGAACATTAGATTATATATTACACTTCGCTTCGCCTGCAAGTCCTATAGATTATTTAAAAATCCCGATACAAACCCTTAAGGTAGGGGCGTTGGGGACCCATAATTTGCTGGGACTGGCAAAAGATAAAAAAGCAAGGATTTTGGTAGCTTCTACTTCTGAAGTTTATGGAGATCCCCTAGTGCATCCCCAAACGGAAGAATACTACGGCAATGTAAGTCCCGTAGGGCCTAGGGGCGTTTACGATGAGGCCAAACGGTTTATGGAGTCCATCACCATGGCTTACCATAGATTTCATGATTTAGATACCAGAATCGCACGGATATTCAATACTTATGGGCCCCGTATGCGACTTAACGACGGTCGTGTTATCCCTGCCTTTATTGGTCAGGCGCTTCGCGGCGAAGATTTAACCGTATTTGGAGATGGGAGTCAAACACGTTCCTTTTGCTATGTCGACGATCAAGTTGAAGGGATTTACAGACTTTTAATGAGCGATTATAATGATCCGGTAAATATTGGCAACCCTACAGAAATTTCCATAAAAGAGTTTGCTGAAGAGATTGTTAAGCTTACTGGAACCGATCAAAAAATTATTTACAAACCGTTACCGCAAGACGATCCTTCCCAACGAAGACCAGATATTACCAAAGCCAAAGAAATTCTAGGCTGGCAACCCAAAGTCTCCCGAACGGAAGGGATGCAACGCACCTACGAGTATTTTAAAAACCTTCCAGAAAGCGAACTCTACAAAAAAGAACACCGGGATTTTAGTGACCGAAATAAGAAGTAAAAAGAAGTGCAAAGTATTATGTACAAGGTACAAAGAAAGAATTTCTAGATATTAGTTTGTCATCGACTGTCATTTCAATGCAGAACAAACGACGCTTGTAGAGAAGTCGTATTGTGTTTGGTAAACAATTATTTGTGATGTCTCCCTCTTTGGTCGACAGGATATAGAGAGGAAAAGGCCGGTTTTGGCATTAAATACTACGGCTATGGTTCTTTACTAACCACGCAATGCCCAGCACGGTAAACTTTCTAAATAAAACGAAACAAATAATCTTCATTAATTAAAAGTGTATTTCATAGAAAAAAACCTTTATTTTAACAAATAATTAATAAATATTAATATATTTACCGCCCCTAAACAGAAGAAACTTGATAAGACTACTACTCTTTTTATGCTTGTTTTCGAGTATTTGCTATGGGCAAAGTATAAATTTGGATCAGTTGGGTAAGGCCAAACTGGTACGCTATAATGGGGGTATTTCTGCCAATGGAGTTTACTATTCTGGGACAGCCAATAGACAACCGTTTACGTATTATTTAAATGGTAATCTAAATTTTAACATTGCCGGGGTTTATAACATTCCACTTTCCTTTACGTATTCCAATCAAGATTTCAATTTTCCAAATCCGTTTAATTTTAATAGGCTTAGTTTACATCCTTCATATAAATGGATAACGGCGCATATTGGAGATGTAGCCATGACTTTTTCTCCGTATACATTAAGCGGACACCAATTTACTGGGGCAGGAATAGAACTTACCCCACCGGATAAGCCATTTAAAGTAAGCGCTATGTACGGAAGATTTTTAAAGGCCACCGAATATGATCCTAATGTGCCTGAGGGAATAGTAGCCTACCAGCGTATGGGTTATGGAGCAAAGGCAGCATACGATTTCAATAAATTCGAAATCGGTTTAATTTACTTCCATGCAAAAGACGACGAAAATTCATTATCCGTTCCTTTTCCAGCAGATATAGAATTAGCGCCCAAAGAAAATGCGGTGGTAAGTATTGAAACCAATATGCAACTATTCGACCGAGGTAATTTTAGGGTGGAGTACGCTATTTCTGGAGTTACCGAAGATACTCGATTGGCCGATGAACGTGGTGAGAAGGGCATGCTTTCTTTTTTGCTCAATGAAAATATAACTACCGAATATTACTCTGCTTTAAATGCCAGCTTCGATTACCCTGCTGGAAATGGTTCTTTAGGGGTTGCTTATGAGCGTATAGACCCAGATTATAAAACACTGGGAGCCTATTATTTTAATAACGATTTGGAGAACATTACCTTAAACGCTAGTCAGACTATATTTAACGATAAGTTGAACGTAGCTGTGAACACTGGTTTCCAACGGGATAATTTAGATAAACAAAAAAGTTCAGAGCTTCAAAGGTTGGTAGGTTCGTTAAATTTAAATTACACACATTCAGAAAAACTAGCACTCAACGGATCGTATTCTAATTTTCAGTCGTATACCAACATTCGAGATCAATTTGATTATATCAATGAAGTTTCAGAATTTGAAAATTTGGACACCCTCAATTATCGGCAGGTTTCGCAAAACGCAAATCTTGGAGCAAACTATAATTTATTGGCTTCCGAAGAAAAAAATAAAACCATCAATATAAATATGGTTTATCAAAACTCCATAAATCAACAACAGGGAGAAACCGTAGAGGGCGGGGAGAATACTTTTTACAATGGCTCTGCTGCCTACACCATAGGGTACATCCCTCTGGGTATGAATGTTTCTTTTGCCGGGAATGCTTCCTATAACACGGTGGCCGTAGATAAATCGCTTACTTGGGGGCCAACACTGGCCGTTGGGAAAATGTTTTTTGATAAAAAATTACGAACTAATTTCTCCAGTTCCTATAATGCTACTTATAGCAATGGAGACCGGCAGGGGAGTGTTTATAATTTTCGATTGGGCGGCAGTTATGTCTATATGGAAAAACATAATTTAAGTTTGAATTTTCTATCACTATTTCGCAACAATCCTACTCAAAAGGCTAATGATTTTACCGCTACGCTTACCTATTCGTATACCTTCGATAATTTTAAACTTAATTTAAACCGTAGGGAGCGCGACCCAATATACAACGAGCCAAGTGTACGGTTTAGGTACCGCGATGTTACCTATAGCGGAACTTTAACGGAAGTAACCGACCAATTGAACAACGTACGGAATAGCAGCCAATTTGATAACATTCCTCTCTCTGAACAAAACGAACTTAACTTGCTGTTCGAAACCGTACGCGATCAAGAAAGGGCAGAACCTTACAAGGAGCACGCCATTACCTTTTTAGAAGAACTTTACAGTTTCAACGATTTCTTGCAAATGTACGATCAATTGATTTTTCAAACCATCAATAAGTTGAAGCGGGATATGAGAAGAATAGATTATCAATTGGAAAAAGGTTTCGTTGGGCTTAAGGTAGATTTAGATGCACACCCACTTAAGGGAAAAGATCTCAATAACCTTTCCCCCGAAGAGAAAGCATTGTTAGAAGATTACCAATTACAACAAAAAGAATTACTGGCACGCCAACAAAAAATGGTGGGTCACCGTTGGATGGAAGGAGAGATTTACACTTATAATTCCATAAACGACGTAATGGATCCCGATGAATTACTCGCCGAATTTAAAAACAAAGAAGCGAATAAATCCTATAAAATATTCATGGAAACCAATGATATTGAGAAAATTAAGTTATATTTGGAGCTGCAAATGATTGATTTTTACTATAAAAAATCGCTCGAAGTAGTAGACCCTAACGATTTTGAGTTGAAGTATATAGAAAAAACAGAGCAATGATAATGGTTGGAGCTGTATATTCTATATCAAGTTTAAAAAAATTAGTTGAGCGTAAGTGTAAAACAAAACTAACCTCCATTAGTGAGAACCTACTTATGAAAAAGAACCTACTCCTAGTCCTTTGCCTATTGTTAAGTCTGGTAGGTGGTGCCCAAACCTTCCCGGTAACTGTAGCACCACAGGTAAAGCAACCGGCACCTATCTATTTTTCTTCGTATGCAGATGCATCCCTTATAAACGGACCCTTACAAGTACAAATAGTATTAAACGATTTAAACATTGCCAATAGAGAGGTACGCTTAAAAACGTATTTCGAAGGGAACGGGATTTCTTTTCAAAGTAATAATGTAGTAAGCGGTGCAACACCACTTTTTTTAGAAGGGGGAATACCTTTGGTACTTACCAATGTAGAACTTGCACCTTATTTTCAATATCCCAACATAACCGGCATTAGTGCCATGGCGTATGGGCAGCCAATACCCGAGGGCTCTTATCAATTTTGTTTCGAAGTTTACGATGTGGCCAGTGGAAACCGAATCTCCCAAAAAAGCTGTGCAACCACTTATATTTTTCAAAACGAACCTCCTTTCTTGGTGTTCCCACAGAATCGAAAGGCTATTCAGCAACAAAACCCACAGAATATTGTTTTTCAATGGACACCTAGGCAAATAAACGTAACCAATGCAGAGTACGAATTAAGCATTGTAGAAGTTTGGGACAATGTTGTAGATCCGCAAGCGGCATTTTTAAGTTCGCCTCCCGTATTTACCGTTACCACCAATAAAACAAGTTACCTATACGGGCCTACAGACCCCATGTTACTGGATAATAAAAGATATGCGTGGCGTGTACGGGCAAAGGCAAAACAAGGCGATGAAGAAATAGGGCTGTTTAAAAACCAAGGATATAGCGAAATTTTCTTTTTCGTAAACGCCACCCCATGTACAACCCCCATAAATGTAACCCACGAAGTAAAAGGCATGCGTGAGGCCAATATCTATTGGGACGATTTTTCTACCGATATTACAGAGTTTACCGTTCGATATCGAGAAAAAGGAGAAAACAACCAGTGGTTTACTTCGCGCTCTACTGCCAATTGGGTTACCCTTTGGGATTTACGTCCCGGTACCGTATACGAATATCAAGTAGCCAAAGAATGCCAATTGGTTACCAGCGATTATTCCCCCGTAAAAACCTTAACTACTTTTATTGCCAACGATGAGGCCGGACTGTATAACTGTGGGATACCCTCACAAATAGACCTCGATAATCAAACCCCGTTAAACGAACTTAAAAAAGGGGACGTCTTCAAAGCAGGGGATTTTCCCGTAAAAGTAAGAGAGGTAAGCGGCAGCAACGGTAGGTTTACCGGGAAGGGCTATGTTACCATCCCTTACCTAAACAGTGTAAAGGTAGCGGTAGAATTTACCAATGTTTTTGTAAATACCGATAACCAGCTCGCCGAAGGAATGGTGATTACGAAGTATGATCCAAGTATGAAGAATATTTTGGATGTAGATCAGGCGATTGATGATGTGGCGGATGCGGTGGAGGCCGTTGGGGATCTTGCGGGTAGTGTGAAGGAGGTTGTTACTGAATTGCTGAATTTGGATATAGATAAAACTACTAGGGCAAATATTGATGCATTGGCCCAAGCAATGGGTGAAAATATTGATAATGAAAGTATCCCTAAAGAAATAAAGCAACAAATGGAGGAGGCTGTAACACAGATGGCAGAGGCAAAAACTAAGTATGATAATGCAATTACATCTGGCGATACTCAGGGTGCCGAGAACGCTACCAATGATTTTAATGCAGCGCAATCCAGTTTAAATGAAGCAAATAAAAAGCTGGACGATGTGAAAGAAGAGTTTGTAGATCTGTTAAAAAAAGCCATTACGGAATTGTACCGGGAAGGTAGAGATGATGAAGAAGCCATGAATACACTTTATCAAGAAATCTACAATAATATAACAGAGGATTATGCCGTTGAGGATAAGGATTTTTACCTGGTGGAGTCTGTCGAAATGCAGGAGGTAATCAAAACTGAAAGTGATAACACGCTCCAAAAAGAGTTAAACGAAATAGAGATTAGGATAGGTGTTTATTTATTTGCGAAAGTTTTAAGTACAGAAGAAACCTCTGGTGAAAAAATGACAAGCCTTATTAAACAATCAAAAGCTATTGGGGTTGATTTGTTCAAAGAAATAAATACTCGATTAGAAAATGGTGACACAAATAGATCTGTAATTGATTATCTGAAAGGAGAATTAAGAACTGTTTTTGCTTCTATTTTAGTTAAAAATGCGGTTTAAAATATGAAGCAAAAAGAAAAAGATAACATAGAAGTGTATTCCTTTATTGGAGTCGTAGCCTTTATTGTGTTTTTAGGATATGATGGTTTTTTTCATGAAGAAATTAACCCAACCGAAAGTGGAGGAAGTTGGAAAAGTAAAATGGGTGGACTTTTAAGATGGTTTATATGGAAAATAGGTGAAGATCACTTTTGGTTGTATCTAGTTATTAGAGGGATGTTTTTAGTGATTACACTTTGGATGTGTTTTAAAATATATAAAAAACGTTATCAAAAAAAGTAAGTATGAATACTATTGTAAAATACATTGCATTATTAATCTTTACTCTTACAAGCCTTGGGATAAATGCAAATAACCGTGAAGACGACTTGGTAAGACACGCCGTAGAACAAGTCAATTCATTATATGAAGAAAACACTTATAATGATACGCATGGAAAGCATGAAAAGAATTGGTATATCTATATTCTTGGAGGTACTTTAGGGGATTTGGAGTATGTGAAGGATGAAACTAATAGATCGTTTACCTCTGGATATCTTTCCAATTTAAATGAATTGTTAAAAGAGGTAAATAAAGGCAACAAGGCTGATGTATATGTGGCGTTTACAGATTATACTTCTAAACTCATAACACCGATTTTCCCCTCGGACTATAATACACTTACTTTACAAGAATTCTACATAAACCAGTTACTGGAAAACAGCTCTGATAAAGAACATGTGGTCAAGCTGTTTCGGGATTATAAAAAAATGTTGAACAGCACAATAGTAAGAATATATAAAGAGTCACAATTGTCCAATTCCGCTAAAGGGGATGTTTTTATGCCCTTTACCAATTTCGAGGAGCGCACTATTCTCAGCAAGGAAACTAAAACAATAACCCAAAATGTAAAGCTCTATAAAACCTATACGCTATACCACCCTAAAAAGAGCGATTTTAATCGAGGAGAGTATAAAGTAAGATATTTAAATATTTCTGCAACTCTTGGCGGTACAGATGCCGAAATTAAAATTGAACGTGTAGTAAGGAGTTTAAATGATTATTACTATGGGAAAGATATTGATTATAAAGAGTGTCAAGAACTACTAGCCAAACCAGAATATCAAAAGTATCTTAACCAAGATAGGATATGGAGAGAGGTAATAGAAAAAAATCCTTGTATACTATATCATATTGAAGAACTTGAAGGAGATTATATAGGCGACACGCAATTTGCTCAAGAACTACGTATGGTAGTTAACACTATGCTGTACGGAGCTATGGCGATACCAGCCTCAGCTATAGTTGGCGAGTATTTATTGTATGATGTTGGAAAGTTTCTAATAAAAAAGTATGGAGCTCAAAAAGTTAGGCAAGTCTCTGAAGCCGCTATTACGAACATAGTAGTTCAGGCTGTAATTAATTACTATTTCGATGAAAACTCTTATTCCGATGACAACTACGTAAGAATGCAGAAAGCGATTGAAAATATTGATGAATTTAGTTTAGCTCAAGATATTTTTGTTGCAATCTATGATTTAAACATGCGTAGTGAGCTAATTCTGACTTGTATTACTGGAGGGCTGGAGTTTAATAATGACAAATGGTATGATGCTTCGGAGTACAATTTTGACCTAATCGCCTGTAAAGATGATGTTATTGACCAAGTATTTTTGGGAGCTATTTTAAAAACGGGGGGAGCGGTAGTGTCAAAAATTTATCGCGTGGCAAAAAACAACCCTAAAATGTTTATTAAAGGCTACCGCGAAATTCTTAATGATACAGGAGTTGAAGGATTAAAGGCTTTTAAAGATTATTTAGATGAGATAAAAGACGCTTTTGATATTAATGATAAAAGATTAATTGGGATCAAGCTTGATGTTGAAGCAAAATATGCTGAAAATGTTAAGCAATCCATACCTGATTATTCTTTAGCGAATCTTACTAAAGATGTCATTTCAGACATTGAGTTTCAAAGAATCAATTTCAATTCTGGAACTAAAAATGTAGGTGTCAATGTAGAACTCTTTTTTCCTGGACAAAACGGTAATATTCGGCCTACAATACTTACGGAGTTGCCAGATGGAAGTTATAAAATGGTATTTGTGGTAAACAAAAATGTACCAATTAATTCGATAGACGATTTTATAAACAATACCAACATAACAGAAAATATAAAAAAAATTCTACCTGCATTTCAACCCAATACCAAAGCTGTTTTAAAAGGGGAGAATGCTCAAAAGTTCTTCGGTAAACAAAACGTTGAGGTAAACATTAAAGGGGTTGAGGTTTATACGGTAGATCCAGAGGGGAATCCAGTAAGGAATGAGTTAGAGGTTGGGGTTAAGGCGGTTGATTATGCTGATATCACAAACTTTTATTCAATAAACAGAGCAATAGAGTCTAAGAATTTAGTGCAAAAAAATAACTTGATGCAATATGCGGCAGGCGCAAATCTAGATGAAGTATCGGCAATCCACCGATATACAGTTAATAATTTTGAGTTAACAGTTGCTGCTTATAATAATGGTTATACTACCGTTCAGCAGTCTTGGATAAATTTAATTGAATCAGGTCTGAATAAAATGAGACTAACAAAAGGCTTCATCGGAAAGGTTTATAGAGGTAGCAACCTATCGCCAGAGCATTTAAAACCATTCTTGAATGCTTGGGAGTCTAATTCGAAAACATTAACTATTCCTCCTTTTCAATCAACAAGTAAATTAGAAAAGGTTGCAGATGATTTTATTAATCGGTTTAAAGCTCCAGATAAGAGTGAGGTAATGTTTGAAATTCAATCTAAGACAGGAGTTGATATAGATGAAATTTCAGATTATGGTAAAAATTTATGTTCAAATAATTCTAAATGCTATTTTGTACAAGAAGAAATTATTTTGAATAAAAATGGACAATATCGAATAGATAATTTATCGACAATTACAAAATCAGATGGAACAATAAGATATATTATTGAAATGACAGAATTATGATAAAGCTAACTGAAAAACAACTTAGAGACCTTTCGAGACAAGAAAGGTATAATTATTATAATGACCTAAGGAATTATGAATGGTCTTTACTTACCAATGAAGAAAAGAAACAATCAATTCTTGACGATCATGAAAACTTTATTAATAAGAGAGGTGTTGAAGGTATTACCTTAGAAGAACAAATTGTATTTGCTTTAAAAAATGAGTTATCTGCAAAATCGAAATATGTAACATCATTAGTCAAACATTATTCTTCGATAAAAAATATAGAAAAGTTCACTTTTTTTTGGGAAACAACATCTCCTTTTTCTCAATGGCATAAATCAAAATTCACTGCCTCTACATGTTTAATACAAGGTGTACAGATGAATAAATTGAAAAGAGAATATGTTCTACAAAATCAGTTTCCTTCTGATGTTCAGGAGTATTCTTCTGCCGAGCAATTTATGATGTATCATAAAGCAATTATTTTTCTTGATGTTGAGTCAGCAAAAAAAATAATGTCAACAAATAATGTTCGGAAGATTAAAGAGCTTGGAAGAAATGTTTCCGGATTTAATGAAGAAGTATGGAGGTTCTATAGAAGTCAAATAGTACTCGAGGGAAACAGAGCAAAGTTTGAACAAAATTTGTATTTAAAAGAGGAACTTCTTAAAACACGCGGGACCACACTTGTTGAAGCTTCTCCTAACGATAATATATGGGGAATTGGCTTAAAAGCGGATAATATAAAAGCTTATTCAAGAGAAACTTGGGAAGGCTTAAATCTATTAGGAGAAATCTTAACTATACTAAGGATTGAGTTTGATGAAGAATATTAAACAATAGAAATATTCTGCTATTCAAGGCTACCTACTGCAGAAAGACTTTAGGGAGCGGGGAGCAGTAATAGGAGGTGAAAAGATCGCAAAGCAGAATTAACAAGTTCCAATGGAAACCCTGCTACCGTACGATTGCATCTTGTGGAGTTAAGGAATATAAAAGGGGACAAAAGATATGATCAGTAACTATAAGTTCCATAATTTTTTGAGAAGATGAATATTGAGGAATCAAAGAATAACAATACGGAACTCATAATGAACCTTACGGAACAGAAGATAAACCGTACGGATTTGAACTTGAAAGCTGCGGAATACAACTGGAACGTTGCGGGACAAATAATAAACGATACGGAACCCAGCTTGAATGTTGCGGAGCATAAGAAGAATGCTTCGGAGTTGAATTCTAACAAAACGGAGTAGAGAATTAATAAAAAAAGAAATTATAAAAGAATCAATAATTAAAAACAACCAACCATGACCTTAGTATCAAAACAATCCGAAACCGCCTTATTGGCACAATGGCAAACGGCCATTACCAATACCCAAGCACAAAAAGAAATAGCTGCCCAAACTGCTAAATTTGGGTATGACACCAAAAAAATGGCAGCGGGCCAAAAACTGTATGAAGACACCGTAAAAGCTTGGGAACAAAATAAAAAAGAAGACCGCGAGTCCCGGGATGCGTACCAGGCTTTCGAGAAAAACTATAACCAATTGCAAAAGCTGTATGGCGAGCACCGCAAAAAAGCAAAGGCTAAGTTTCGCAATCAACCAGAGGTACAGGCTAAATTAAAGGTAGTAGGAAGAAAAGCAGTGGCCTACCATAACCTTATGCAGCAAATGGAACAGTTTTATAATGTCCTTACAGATGCAGCCAACGCTGCTATAAAAAAGGACTTGCTTATGTACAATCTAACAGAGAAAGAAATAACAGATACCATAGAACTTATAGAGGCTACAAAAAAGGCAAGAACAGATTATGCACGGGAAGAAGGGGAGAGCCAAGATGCCACCCAACAAAAGGACAAAGCTTTGGGGCAAATGGAAAACTGGATGCGGGAATACTATGCTATGGCAGCCATTGCTTTAAAAGAAACGCCGCAGTTGTTGGAGGCTGTAGGATTATATAGAAAAAGTTGACATCCCCCCAACCCCCTTCAAAGGGGGAGCTGAACAGGGCAACAATTAAAGTCCCCCTTTGAAGGGGGATTTAGGGGGATGTAAAGCAGCCCTAAAATCCCCCCAAGGGGATAATTAGAAAATATGAAAAACAAACTCATACCATATAACCCAAAGCTAAAGGAATACGCAAGGCAATTGCGTAACAACAGTACTTTATCTGAAATTTTACTGTGGCAGAAGATAAATAAAAAAGCTTATGGTGTGGAATTTCATAGACAAGTGCCGATAAACCAATTCATAGTGGACTTTTATTGCCACGAATTGCTATTGGCCATAGAAATAGACGGCAGTAGCCACGATAATAAATATGAATATGATTCTAAGAGACAGAATGTATTGGAAGAATTAGGCGTACACTTTTTAAGATTTAGCGATGGAGCAGTAAAGAAACAGATGTTTAGTGTACTGCTAGCGATAGAAGAAACGGTAAACGAATTAAAAAATGAAACATGACATCCCCCCGGCCCCCTTCAAAGGGGGAGCTGAACAGTGCAACAATTAAAGTCCCCCTTTGAAGGGGGCCGGGGGGATGTCAGAAGACTCCAATTAAAAAATGAAAAACGACTTATAAACTATGAACCAAAACTACCTAATCCTACTTTTACTATTATTGGTTGTCTCAGTACAGGCCCGTACTGGCAAGGACACGCTTGTTTCAGCAAAGGAGCACGATACGTTGCGTGCGGCTCGAATAAACAAACAACTTGCTCATTTGGAAAATGTGGCGAAGTACAATACCGATATCTTGGGCATAGTAACTAAAAAAGAAGAAACTACCCAAAAGGTATTTAAAAGCTTCCCCGAGCTTGATAACCAATTGGTGGCAAACAAAAATTTCTACCAATCATTTGCTGATATGAGTCCGGAGTTTAACAAAGACTATCTTGACAAAAATTTTCCACAAGAACAAGATGTTAAAGCACTTATTGAAAAAGCAAAAGCAGCTTTTGAAAAAGTCAAAAAGTTAGGCAATATAGTTGATATTATTTCAGGTGATAAATTGTTAGAGCTGCCAGTAGGTTTGGGGGGTAAAACAGACTCTACTTCTGGCAATGCGGTAGAACTCGCAATAACGCAAGTACAATTCCATCCACAGTACGCCGAGTTTAATGCTTGGGCAAAGCTTACCATTCCGCAAAAGGAAAAAGAACTTTATTTTGGAGCGCAGGGTATAAAACTTTCCCACGACGGTGCTATTATAGGCGATATGCGCTTGGTGTTACTTGGCGATGTGCCAATTCCAATTAATGGAGATAATTGGTTGCTCACTCTTAAAGGCGGTGTAGATCTAAAAAGCGGTAGTTTTGGGGAAAAGTCGTTTGTTGAGTTCGATTGTAGTGGTTTAAAAGAGATCTCATTGGAGGGAAATTTTCGGGTATCACGTAAAATATTGTTGCCGATAGACAAACAAGGTAATTATGTATGCGGCAGCGATACCAATAACGAGAATTTAGATGATAAATGTTACGTAGAAACCTCGTTTAGCGTAAAGGCGGCCGGTTGGAACGACATCTTGCTCGATGTTTCTATTCCCGATTTCGAGATGACAGGCTTTAAAGGTTGGGGCTTTCATGTAGAAAGAGCTGTTTTGGATTTAAGTGACTTTAAGAATGCTCCCAATCTAACTTTTCCCGATGAGTATCGAGATGTATATGCTTCAAGCGATCCTAATTTATGGAGAGGTTTTTATGCGGAAGAAGTGTCCGTTACCCTTCCAAAAGGAATCAAAAGAAGGGAAAACAATCAAGAGCGTATAAGTTTTGGCGCTAAAAACTTGGTGATAGACAGTTATGGTATTTCAGGATATTTTCATGGAAAAAATATTTTACCATTAGAAGAAGGCGCTGCCGATAAATGGGGGTTTGGAATAGATTCTGTTAGTGTTAATATAGCCATGAACGGATTAAAAGGCGGCTCGTTAAAAGGAGCAATACTGGTTCCTACTTTTGAAGAACCCATGGGATATCACGGTTGGATTGCTCCACAGGAATACGGACTGGCCGTTACCTTAGCAGAAGATAAAAATTATCCAGCACCACTCTTCTCCGGGACTATGAATTTAAAAAAGAATTCCAGTGTAGGTGTAAAAGTGTTGGAAGATAAAGTATATCCCTTTGCCAATTTAACTGGAGGATTGAGTATCGGTGCCAATTTAGGCCAAGAAGCTCCGAACACCGCGAATGGTAGCGAAGAAAAGATGATACAGTTTGTGGGGATTGAATTTAAACAATTGGAATTAAATACCGAACCAGGAAAACCGTTGGTAAAAGTTACAGAATTTAAATATGACAAGGAATTCGGGTTGATGAATTTTCCAGTAACCATAGATGATCTCAACCTTATTACCCCACCCGAAGACCGCGTAGGATTGTCTTTTGATCTCACGGTAAATTTTGCTCCGGATATTAGCGCAACCACATCTTTAGCTGTTATTGGGAAACTAGCACCGGGAGAATCAGTGCATAAATGGCAGTACGAGACAGTAAAACTAAAAGGGGCAAAAATAGATGTAAAAAAAGGTGGAATGCACCTTAAAGGGGGCTTAGAGGTTATGGAAGATGATCCCACTTATGGAGATGGGTTTGCAGGAGAATTGTCTCTTTCTATTGATGCCTTAAGTTTTGATGCCAATGCAAAGGCTATGTTTGGTGCTAAAGACTTCCGCTATTATTTTGTAGATGTTTGGACAGATAATAAAGAGAGCGGCGGAGGAAAGCTTCTTATCAATTCTTTTTTAGGAGGGGTTTCAAACCGAATGCGCCGGGAGGTTGGTTCGGGAGATAATTTTACACCTTCGGAAACTACATATATCCCAGACGAAAACTATGGTCTTGGTTTGCGTGCGGGAGTTACAATTGGCACTCCAAATAAAACAACTTTTAGTGGAAAAGCTTTTCTGGAAATGCAATTTAATACTTACGGCGGATTGAATAGGATTTCATTTACTGGAGAAGGTAGTTTTATGGGGGACGAAAAAACTACGAATTCCCCTGCCAATGCAGGCTTCGGGCCACTGGAGAAAACTTTTAAAAGAGCTGAAGAGTTTTATGAGAAAAATAAGGAAAAAATAGACAAACTACTCGCAAGTGGAAATGTACTGCCGGCTAGTAAGGAAGCTATACCATTAGCCGAAGTGGCACAAAATGGTAGTATTGGGGTTTACGTCGGGATAGAAAAAGATTTTACAACAAATACTTTCCACGGAGAATTTGAGGTCTATGTGGATTTAGCAGGTATTCGAGGTACAGGGCCTTCGAATCGTGCAGGTTATGCAGTAATTCACGACAGTCCTGATGAATGGTATTTACACGTAGGAACCCCCGTAAACCGTTTAGGAATTTTATTTTCCATTCCACCAGAAGAATTTGAGATTGGGGGTTATTTTATGACCGGGGATAACTTACCCTCTCAGGTGGCACCACATCCAAGAGTTCTACAAATTTTGGGTGATGATATCTTGGATAGCAATCGTCAAGAGAATCAGCTTTCGGCAGGGAGGGGCTTTGCCTTCGGATTGAATTTTGTGTATCGCAAGAATTTCAATGCAGGTATTTTCTACGCATTTATCGAAGCAGGAGCAGGGTTCGACGTGATGCATGCTTATTATGCCAATACAAAATGTGTAGGGAGAAGCGGTCCTGTTGGAAATAACGGTTGGTATTCTATGGGGCAGATTTATGCGTATCTATACGGGGAATTTGGGGTTGAAGTAGATTTACTTTTCATAAAGGGTAAGTTTCCTATTATCGAAGCCGGGGTAGCAGCTTTGCTGCGCGGCCAATTTCCAAATCCGGTTTATATCGAAGGTTATGTAGGGATGTATTATAGTATTCTGGGGGGCATGGTAGAAGGAAGATACAGGCTTCATGTGGAGTTCGGGGAAGAATGTATTATGGAAAATATGGCTCAAGAACTGGGCGTACCTATGATAGCCGATGTAAAACCATCGGATAACTCCAGCAAAGTATCAGTCTTTACAGGTCCGCAAGCAGTTTTCAATTATCCGGTAAACGAGAATTTTACTTTGGAGTTGGATGAAGGACAACGAACCTTCCGATTAAAACTAAAACAATTTAAACTTTTTTCCGAAGGTAAAGAGCTTAGCGGTGAAATAGAATTTAACGATACCAACGATGCCGTTACCTTTAAACCTAAACTATCATTGCCTTCAGAAAACACAGTAAAAGTAATTGTTGAGGTAAGCTTTGACGAATATAAAAATGGTTCTTTTGTAACCCTTACAAACGATAGCGGAAAAATGATTACCGAAAAACGGGAAATATCTTTTAAAACGGATAAAGCACCTGATTACATTCCGTTTGAAAATATTACTTATATGTATCCTTTCAAAGAGCAAAAGAATTTTTATCCGAAGGAATACGATCGTGGTTACGTACGGATGAACTCTTTTCAAGATTACCTCTTTAATGGAGATTATACTATTAAAGGAGAGTTTAAGGCAGCTACCGGAATGGTAAGAAGAACAGACATTAAAGTGGATATACCTAACAATACCGTGTTTTTCGATATTCCAGAAATGTATACCAATACCAATTATGAATTCAATTTAGTTGCTTTTCCTCCCGGTCAAAAAATAGAAAATGAAGTAGTATTAGAGAAAACAGAAATAAACTTTGATGAGGGAAGTGGCGATACAAGTTGGTTTGATAAAGATTCTGGTAAAACATCCAATCAAAATGCTGCTGCCAGTGCCACAATAACAAGTAAAAAGGCAGCCGATGTAAAGGTGGCCAATGGAGAACCTAAATCGATTTTAAAATTTGTATTGCATACAAGTGAACACGATTCGTTTAAAGATAAGGTGAGTTCTTTTAAAAAAACAAGCAATGTTACCAACTTTATTTATTCGAATGTTCACTCTTTATCCCTAGCGGTAGAAAATTATGAAATTTTCGAAAAGGCAGAATTGGTAGGGGTGCCGCTCACCAACGGGGAATCATTGGTCCATGCCCAGGCAGAATTAAAAGATTCTTATTACAAGAAGAAAGTATATCCTTTAGTGTATGAAGAATATCCATTAGATGCCACCATCCGCGTAGATAGAGATGAAAAAATTTTAGGATTGCCTCCTGTACGGTCGTTTTATTTATCTAATTACTATATGACCAAATATCTTGAGAATCCAAATTCGTATTGGGTGAAAAATAGAATTCCTTTCGTGTACAACTTACCTTATCAATACAATAAAGACTTTGTACACTTACGTTATGAAATTACCAATAAATATGCAGATGGAGAAGTAGGTAAAGCTTTTTACGATAAGTATAATTACATAATGAATGGAACCTTCCCGATACTGCCTTTGGGGAAATTTCAGGCAAAACTGTACTACAGAACGCCAGGAGGGATTCATTTAGCGGGATACGATATTGACTATGAAAATGATTAAGAAGATGAAAAAAAACATTTACGTAATACTTTTAGCAATAGCCTGTTTTTGCTTAGGAAGTCCATTTGTGTTTTCCCAAGAAATAGAACCGCCCGAAATTAAGTTACTTGCAAGATCATTAGAAAACAAAGTGATGTTGAGATGGGCACCAAACGAACCCTATGCCTGGAAGAAGGCAAATAATATTGGATACTATGTAGAAAGGGTTACAATTTCTCGAAATGGTGAGGCGGTAATTCCTTTAGAAACAATTACACTGAATCAATCCCCGATACAACCAGCGCCTTTAATGGAATGGGAAACCTTGGCGAAAGCGGATAACAATGCGGCAATTTTGGCACAGGCACTCTATGGAAAGAACTTTAACGTTTCAGCACAAGTAGGGTTGGATGCTGTAATGGAAGCTAATTCGCAACAGCAAAGGCGTTTTACATTTGCATTATTGGCAGCAGAACGCAGTTATGAGGCAGCAAAGTTGGCCGGACTTGGTTTGGAAGATAAAAATGTAATTCCAGGTGAGCGCTATCTTTACCGGGTTAAAATTGCCAATCCTGAGCTTTTGGAAATTAAGGAAGGCGGAGTATACGCAGGAACCGATATGTTTGAAGAACTACCAAAACCCGTTGATTTTGTGGTTGTCTTTGGAGATAAGGAAGCACAGTTGAGTTGGAATTTCAGTCTGTTACAAAAAACCTATACAAATTATCAGGTGGAGAGATCCATGGATGGAAATACATTTAAAAAGTTAAATTCAGAGCCCATTTTTAATGCTGAAAAAAACACAGAAGATCCCAGCCTCTCCCTTTTTATAGGCGACTCCATTGCCAATAATAAAACATACTACTACAGGGTAAAAGGAATTACATCTTTTGGGGAAGTGGGGCCATCAAGTGAGGTTCTAAAAGGTGAAGGAAGGGAAATTTTAAAATACAATCCGCATATCACTTTTAAAGATGTTATAAATGACGAAACTGCGATTATTGAATGGGAATTTCCCAAAGAAGGTGAAAGCAAAATAAACGGATTTCAATTGTGGAGATCCAATACGGCTACGGGTAATTTTGAAACGGTAATAGATAATCTTTCTCCACAAACCAGAAAAGCAACTTATAATAAGTTACAGCGTATAAACTATTTTAAAGTAGTTGCGATTGGGAAAAACGGAAGTGAAAACCCGTCCTTTGCAGCTATTGTACAACCCGTGGACTCCATTCCGCCAACGCCTCCAAAACTCTTGGTAGGGGAGATTGATACTACCGGGGTTGTAAAGTTGAATTGGGAGAAAAACACAGAACCCGATTTGGCAGGTTATCGGGTGTATCGCTCCAATACCAAAAATGCCGAGTTTACACAAATCACTAATTATGTATATAAAGAAAATCAATTTGTAGATACCATTCCAGTAAATAATCTTAATGAATATATTTATTACAAAGTACTGGCAGAAGACCAGCGCTACAATGCTTCTGGTTTTTCTGAAGTTCTAACTTTGGAGAAACCGGATTTGTCGGCGCCTTCAGCTCCTGTTATTGAAGATTATAAAATTTCAGAAAACGGGGTTGAATTAAAATATATTGGGAGTTCCAGTAAAGATGTGGTGAATTACGCTGTCTACCGAAAAGATTTGACAAGTGAATTACAACAATGGGAGCAATTAAAAATATTGGATACCTTATCGACTTCTTACATTGATGAAACAATTAAAAACGGCAAACATTACCAATACACGGTAACAGCGTTGGATGAAAACGAGCTGGAAAGCACACCCGCAATGCCCGTAACCGTTCGTACGGAAAGTAAAATCTTAAAGGCAGAGGAAATCAAGTTTAACGGTTATGCCAATAGGGAACTGCGATTTATCAACCTTTCATGGAATACAAAAGCAGAAGGTGTTGTTGAGTATAAGTTGTATCGGGCAGATAAAGGAGGTAAGATTAAGCTTTTTAAAACCTTAAATGCAGAAGTTTCTCGATTTGAGGATAACGAATTGGAAATAAATACCACCTACCACTACGGGCTGCAAGTAGTAACTGAAGGTGGTGGATTATCAGTAATAAAGGAAATAGAAGTGATCTACTAACTTAAAAAATAGATTATGAAAAGAATTTTACTATTAATTGGTGTTTTTGTGCTTTTAGGGCTTAGGGGGGGGTACGGGCAGTATAAGTATAGAGTGCAATATGAAGTTACCCTCAAGGATCCTATTCTTAAACAATCTCCTCCCTATTCTATTAATTCATATACTGCCGATGTAAGATTAAATGGTTCAAGAAGAATTTATTTTAGCAGTACTATTAGCCAAGAAGGAGATAATTACCAGAAGAAAGATTTTATCGTAGATTTACCTGAGAAATTAACAGAAATTAATGTTACCTCCACCATATTTGCTCCAGCGGATGATTTTCCAGAATGTGTTAATGATCCTGACCGCTACATGGTCATACCCTATAACTCTAACAATGTATGTTACTCAAATATGGTCTGGTTTTCAAGTTGTCTTGATGTAACTTACAAATATTTTAAAATTACTCCTTACGAAGAGCCTCCTGCGAGTAATAATTTGTCATGTTTATCTGAAAAAATCAATATTCCAATTAATTCTTGCGTAAACTACACCCATATATGGGAATACACAATTAATTCCAGCAATCCCGCTGATTATAAAGATGATTTACCACAAGAGAATTTGAGTAAAAACTTAAACATTTCTCCAGCAGATGTTCCAAATGCTAAAGTAGGGGATTTAATTAGGTTTAGAATGAAGTTTTTAAACAAAGAAGATGGTAACTTAAATATAGAAACTGAAAGTTATTCTAAGCCTTACATTTATGAAATAATCGCCTGCTCTCCAAAAATAATAGCTTTTGAAGAAACAAACAGCACTTGCTCTAACAGTACAGATGGAGAGGTGACTTTCACGTTTGAAGATCAATTGGAAGAAGGTTACAAAATGCGTTTTTATGTCTACGATGCCGATCAAAGAAGTTTTTTTGATGATGAGGCCAGATTGGTAGACCCGGAATTGAAAGAAAAGGAAAACTTAAATGGTTTTCCGGAAGTGTATGTTGATGACCAGGTTGACAATTTTGATGCTGATAACAAAACAACACTTACTGGACTTACGGCAAATATTGATGGTAATAGTGGAATTCAGGAATACTTTGTGGTATACCAATCTATAGATGATAGCAGTGGAAATGTTGTGGTCAAAAGCGGTGAGATCTCTGAAAACTTTACAATCCAGGCGCCTACCCCGGTTGTAATCACATCGGGTCAGGTCACGCACCCGAAATGCGCCGGTGAAACAGGTAGTGTTACCGTATCGGCTTCTGGAGGGGATGATTTTAAAACTGGAGGTATTTATTATTTCACCTACAATGGTCTTGGGGAATGGAAAGAGGCCACATCTACCAATCCTGCTTCCTATACTTTTACTGATTTAACACCGGAATCGACTTATACATTTGAGGCCAAGCTTGTATTTGCTGATAAAGAATGTGTTAGCCCCTCTACGGTCGAAGAATCTATAAATGCTGCACCAAGTGAACTTAAATTTGGACCAACAGCTTATAAAATTTTTCAACAGCCAACTTACAAAGGGGCAGCAAATGGAATATTAGACATTTATATCCAAGGGGGAACATCACCTTACACCTATAAATTATTGAAGTTGGATAATAGTTCGGTCGTTCCCGAAGTTAAAAGTTCAGCTACTTCCATAACCCTCCAAAACGTTCCTGAGGGGAATTTTAAAATAAGAATCGAAGATAGTAATGGCTGTTTTATTGAAGAAATATTGGATGAATTCATAGCCCCAGAAGGCATTTCGATAGATAAATCCAAAGTTACTCAAATGACCTGTGCGGGAAAGAATGACGGCACAATTACCGTGGAAGCTTCTGACGGTTTTGTAAACGATTCTAATGATTACACCTATACCTGGACAAAAGATGGCGATGCTTCATTTACGGCTTCTAGCAGTAGTATAACAAACCTTTCTGCAGGGGATTACACCGTAACCGTAGCCGACAAGAATACTGATGAAAATGAATACACAAGGGTCTCGGAGACATATATTATAAACGAACAAACTCCAATTTCTATAGAAAATGTATCCGTAAAAAACATCACATGTAAAGGAGCGGGAGACGGACAAATAAGCGTTCAGGTGGCAGGAGGAAACGGTGATTATGCATGGAAGCTGTCTGGTACAAATGGTGACTTTACAAAATTTCCCAAAGGGAGTTCTATCGTTGATATCGCAATAACAGCATATACCTATCGGGCAACACTAATAATTGCAAGTGTAACCGACTGGGATAATAACGTTTTTAGCTGTGAAGTAACACATGACGAATTAATTACTGTCGATGAACCCTTATTACTTGAAATTGAAGAAGTGCCAAATTCCCGAGTCGATAACAACATCTACGGCGGCTCCACCGGTTCCATTACCGTACAAGCAAGTGGGGGAACGGAAGGATACAGCTACCAATGGTACGATAGTGAATACATTGAAATCCCAGGGAAAACCAATGCCACTATTAACAACCTTCCAGCAGGGTTTTACAGTGTTAGCACAACCGATGAAAATTTGTGTACGGCCACGTTGGATTCCATAGAAATAGTGCAGCCTCCAAAATTGGAAATTGAAAGTTCAACTATAGATAGCGTCAAATGCTTCAACGGGGCCGATGGGGCGATAACCATCACCGTCAAAGGTGGAAAGGATCCGTACAGCTATCAATGGGAAAAGGTAGACGACACTGATTTTTCAACTGAAAATAGCCCAACAATCAGCAATTTATCAGCTGGTGACTATATTGTTACGGTTACGGATGATTCTGGATCTACTGCCAGTGCAGAGCAAACTATTTCCGTTCTGCAGCCGGAACCATTAGAATTGACTGCTGTTGTACAGGACAATCTCTGTTTTAGTGATAACAAAGGGAGTATAGATATTACGGTCACGGGAGGTGTTGGAGATTACACTTTTAGTTGGAGCAATGGGGGAACTTCTGAAGATATTACTGGTCTTACTTCTGGCGATTATAAGGTAACGGTCACGGATAAAAATGATTGCGTTCTCGAAAAGACCATTAATGTAGGTCAGCCCAAGAATGCCCTTGCTATGACGGTTGATATTGAAAAACAGATCACCGGTTTTGGATATAACGATGGCGAAATTGCGGTCACCATCACCGGGGGAACACCATCCTACAGCTACGAGTGGTTCTCTGATAATGGTTTTACATCGACTGAAGAGGATATCAATAATTTGGCTCCAGGAAATTATACCTTAATGGTTACCGATGATTCCGGTGGCGATTGTGTAATTGACAAAGAATTTACCATTATTGAACCTGATAAGCTTTTGGTGAACCTTGAAGAAACGTTTTCGGTGCTCTGTAAAGACGGAACGGATGCCGAATTACAAGCGAATGTAATCGGAGGAGTAAAGCCTTACAAGTTTCAATGGTTTGGTATTGTAAATGGAAATAAACAAGCAATGGCTTCTGAGGAATCGTTTTTAATGGAACTGCCTGCGGGCGATTATCAAGTGGAAATCACTGATGATAACGGAGTTACAACAACTTCGGAAGTACATACTATTAACGAACCTGAGCGCTTAGTAATTTCAGGAGAAAACATTCAACATGTGCTTTGTCATGGGGAGGCCACGGGAAGTATCGATATAAGCATTGTAGGGGGCACCCCTCCCTATAGCATCTATTGGTCCAACGATGCAACTTCCGAAGATATTCAAAACCTTGTAGCGGGCACTTATAAAGTTGCTGTAAAAGACGACAACGGTTGTTGGGCGGAGGCCACATATGAGGTGGAAAATGCTTTTGAACCGCTGTCCATCACCAATGTCGACCTAACCAATGTGAGCAAGTTCCGCGGTAGCGACGGGGAAATAGGGGTGACAATAGCCGGTGGGGAAGAGCCGTACACGCTGCAATGGACACGCTTAGAAGATAGGGAAGATTTAGGGGGGTCCCCCACAATAAACAATTTGGTCAAAGGAAATTACCAACTTACCGTTACAGATGCCAATGGTTGTTCTTTAACCGAACAGTATGAGATCACGCAGCCCGATATTGTGGATGAAACCATAGTGAACCCAACCTGCTATGAAGGTTGTGACGGAAGCCTTTCTGTAATCGTAAACAAAGGAAATGGTAATTTTACCTACAGTTGGAGCAACGGGAGTACGGCAGCAACGCTTACAGATTTATGTGCAGGGAGCTATACCGTTTCCATTGAAGGGTTTAACAATGAAACTTTAGTACGTACGTATGTGGTGGAAAACCCCGAACCATTGGTTGTTGACCTTGGGGAAGACCTGACCACACTGTGCAACGACCAGGAGCGTACGCTGGATGCGACCATTGAGGATGGCAATGCCTCCTATGCATGGACAAGCGATAACGGTTTTTTCAGCAATAGCCCTGTAGTGACCGTTGATCAAGCGGGACTGTATACCGTTACGGTTACCGATAGTAAAGGCTGCCAAGGCACTGATACCATTGAGATCAAGGAAAGCCCGAACGATATTGCGGCTGAATTCTTTGTATCGAGCCAGGTTTTTGTGAACGAGCGTTTCACCGTGGTGGACGTTACCAATCCACTTCCCGATAGCATTGAGTGGATCCTCCCGGAGGAGGGGATCGTGGTGAGCCACGATCAAGACCAGGCAGAACTTTACTTTGAAGCCCCCGGGGAATACGAAATTATCATCAAGACAAGGGTAGGCGATTGTGAGGCCTATCAGGCAAAAAAGGTACTGGTGATCGACAATCATGAATCTGTTCAGGACGAGAGCGACGAAGAGGATCGCGAGGCCAGTTTCGAGGAGTTTTTGGTGTACCCCAACCCCACAGGGGGCAAGTTTGAAGTTTCACTGGAGCTCAAAAAACCGGGGAATGTAAGTGTGCGCATCTTCAACCTGGCAAACAACAGCATTGTGGCACAAAAGACCGGCAGTGGAAAGAATGGGTATGTGCTAAACTTTGATATCAGTCAATACCCAGAAGGGATGTATGCCATCGTACTGGAAACACCAAAAGGAAACTCGGTGAGGAAGTTGATAAAGGGGTAGTGTAGAAGTTAAAAGTTAAAGGCGAGAGGTTAAATAGTGTCGATTTTAGGGCTTCACGGGGAGCGATTTTAGCGATGTTTGCCTCTGGTAGATGGTATTTCCTGAGGGAATGCTCGATGCCAGTTGGCGGTAATGAGTCACTTCGAGCGTAGGGAGAAGTCGCATTGTATTTGGCAAACAAGTATGTGTGCTATTCCGTTGATTGAAGTGATAAAAAATAACTACAGCTACTTAAAAACTTATCATCAAGTTAGCACTATAATAAATTGTATTGTAAAAATAATGTTTCAAGTTGGGAGAATAATAAATTCTAAGTTCAAGGAATAAGTGCAAAATTAATATTTAAAACTCTTGGGGCTAGCCCCAAGAGTTTTAGGACCAATTGTTATATTAATCTTGCATGAAAAAATACAAACAATTGACCATCCACCAAAGGTATCAAATTGAAGCCTTATTGGAAACAGAAATCAGTAAAAGTGAAATAGCTATAATTATCGGGGTCGACCCCTGTACCGTTTACAGGGAGTTATCTAGGAACATTGCCAAACGGGGAAAGACCGCTGGCAGCTATATAGCCAAAAATGCACAGCGAAGAGCAGATAACAGGCATAAAATGAAGCCCAAGAAATTACAGCTCACGGAACAGTTGAAAGAGCGTATCGCGGGTTTGCTCCGTTATGAAAAGTGGAGTCCAGAACTTATAAGCAAACGCTTAGCTATTGAAGAGGAAACCTGTGTGAGCCACGAGACAATATACCAGTGGATATGGAGCGTTAAGAAGAGCAAGAAAAAGGCAGATGCTAAATACGCTAAACTCTACAAAGATCTCAAGCATGGTAGCAGGAGGCAAAAGAGAGGGAACGCCAAGGATAAGCGGGGAGCCATTAAAAACCGTGTAGGAATTGACCAGCGCCCAGATGTGCTGGACCACCGTGAGCGTATAGGCGATATTGAAGTAGACCTGATGATGGGAAGCAATCACAGATCGGCTCTTTTGGTAATGACAGACAGGGCCACATTGGTAACGATGATGGAAAAACTAAGTGGGAAAGAAGCTGGGGAGGTATATGAAAAAATGGAGAAGAGGCTCACCAACTTCAGTTCATCTTGGGTGAAGACCTTGACCTTCGATAACGGAAAGGAGTTTGCACAGCATCAAAAAATAGGAAGGCTCCTCAACGCAAAAACATACTTTACCAGACCTTATACATCACAGGATAAAGGAACCGTAGAGAATAGAATAGGTGTGATAAGAAGATTTTTTCCGAAGAAAACAGACCTGAGAAAAGTCTCAGAAAAAAGAATAAAAGAAGTTGAAAGATTACTAAATTACAGACCGATTAGAAAATTTAATTACCAAAACCCAATTGAAGTCCTAAGAAACAAATGTTTTGCACTTATGGGTTGAACTCAGCAATTAATTCAACATTATAATATACTATGCGGTTAGAATAATATTTTCAGATAAAAGGAAATTAAAATGTCTTAGCGGTATAATAATTTATCTTGCTAAAATAATGATTCATCATAGTAGAATAATAAACTGTTTCTGAAGCACAATAAACTATCTTCTTAAATTAATTGGTTAGCATGGAAAAACCATCAAATCAATCAGCAAAAATTACTGTTGTACGCGTAAAGACTTCCGCTTATCTTTGCATTTCGAAAAACAGTAGATATAATGATTAAGATTACTTTACCCGACGGATCGGTTAAGGAGTTCGAAAAAAATTCAACTCCTATGGATGTGGCTAAAAGCATTAGTGAGGGATTGGCCCGTAATGTAATATCCGCAAATTTTAATGGTACCAAAGTAGAAACGGTTACCCCATTAACCACCGACGGGAGTCTAACCTTATATACCTGGAACGACGATGAGGGAAAACAGGCCTTTTGGCATTCTACTTCCCACATTATGGCGCAAGCTTTAGAAGAACTATATCCGGGCGTAAAGCTTACCATTGGCCCATCTATAGATAATGGTTTTTATTATGATGTTGATTTAGGGGAGCACACTATTTCTGAAAAAGATTTTCCAGCCATAGAGGCAAAAATGTTGGAAATTGCGCGTGGAAAACATGATTATAAGATGCGTGCTGTTACCAAAACCGAAGCACTCGATTTCTATAAAAAACAAGGCAACGAATTCAAGGTTGAACTTATAGAAAACCTTGAAGATGGTACGATTACCTTTTGCGACCACGATACGTTTACGGATCTTTGTCGCGGAGGGCACATTCCTAATACAGGAATTGTAAAAGCCATTAAATTACTTTCGGTAGCTGGCGCATATTGGCGTGGAGACGAGAACAAACCGCAGCTTACCCGTATTTATGGGATTTCCTTTCCGAAGCAAAAGGATTTAAAAGAATATCTAGAGCTTTTAGAAGAAGCAAAAAAACGGGATCATAGAAAATTGGGGAAAGAGTTAGAACTCTTTACTTTTTCTCAAAAAGTCGGACAAGGTTTGCCACTTTGGTTACCAAAAGGAGCTGCCCTGAGGGAGCGCTTGGAGAATTTTTTAAAGAAAGCACAGAAAAAAGCGGGTTACGAGCAGGTGGTATCACCGCATATCGGTCAAAAAGAATTATATGTTACTTCGGGGCATTACGCCAAATACGGAGAAGATAGTTTTCAACCAATCCGCACCCCTAAAATGGATGAGGAGTTTTTGTTGAAACCTATGAATTGTCCGCATCACTGTGAGATATACAATGCCCGCCCTTGGAGTTATAAGGAATTACCAAAACGTTATGCTGAATTTGGAACGGTTTACCGTTATGAGCAGAGTGGTGAATTACATGGATTAACAAGGGTTCGAGGTTTTACTCAAGATGATGCCCATATTTTCTGCACACCCGATCAGTTGGATGAAGAATTCAAAAAGGTAATTGACCTTGTGCTGTATGTTTTTGGATCTTTAGGGTTCGAAAATTTCACGGCACAGGTATCGCTAAGGGATCCTGAAAATCCCGACAAATACCTTGGTAGTGACGCCAATTGGGAAAAAGCAGAAAATGCCATACTTTCCGCAGCAAAAGAAAAAGGACTAAATTTTGTTGTAGAGACTGGGGAAGCAGCATTTTACGGTCCGAAATTGGACTTTATGGTAAAAGATGCCCTCGGAAGAAGTTGGCAGTTGGGAACTATTCAGGTAGACTACAATTTACCGGAGCGGTTCGATTTAAATTACAAAGGCAGCGACGATAAGTTGCACAGACCTGTTATGATACACCGTGCGCCATTTGGTAGTATGGAACGTTTTATCGCTATTCTTTTAGAGCACACAGCAGGGAATTTTCCATTGTGGCTCATGCCTGAGCAGGCTATTATATTGTCTATCAGTGAGAAATATGAAAAATATGCCGAAAAAGTTTTAAATTTATTGGAAAATGACGAAATTCGCGCCCTCGTAGATAATAGAAACGAGACAATTGGCAAGAAAATACGAGATGCTGAAATGAAAAAAATCCCGTATATGCTTATTGTAGGGGAACAAGAAGAAAAAGATGGTACCATTTCTGTAAGGAAACACGGTGAAGGCGACCTAGGTACTATTACAATAAATGAGTTCTCAGATTTGATAAATTCAGAAATCAATCGTACATTAAAGAAGTTTTAAATAAAGTTTAATTAAAAATTATAAGCCATAGCAATTAAAAGATTTAACAGAAACGCTCAAAGAAGAGAAATTAAAAATCCGCACAGAACCAACAAAGAGATTCGAGTACCGGAAGTGAGACTGGTAGGAGACAACGTTGAGATGGATGTGTACCCAACCAAAGTGGCTTTAGCGAAGGCTGAAGAATTAGGTTTGGATCTTGTTGAGATTTCACCAAATGCCAAGCCTCCTGTTTGTAAAGTAATGGACTATAAAAAGTTCTTGTACGAGCAGAAAAAGAGAGAGAAGGCAATGAAGGCGAAAGCCTCTAAAGTGGTTGTAAAGGAAATCCGTTTCGGTCCAAATACAGACGATCACGATTACGAGTTTAAAAAGAAACATGCCGAAAAGTTCTTGAAAGAAGGTGCAAAGCTTAAGGCTTACGTATTCTTTAAAGGGCGTTCGATTGTTTATAAGGATAAAGGAGAGATTTTGTTGCTTAAATTAGCATCAGAATTAGAAGATATTGGTAAGGTAGAACAAATGCCAAAGTTGGAAGGGAAGCGTATGACAATGTTTATCGCTCCTAAAAAGACCAAGTAATTTACGAAGTACGTAATTATTAGTAGTACAAAGTAAAAGCAAGTTTTACATTCCAAAGGAATAAAAGAGAATAAGCGGAATAATTAAATAAATATTAGGATTATGCCTAAAATGAAAACTAAATCCAGTGCTAAGAAGCGTTTTAAGCTTACTGGTACCGGTAAAATTAAAAGAAAGCACGCTTTTAAGAGTCACATCTTAACAAAGAAGTCTAAAAAGCGTAAGCTAGCGCTAACTCATTCTGGTTTAGTAGATAAAGCAGATGAGAATAGCATCAAAGAACAATTACGTTTAAAGTAAGAAGTTCTTTCGGTTCAATTATTATTGTTTAACCCTGGAGTCAGGCCACAGTTATCAAGTATAAAGTTGAATAAACGGAGTACAGGATTGTGAAAAAAAGTGTCAAAAGACCGCCTGCTACAAAAAATTAAAAATTATGCCAAGATCAGTAAATTCAGTAGCTTCACGCGCAAGAAGAAAAAAAGTGATGAAGCAAGCAAAAGGCTACTACGGTAGACGTAAAAACGTTTGGACAGTTGCCAAAAATGCGGTTGAGAAAGCCATGTCTTACTCATACAGAGACCGTAGAAATAAGAAAAGAACATTCCGCGCTTTGTGGATTACTCGTATTAATGCGGGTGCTAGACTACACGGATTGTCTTACTCTCAGTTTATGGGGAAAGTAAAAGCTGCAGACATCGAATTAAACCGCAAGGTTTTAGCCGATTTAGCGATGAACCACCCAGAGGCTTTTAAAGCAATTGTTGAGAAAGTAAAATAAGCTCGCTACTGGCGTATGTGAAACGTTAGAGATGACGTATATACAGCATGTCGCACATAATAGTGGGAAATTTTAATCTCACTGAAGTGAGTAAACGTTTAACAATATATTATCCGCTTATTTAAAAAATCCGGTCTTTTAAAAGACCGGATTTTTTTATTGTTGCCGCATGTTATATTTACCTAAAAAGACATAAACACAAAGCCTATATCAAAAGCGAAATAGGAGTGGGCATCTAAATCCTTGTTGTTAAAGGTTTGGTAATATCTGGAACTTACCTTTATTCCAGTATAGGAACTTAAATTGTAAATAATTCCTGCTTCTGGTTTCAACGTAAAAAACCAAGTATCTACAGCAGATGTGAGTAAGCCCAGATCGACTTCCCGGTTATTGTATACTGTACCAATACCAAGCCCTATATAGGGTTTAAATTGACTATTGTCGGTAAAAACATAATCTGCCGTTAAAGTAATGGGTACACTTGTATTATAGCGTGTTTGTATACCGCTTATGGATGCCGTTTCATCAGTATAGGTATCATAATCCTTTTCTTCGCTAAAATAGTTGTAACCAAATTCTCCCCCCAAATAAATATTGGGTGCTACCATACGTTTATAGTCAATAGAGAACCCGCTTCCGCTAATTCGGGAAATAAAATCATTTAGATTTCCGGTTGGGACTCCAATGCTATAATTTAAACTTGTTATCGATTTCATTTGTATTTCCTGTGCTGTTGCCCCAAAACCAAGGGAGCACAAGAATATAATTGTTGCTATCTTTTTCATTATTCGTCGAAGTTTATTTGGTTAAATATGGTGATTGAGTAAATGCCTGGTCTACAGTATTCTGTATCCTATCTTGGATGGAAGCAGTACTTCCTTCAAACAAGCCATTTATAGCTGAAGTCCAAATAACTGGAATTGTATCGTCTATGCCAATTCCATCTGGGTAGGTCATTTGCAAGACTACCGTTCCAGATCGGTAACCACTTACGTAAGGAGGGTAATAACCCGGATACCACCAGCCCCATCCAGGGCCATAACCTGGGTAGCCCCACCATCCCCAGTAGCCCCAATCGTAATAATAATAGAGATTTAAAGTAGACATGGCCGTTGGCAAAATAATAACATCTGGGTTATTATCTTTATCAACCTGTGTCCAACCTCTATCATTCATATTGTCTGCGATGGCACTTAAAATAACATCACCATAAACGGGGTCTATAAATTCGGGTTCTTCTCCTTCCGCCAAGGGGAAATCGGCATCGTCTATCTTTACCACATTATCTGGGATAGCGTAAGTATTAGTTGTACCAAAATCGAAATCGGCATTGTAGTTCGTATAAACAACATCCAATTCATCTACGTAATCGGGACCGTCTTCTGCACAACTTAGAACTAATAAGGATCCCAAAATGAGATATCCCAAACGAAACAAGTTCATTTTTTTCATCTGCTTAATTTTAAAGTTAATCGTAATTTGAGTTTAATTTTTTAAATTTTCCCTAGCTTCTTTAATGTCTTCGTCAATTTCTTCGATTTGATGTTTAATCCATTTTCCTCCTTTTCTTATTTTAAGTGCAATTACAATCATAACAATTCCAACGATAAGGGCGGTAAATGCAATAAGCCACATTACAGAACTGATACCTACAATTGGCATGGCGATTATTACAATTCCTAAAATTACAGATAGTGCCCCGCCGAGGATTATCCATCCTTCACCTTCAATCTCTTTACGAACTTGAATGCCCATGGCTATTCTGCTCACTCCCAAAAATATAAACCAGAAAGCTATGGTGTATGCAATAACCAGAAGAGTGAGTTGCGGTACTTGAAAAAGTATAATACCTAGTACAATACTAATAATACCTTCAATAAGAATGAGCCACTTATCTTCTTGTTCTTTCCAGCTGGCAATAGCTCCGATGATAGAGAAAATGCCATCTACCACCATTATTATAGCAAACCATATTGCCAAAGTGGCAGCACTTATTAGTGGATTTGCAAAAATTAATAATGCAAAAATAATGAGTAAAAGACCTCTAAGTGCCAGTGCCCACCAGTGTTTCATTAAAGATTGTAACATAGTATGGTTGTTTTTAAAATTTCTATTTTATTTATAATTTTTTTCCTAATACGAGTCCTATGGAGAAAGAGTCGTAAAATCTTTTATTGTTATAGGAAAGGCTAACGGAAAGCTCTGTGTCCGCTTTTTCCAGAATTACGTATTCTGTAGCAAAATGTAAAATTGGGAGGGTTTCGTTTTTATCAATATCCAATCCTGTACCGGCAATGAGTGTCCATTTTGGTAGTACTTCATAAACTCCAGCTATGGAAAGAGAAATGGCATTTTCCCGTTTTAATGAGGAAGATTCATCATCGCGCTCTACTTCATATTTAATAATTTCAACATCATTATAGGTTCCAATTGCCCATTTTTCTGAAAACCAATACTCATAAGAAAACCCTATGGAGGGAACGAAAATCGTTTCTTTTTCACCGGTATCTTCATCCTCTCCTTGTGGAATCCAGCTATAACCCGTAAAAATTGCAGGTTTATGGCGCTTAAACTCTTCTTCGGTTTCCATGTCGTTCTCGTTTTCACTCTCATTTTCTTGTCCAAACGCTGTGGCAGATATTAATAAGACGATCCAAATAAAATTTTTGGAGCTGTGAAATATTCTTTGATATATCATATTTAAAAATTAAAGTTCCCATCCAAACGTAGTTTGGAAAATATAATCCACCTTCGAGGCATTTTGTACTGGCCTGCTGTCGAAGTTGTGTGTGAGTCCCACTTTTATAAAAAAGTCTAGTGGGAGGTCGTAAGACAGGTCTACGCTAAAGTCCGTCCTAATCCTTCCAGATTCTGTCAAGCTAGGATAAGCCGTGAAATTGGAGAATATACTTATGTCATCGAAATCAAACATATTGAGCTCCAGACCTAAAAATGCTTCTAAACTATTTCTGTTTGGATCTACCGAGTCGGTAAAACGTTCGTTGTTCCAAGCCAAACCTGCTCCAGTAGAGAAATAAACTCTGTTGGAATGAATAATATACTTACCAAGTCCTGTTTTAATAGTGCTTCTTAGCTTAAGTTTTTGTTCGTCGTTGGAAAGGAAATCACCCGAAAGTAAATAGAACCAATCATGCCTCAAAAAATATTTTGCGCCCAAGGAGGCATCGGTACGTTGAGTTTCCGGTACACTATCCTGATCACTCCTTACGGAGTTATAACTACCGTTAAAGCCCCATTTATCTCCAATGTAGCCAACGGTACTCCGCACGGTAAACTGACTCAAATTATTGCTTTTGGTAAAGTTGTAACCCAAGGAAATGGAAGCACTTAATCTGGAAAAGAAAGAGCTTTTAACAGCCTTTACATAAACAATGTCGCTAATGTTAACCGTTATCGTTTCGTCATTTGCATTAATAACATCTACCTGTGCAGTATCTTTTGGTTTGGTTTGTAGACTGGTATTTAGGCGTCTTCCATCGGAAAGTGTTACTAAATAGTATTGATTACTATTTACCTTTTTTATATTAATCCATTTTACCTTAAAATCGCTGTCACTATAATCGGTTTCAATGGTAAGTACTCCGTTTTTCATTTCTTTGATTTCCCCAACTAAGATGTCGTTATTGTCTAAAACAATAGAGTCGTTAGGTTCACTGCTTTGTGCATAAACTTCCTGTAAGCTAATCGAAATTGTAAAAACTAGTAAAAGTGTAAAAATTTTCTGCATTCCTATTGATGTTTTTAATGTGCTTAGATTCAATAGGGTGAGGGGGAAAGTTGTGCACTACTTCTTAAAAATTGAACTAGTGCTATATAAAGATAACAAAATTTTAAAATTAAAAAACGGTCAAGCTTAAAATAAACTTAACCGTTTTGCATTGTTTTGTATCTCAATAATTAAAAAAATTGGTTGCTATTTTGCTAAAATACCGTCTTTTTGAAGTTTATTGATGATAGCTTCTGTATATCCTTTGGTAAAGTCGTCTATATTAGAAGGATTATATGTTTTAGATTGTGCCGACCAGATTAATTCTTCACTATCAGCATCATAAATATTAGTTTCTAAATAGTATACCTTATCAGTGGTGTAATACCCAGGATCGTACCCAAAACCATACATCGTATCATAATATCCATAGAAATTTCCATAATATCCAAACCCTACAGGATTGTACATAGCATAATTATTGGTGCCAGGTACATAACGGGATTCTGTTTCTTGATCTCTCAAGGTTATTGTTAATATTGCATCACTTTTAGACGCTCTAATTCTTTCTAGCAATGTTTCTTTTGATGGCTTATTTTCCTTTGTAAAAGTACCTGGAAATACATCGTGACTTTTTGTGGTCCCGATACCTCTTCCCTGTAATTGAAATGCCAATTCGTTTTCAATAGTGGTTTTGGCAGGAACATTTCCCGTAATAGCGGCAATAAATACGCTTTGATATTTTTTGTTTACAAAAGCTTCTTTATTGGCCCAAGAGGCGGTAACATTTGTAGTAGTTCCACATGAGTATACCAAAGCCAATGTTAGCAAGGGCAGAATTACTTTCTTTATCATAATTTATAAATTTTATACTAAATTAAATTTTATTTCTTTAAAATACTAAATTTATAACAAACTAAGTGTAAAAATTTTCCTTAATGAGCCCAGCCGATAAGTACATTCTGGATCAGCCTGAAAAATTCCGTATAATTTTGATGCACCTTCAATTAATTGTCGAAAACACAAAGGAAGATTTGGACCTGAAATACAAATGGCATTTGCCGTTCTACTACTATAAAGCAAAACCTTTTTGTTATTTCAACGTAACCCATGGCTACGTTGATTTATGTTTTATGAAAGGAATGCAATTGACAAAACATACGAACCATTTAGTAGGGAAAGACAGAAAATTGGTGAAATCCCTCAGGTTTTGGTCTGTTGATGATATCGACGACACCATTGTTCTGGAGGTAATAGAGGAGTTAAAGGCCTTATATTAAAATGCCACACATTTTAGTGCGGCATTTAAAAGGTTTTCTGGTAAAACCCCTAAAAAGTATCGTAATTCTTTCTAAAAAGTATTTACTGTTTTTCTAAGTGCTACTAAGTTTGTTAGTAGTTTTTCCAAGTGATCCAGGTGAAGCATGTTCGCCCCATCACTTTTGGCATTTGCCGGATCAAAATGTGTTTCCATAAAAAGGCCATCTACCCCGGCAGCAATCCCTGCTTTGGCAATAGTTCCTATCATGTCTGGGCGTCCCCCTGTAACCCCGCTGCTTTGATTGGGCTGTTGGAGCGAGTGTGTAACATCTAGCACAACAGGTGCATATTGTTTCATGGTAGGTACACCCCTAAAATCTACGATCATATCTTGGTAGCCGAACATAGTGCCTCGATCGGTAATAACAGCCTGTTCGTTTCCGCAATCCAATACTTTTTGAACGGCATGCTTCATACTTTCCGGACTCATAAACTGTCCTTTTTTCAAATTCACGGTTTTACCTGTTTCTGCAGCAGCTACCACCAAATCGGTTTGGCGTACCAAAAATGCCGGGATCTGCAACACATCTACATATTCAGCAGCCATGGCAGCATCACTTATTTCATGAATATCGGTCACCGTTGGCACCTTAAAGGTTTCCGAAACTTTTCTTAGTATTTTTAGCGCTTTTTCATCACCAATACCAGTAAAAGAATCGATTCTACTGCGGTTGGCTTTTTTGAAACTCCCCTTAAAAATGTAGGGAATTTCAAGTTTGTCGGTAATGGAAACAACTTTTTCTGCAATACGCAGGGCCATATCTTCCCCTTCGATGGCGCAAGGTCCTGCGAGTAAAAAGAAATTGTTCTTGTTGGTATGTTTTATTTGCGGAATTTTCTCTAAAAGCATTTCAATAAATATTTGTAGTACAAAGATACTGTTTTACTAAATAAGTAAATCTGTTGGTTCCTAAAGAAAAGTTACATTTTCCAATTTTAAAACAAACTTCTGATAGTGTGGTATTTATAGGGTTGTGTAAACCCTTTATGAAATAGTCTAATGAATTAAAAATCAAACATTTAATTAATTTTGCTTTTTTCTCTTATCTATCACAAATATACATTACCTTTGCGCCCTTAAAAGCGAGGGTATAATATGACTTCTATTAAAAACATAGCGATTATTGCGCACGTTGACCACGGTAAAACAACTTTGGTTGATAAAATAATGTATCACTGTCAGTTGTTCCGTGAAAACGAAAACACAGGGGATTTAATTCTTGATAATAACGATTTAGAGCGTGAACGTGGTATTACCATTACCTCTAAAAACGTTTCAGTTATTTATAAAGACACTAAAATAAATATTATAGATACTCCTGGTCACGCCGATTTTGGTGGAGAAGTGGAGCGTGTTTTAAACATGGCCGATGGTGTTTTACTTTTAGTGGATGCTTTTGAAGGTCCTATGCCACAAACGCGTTTTGTATTGCAAAAAGCAATCGATTTAGGGTTAAAACCTTGTGTGGTTGTAAACAAAGTAGATAAAGAGAACTGTACTCCAGAAGAAGTTCATGAAAAGGTATTCGATTTAATGTTCGAATTGGGAGCAGAAGAGTGGCAGTTAGATTTCCCAACTGTATACGGTTCGGCAAAAAATAACTGGATGTCTGAAGATTGGAAAAACCCAACTGAAAACATCGAGCCACTATTGGATATGGTAATCGAGCATATTCCAGCACCTAAATTACCAGAAGGAAATACACAAATGCTTATAACTTCTTTAGACTTTTCCAGCTTTACGGGACGTATTGCGATTGGTCGTTTAACAAGGGGTGAATTAAAAGCAGGACAGAACATTTCGTTGGTAAAACGCGATGGTTCTATCGTAAAAAGTAAAATAAAGGAACTTCATGTTTTTGAAGGTCTTGGACGTATAAAAGTAGACGAAGTACAAACAGGGGATATCTGTGCACTGGTAGGGCTTGAAGGTTTTGAAATTGGTGATACAGTTGCCGATTTTGAAAATCCAGAAGGCTTAAAAACCATTGCTATCGATGAGCCTACCATGAGTATGTTGTTTACCATAAACGACTCTCCTTTCTTCGGGAAAGATGGTAAGTTTGTAACATCCCGCCATATTAAAGACCGTTTAAATAAGGAATTGGAAAAGAACTTAGCGTTGCGTGTGAATGAAACCGACAGTGCTGATAAATTCTTGGTTTTTGGTCGTGGGGTATTGCACCTTTCAGTTTTAATTGAAACCATGCGTAGAGAAGGTTATGAGCTTCAAATTGGGCAGCCGCAAGTTATCATCAAGGAAATTGATGGTGTTAAATGTGAGCCTATTGAGGAGTTAACTATCGATTTACCAGAAAGCGTTTCAGGGAAAGCTGTGGAAATGGTAACCCTTCGTAAAGGTGAAATGTTAAGTATGGAGCCAAAAGGAGAGCGTATGAATATTGTTTTCAATATTCCTTCTAGAGGTATCATTGGATTACGTAATCAATTACTTACTGCAACTGCAGGAGAGGCGATTATGAATCACCGTTTCTTAGAGTACCAGCCATACAAGGGAGAAATTCCTGGAAGAAATAATGGATCGTTGATTTCTATGGAAAATGGAAAAGCGATTCCTTATTCTATTGACAAACTTCAAGATAGAGGTAAATTTTTCGTAGATCCGAATGAAGAGATCTATGAAGGTCAGGTTGTTGGTGAAAATTCCCGTAGTGATGATATGACGGTGAATATTACCAAAACCAAAAAACTTTCAAACGTTCGTTCTTCAGGAGCAGATGATAAAGCTAAAATTGTTCCTGCAATTAAATTCTCTTTGGAAGAAGCGTTGGAATACATCCAAAAAGATGAGTATGTTGAGGTAACTCCTAAAACTATGCGTATCCGTAAGATATACTTAAAGGAAACCGATCGTAAGCGTTTTGGAAAGCAAATAGGATAATTCGCAGAGCGAGATTTTATAAAACTAAAAGCGGATAAAGATTTAGTCTTTGTCCGCTTTTTTATTGTTTGTTATAATGGTTTCAAAATGTTCCACGGAGGGAAAAGGATCGTAATAATGATGTAATAGTTTTTTCCATTCTAAATACTCCTTAGATTTTCTAAACCCTATAGTATGGTCTTCAAGACTTTTCCATTCCACAATCAAAAGATAGGTGCTTTCCCTTTCAATACATTTTAGTAAGCTATGTTTTATATATCCATCAATGGAAGAAATGTATTTACTAGCTTTTTTAAAATCTTCTTCAAAAGCTTTCTCTTTACCTTGTATAACCGAGAGATATGCGGCTTCCGTAATCATCTATTTTGCCTTTTCAGTAGCTAGCTTCTTTGCAGCATACGCAGCACCAATAATACCGGCTTCGTTAAGGGTTTCTGCTTGAATGGTTGGGATTTTCATATCCAAATACTTTTCGTATTCTTCAAAGTATTTACTACCGCCCCCTCCAATAATAAATAAATCCGGACTTAAAATGAGTCCGACATAATTCAAAAACTTATTAAAGCGTTTGCCCCATTTTTTGAAACTCATGTTTTTATTCTTTCGCACTGAGTTTGCGGCATAATTTTCTACATTTTTATACTTTTTGAAGTACATCTGTCCCAATTCAAAATTTGGGATGAGTTCGCCATTATAAAAAGCGCCGCACCCAAGTCCGGTTCCTACCGTAATAATTAAAATGAATCCTTTTTTACCTTTTCCAGCGCCGAAATTCATTTCAGCAATTCCTGCCACATCGGCATCGTTGGCCACAACAAAAGGGAGGCCTGTTTCTTGTTCAAACAATTCTTCGGCATTCACACCAACCCATTTTTTATGCAGGTTGCTTTCCGTTAGGGCAATTCCATTTTTAATAGCGGTAGGAAAACCACAACCTACAGGCCCTTTCCATTTAAAATGACGGACGATTTCCTTTATTACCGCCGCCATAGCACCTGGGGTAGCGGGTCTGGGCGTTTCAATTCTAAAGCGTTCTGTAAGTAGAACACCTTTTTCAATATCTACAATGGCTCCTTTCATGCCGGAAGCGCCTACATCTATTCCTAAAATTTCCATGTGTATTTTCTTTGCTGAAAAAGTAATCTTTGACAGTAAAAATAATAGATTGTTATTATTATTCCATGTTTTTTAAGCTATTTATAAAAAATAAAAGAAGAATTGACTTATATTTATTCGAAGGATGCTTTTATAAAATGCATACAAAAAACGACTTTTTACATGGAATATTTTAGTACATCACCCACCGAATTGATAGGGTATGCAGCCTCATTGGGAGTGTTGCTTTCTTTTTTTATGAAGGAAATCCGCCGACTTCGAATTGTAAATTCTATGGGTTGTTTGCTTTTTATAATCTATGGTGTTTTACTTCCATCTCTCCCTATCATAATAACTAACGCAGCTATTTTAGGTGTTAATTTTTATTATTTGTTCGTGAAGAAAAGTTAGGTGTTTAAAGTAAAATGGGGTGTGATTTATTGAAGTTGCACTTTACATTTTTAGGAATTTCACTTTTTCTTTAGCTTTTCACAGATTTCTATAATTTGCCTTTTTAGTATCGGGATATCGTTAACTGCTGCGTCCCAAATAGTGTCTAGTTGGAGGCCAAAATATTCATGAGTCATAAAATTCCTCATTCCTCTCATTTCATTCCAAGGTACTTTAGGGTACTCATTTTTTATACCCTCGGAAATATGATTAGAAGCTTCTCCTATAATTTCAAAATTTCTAATTATGGCATCTTGTTCAATCCATCTTTTTTCGAAGGTATTAAAATCCTTAACAATCTTAACCAATTCCTCTATTTTAAATATGGATTCTAAAATATGTTCAAGCCGGAAGAGATTTTTATTCATCACTATATATAATGTTTAGATCATTTAGAATGTATGGCTTCAGTTTAGGATTGATGAATTTTTCGGAAACTAAATCAACTTTCCTGTTTAGTTTTTTTTCTAAATTCTGTTTTAATCCAATTAAATTAAACAATCCAATAGTATTTTTAAATTGATACAATATATCTATATCGCTATCTTCTGAAGCTTCATTTCTAGCTTCAGAACCAAAAATGCCGATTTTTGAAGGATTGAAAGGCATCATTGTTTTAATTATAATATCTATTTGATTGGACGTAAGCATATTCAAATATAGTAAATAACTTAATTTAAAGATGTATTAATTGGGGTTGGATTGGAGAGTGTATAAAATAAAAAAGACCTAGATAATAATCTAAGTCTTTTAGTACCGGGAATGGGAGTCGAACCCACACGCCCTAATGGACACATGGCCCTCAACCATGCCTGTCTACCAATTCCAGCATCCCGGTATTTACATTGGCTAAAATAAAAAAAGTTAAGCTATTAGCTCAACTTTTTTTTATTTAAGTGACCTGACTTAAATTTACCTAAATTTTGCTTAGTGTAGGCTTTTGCCAACTTAAACAAATAGTTATAAATTTATTTGCCAATTGTCACAATGTGACCCGACTGGGGCTCGAACCCAGGACCCCAACATTAAAAGTGTTGTGCTCTACCAACTGAGCTATCGAGTCTAAAAAAATAATAGCCCAAAAGGCTATTTAAAATAAAAATTAATAATATTTTTCAGCTGAAAAATATTAAAGTGATAAAGGCCTTAAAAAAGACAAAATATCACTTGGTGACCCGACTTGGGCTTACCTCGACCTTGCTCGGTACAGGCTTCTCGCCAATTAGAGCAAATAATGGTAAGTTATTCTTGCCAAAAGTCATTTAGTGACCCGACTGGGGCTCGAACCCAGGACCCCAACATTAAAAGTGTTGTGCTCTACCAACTGAGCTATCGAGTCATTACGTAATTTAAAAGTACGTGCGCAACGTTTCTCGTTTGCGGGTGCAAATATAAGACCATTTATTTATAATTCAAGCCATTTTTAATATAAATTTGTCTTTTTTTTGTAGAGACTTTATAAAACAGTGAAAATTAATAATTTGAATAGTACATGGTACAAATTTTAATAGGATATATGGGTAGTGGAAAGTCTACCGTAGGTAAAATAATGGCAAAAGAACAATCCTTACCGTTTATAGATTTCGACAATTATATAGAAGATAAAGAAGGCCTGTCCATCCCAGAACTATTTAAAACCAAAGGGGAAATTTATTTTAGAAAAAAGGAGGCCGCATATTTAGTCGAATTACTTTCAGAAGAAACCAACGCCATTATCTCTTTGGGCGGAGGCACACCTTGTTTTGGAAATAACATCAACGTTATCTTAGAAGCAACTAAGAATGTCTTTTATTTAAAGCTTTCAGTAGATAAACTGGTGGAACGTTTACAAAAAGAAAAAGTGCAACGTCCACTAATTAAGGATATAGCCAATGAAGCCCTGTCTGAGTTTATTAGAAAGCATTTGTTTGAAAGAAATTTTTATTATTTACAAGCACATCATATTATAGCTGTTGGCAACGAGTCCCCATCAGAAATTGCTAATAAAATAATGGAAAAATCAGCCTAAATAAACTGCATCGTTTCCCTCTTCAAAAACAACCGACACATGTTCTTGCAGTGAAGTGGAGAGGGAAATCCCTTTAAAATCTGCTTTTACGGGATATCTCTTGTGGTTTCTATCTACCAAAACTACCGTTTTAAGTTTTTTAAGTGGGACATTTAAAAAATGTTTAACCCCATAAATAAGTGTCCCTCCAGAGTTTAAAACATCGTCCACCAAAATAACGGACTTCCCTTTATATTCATTTTCGTCAATAGAAGTCTCAATAGGTTTTAGCAGGTTTTCCTTGTCTATTTTAACTTCACAAAGAGTCGTCTGTATGTCGGAAATCTCCAGCATCACGGCATTAATCTTTTTGGCGAGGTCTACTCCGCTAGCGGCTATACCAGCAATTACAATTTCTTTTTCATCCACGTAGGTTTCGTAAATCTGGTAGGCGATTCTTTTTATTTTGTGCTGAATTTCCTCGTGATTTAAAATTTTGTTTTGCTGATGGCTCATTGCTTCAAATTTTAGTCAAAGATAAGGAAGTTTGGGGTGAAAAAGATATTCGTTTTTGTCAGAATTTAAAGGTTTGTAAACTGGGGAAACAATAGAATTGAAAAGATGTAAAAACTAATCCTCCAAATAATCATCAATATCCCGTCGGTCTTTTTTTGTAGGTCTTCCGGTTCCTTTTTTTCTGTAATAGTCTTTGGAATACTTTAGTAAATCCACATGGTCGAAAGCTTCTTCGGGAGTGGTGTCTTTTCTGTAAATATCCACCAATTTAGCTCCCACACGGCTTTCTGGAATGTCTAAAACTTTTATTTGATAGTTAATCTGGTTTTTCCGTAACTCTATTTTATCCGCGGGAAAAACATCCCTAGAGGGTTTTACTTTTTGATCGTTTATTTTTACATGGCCCTTTTTGCAGGCTTCTGTAGCCATATTACGAGTTTTATAATATCGAATACACCATAAATACTTGTCAATACGCATAACACTAATTAAAAAATTTCGTTAATGGATAAAGCAAAAATACTAGAAAATAGTATCTTGCGCACCTGAAATTGTGGAATATAATAATATAGACTGAAAAAGCAAGATTGATGAAATTAAAATATTTAGTACCTGTGTTTATTGTTGCCTGCGCATTTTTTGCTTGCAACAATGATGATGATAGAGGGGATGGCTTTGAAGAAAGGGACGTGGCTGAGGTGGAAGCCGAGGATGATGCCGAGATACAACTTTACCTTCAAACACATTTTTATAATTATGAAGAATTTGCTAGTCCGTCGGCGGATTTTGATTATAAAATAGTCTTCGATACCATTGCTGGAGACAATGCCAATAAAACCCCTTTGATTGAACAGGTAACGGATACCGTGGTAGATTTTAGGGATGTGCCTCATACCTTTTATTATTTGATCGCAAGACAAGGCCCAAAAACCAACCCTAAGCCACAATTGGGGCAACAAGTTCTTGTGAGGTACGAGGGTAGTTATTTAGATGGAGAAGTTTTCGATGAGTCTAATGTTGAAACCTCTTTTAGTAGTTTGGGGGTAGTGGTTGGTTATGGAGATTTTCTCGTTAAACTTCGGAGTGCTTCAGGCTTTGATGAGAATGTTGATGGTACTATTAAATGGAATAACGATTATGGAATTGGCGCTGTTTTTTTACCCTCAGGTTTAGCTTATTTTAGTTCACCTCCTCCCGGTACTCAAATCCCCACTTACAGCCCGCTCATATTTAAGTCCGACATGCTACAGTTTAATGATTTAGACCAAGATATCATACAAACAGCTTCCGGGAATATCTCCTCGCCAGACGGAATCCCTTCTCATATGGAAGATGTGGACGGAAATGGGGATCCTCGCGACGATGATACCGATGAAGACGGAATACCTAATTATTTTGATGCCGATGATGATGGCGATGGGATCTTAACCGAATTTGAATACGATGTAGATGGAGATGGAATTCCAGACGATAGCGATGGTGACGGTGTTCCAGATTACTTAGATCCAGATAATCAGATTGGGTAATTTATAAATAGAGATAGATTGTTTTTAAAAAATACAACCTGCGAAGTTTTAAAGCTTCGCAGGTTTTTTTTATGTTATTTTTTTTAAACTTTAAGACCTACCATAGATGAAGGAATTAAACTATTTTGCTAAAACATATTTAAAGATGTGTAAAAATCAGGTATTCCAGAAATAAGAAAGGTTATGCAAGTCTTGATGGTGTTTACGGTTTGCTTTGTTAACCTGATGCTGGAGCAAGTTAATTTCTGGTATATTTTAGGCGATACGATGTTTATGGATAAAAAAAATCCAGCGGTTACCCCACTGGATTTTTTTTGAATACGTACTTCAATTATAATTTTAAAGACGCACTTAAAATGAGTTGGGAAGGTCTAGTGTCTATTCTTCCGCTTCCATTCAAGCCTACAAATTCAGCTTCATTATCACTAAATCCTCTTTCATAACGCAAATCTATTCCCAGTTTCTCACCAAGGTTAACTCCTACACCCATGTTTAATCCCACGGTAAAGTCGTTTTCCACATCGTTGAGGGTAACACCTTCCAAATCGGTGTCAAGAATATATTGCAACGAAGGTCCGGCAAAGATGTGAAGTGGCCCTATAAGATTAAGACCTAATAACAAAGGAGCGTCTAATTTTTTCATTTCAAACTTATCGCCATCATAATCAGAGTTTGTTTTGGTATACACCAACTCAGGTCTAAAATACAGTGTTCCAAAGTCCACTTTTCCAAATCCACCTAGGTGAAAACCAATTTGTGAATCGGAACCGATATTTCGGGTGTCCTCAAAAACTTCGGCATCTCCATTGGAGTTAAAGTTTAATCCCCCTTTTACACCAAATCCAGAGCCCGATTGAGCAAAGCTTGTAAAGCCTGCCAATAAGCAAATTATTAAAAGTGATTTCTTCATTTTGTCTGTTTATTTTTAAATTGTTAATTAAGTGTATAAACTAAGAATTACTTTATTTATTTTCTTTTTAACACTTTTGTAACAGCTTTAACAATAGCTTCACTATTTAAACCGTACTTATCCATTAATTGCGCAGGGGTGCCACTTTCCCCAAAAGTATCTTGGGTGGCAACAAATTCCTGTGGGGCAGGGGTGTTGGTGGCAAGTGTTCTGGCGACACTTTCTCCCAACCCGCCTAAGAAGTTATGTTCCTCAGCAGTAACCACACATCCTGTTTTCCCTACGGAAGCCAATATAGCTTCTTCATCTAAAGGTTTTATGGTATGAATATCCAATATATCCGCAGAAATACCTTGTTCTGCTAATTTTTCCCCTGCTAGAATGGCTTCCCAAACCAAATGTCCAGTAGCGATAATAGTAACATCGGTTCCATCGTTTATTTTAACGGCTTTCCCGATTTCAAATTTTTGATCGGCTGGCGTGAAGTTCGGTACTGCAGGGCGGCCAAAACGTAAATAAACCGGTCCATGGTGCTCGGCAATAGCTATGGTAGCCGCTTTAGTTTGGTTAAAATCACATGGATTGATAACCGTCATCCCTGGCAACATTTTCATAAGTCCGATATCTTCCAAAATCTGGTGCGTAGCTCCATCTTCCCCAAGCGTTAATCCCGCATGGGAAGCACAGATTTTCACGTTTTTATCAGAATAAGCGATAGATTGCCTGATCTGGTCGTATACCCTTCCTGTAGAGAAATTTGCAAAGGTTCCTGTAAAAGGGATTTTACCTCCAATGGTTAATCCGGCGGCGATCCCCATCATATTAGCTTCAGCAATTCCTATTTGAAAGAAACGATCTGGATTTTCATCGATAAAATCCTGCATTTTTAAAGAACCTACCAAATCGGCACATAAGGCTACAACATCTGGATTGGTTCTCCCCAATTCTGTGAGTCCGGCACCAAAACCGCTTCGTGTATCTATTTTTTCTGTATATGTATATTTTTTCATTTTATAATTTTCTGTGTTTTACAATCAGTTGAATAGAAAGGCTTAGTAGTCTCCTAAGGTTTCAGGATTTTGAGCCAATGCTTTTTCCAATTGCTCGTCGTTTGGCGCTTTTCCGTGCCAAGCATGGGTACCCATCATAAAATCTACTCCATTACCCATAACGGTATGTAAAAGAATACATACTGGCTTTCCTTTTCCGGTTCTGCTTTTGGCTTCTTTTAACCCGGCAATAACTGCTTCGATATCGTTCCCTTTTTCAATTTCCATGACATCCCAACCGAAAGCTTCAAATTTTCCTTTAAGATCTCCCAGCGGAAGTACATCGTTGGTGGCGCCATCAATTTGTTGTCCGTTATAATCAATGGTAGAAATTAAGTTATCCACTTTGTTTCCGGCGGCATACATAATAGCTTCCCAATTTTGTCCTTCTTGCAACTCGCCATCTCCATGTAAACTGTAAACAATATGGTTGTCTTTATTGAGTTTTTTGGCAAGTGCGGCCCCGATGGCTACAGACATACCTTGGCCAAGAGAACCCGATGCGATACGAATACCTGGTAAGCCTTCGTGGGTGGTTGGATGCCCCTGTAAACGGGAATCTATTAATCTAAAAGTGTTGAGTTCTTTAACTGGGAAGTATCCCCTTCTAGCTAAAACACTATAAAAAACTGGAGAAATATGTCCGTTTGATAAAAAGAATAAATCTTCGCCGATACCATCCATTTTAAAATCTGTATCGAGCTCCATTATTTCGTTATAAAGTGCTACAAAAAATTCTGTACATCCTAAAGAACCTCCAGGGTGGCCAGAATTTACATTATGCACCATTCTTACAATATCCCTTCTTACTTGGGTTGTTATTTCGTTTAATTGTTGTGTATCTGGCATTTGTAATTGTTAATTAATTATCTCAAACAAAAATAAACCTTTAAAAAACCATAGCAAAGTAAATTTGTACACATATTTGGCTGTTTTGTTTTAAATGTAAGATTTTAAGGGGTTATTAGGAAGTTAAAGGCATTTTCTTGACTATATTTGCACGTTTTAAAAGACAGGTATTTAGGGTGTTTTCTTCGGAATAGATAAAGGCATCTTATACACAATATTGGTAATAAATGGATTTTAAGTTAATAGGAAAAGACGCTGGTAGTAAGGCTAGGGCAGGGGTGGTTACAACCGATCATGGGGAGATAGAAACCCCTATTTTTATGCCGGTGGGAACCGTGGCTTCGGTTAAAGGAGTGCACCAAAGGGAGTTGAAGGAAGATATAAATCCAGATATTATTCTTGGGAATACCTATCATCTATACCTACGTCCGCAAATAGATATTCTTGAAGCTGCTGGCGGATTGCATAAGTTTATGAACTGGGATAGAAACATCCTAACCGATAGTGGCGGGTACCAGGTTTACTCTTTATCAGCCAATAGAAAAATTAAGGAAGAAGGGGTTAAATTTAAAAGTCATATTGATGGCTCTTATCATTTTTTTACACCTGAAAATGTAATGGATATCCAACGAACAATTGGGGCCGATATTATTATGGCTTTCGATGAATGTACACCTTATCCATGCGATTACAACTATGCCAAACGCTCCATGCACATGACGCACCGTTGGCTGGACAGGTGTATTAAGAGATTTAACGATACACCCGATAAATACGGTTACCAACAAACCTTATTTCCCATCGTTCAAGGGTCTACTTATAAAGATTTAAGAAAACAATCTGCAGAATATATAGCAAATGCTGGAGCAGAAGGAAACGCCATCGGCGGACTTTCTGTTGGGGAGCCGGCCGAAGAAATGTATGCAATGACCGATGTAGTTTGCGCGATTCTCCCCGAGGATAAACCACGCTACCTTATGGGCGTGGGAACACCTATAAACATTTTAGAGAACATCGCTTTAGGCGTAGACATGTTCGATTGTGTGATGCCAACCCGAAATGCAAGAAATGGAATGCTTTTTACGGCCCATGGAACTATTAATATTAAAAATAAAAAATGGGAAGCCGATTTTTCACCGGTTGACAAAATGGGAATTACGTTTGTAGACACTTATTATTCAAAAGCTTATTTACGTCATCTATTTGCGGCCAACGAATATCTTGGCAAGCAAATTGCAACCATTCATAATCTAGGATTTTATTTGTGGTTGGTTCGTGAAGCTAGAAAACATATCTTAGCAGGAGATTTTTATGAATGGAAAAATAAAATGGTAAAGCAAATGGACAAAAGGTTGTAAGCGAAACCTGAAATGAAAAGGCAAGCAGTTTTTATTCTGCTGAAAGCCCTTCAGGAATAGTAAAACAAGAACCCAGCCATTGAAATTAAAACATAAACCCCAGCCCGTGTAACGTGAAAATAATAGATTGGTACATATTAAAAAGGTATTTATTAACCTTTTTTGCAATGATCATGTTGTTCATCCCAATTGGGATTATGGTAGATGTATCGGAAAAGGTGGATAAGATGATAGATAATGAGGCGCCAACCGAAGCCATTATCTCTTATTACATCGATTTCACTTTCTATTTTGCTAGCTTCTTATTTCCAATTTTTCTATTTTTATCCATCATTTGGTTTACTTCCAAATTGGCAAACAATACCGAAATTATTGCCATTTTAAGTTCGGGTATTTCGTTTTGGAGATTTTTAAGACCTTATTTTATTGGGGCTTCAATTATTGCGGCATTTTCCTTTGTTATGGGAATGTTTATAGTTCCAGAAGCCAGTGAAGGTTACAACGATTTCCGTATAAAATACTTAAAAGGAGGACGCGATAAAGATAGGGAAACCACCAATTTATTCAATCAAATAAACGATAACGAATACATCTATGTTAGTAGTTTTACACCAAGCACTAAAATTGGTTATAATTTTACTTTAGAACATTTCGACGGAAATGAATTGCAATATAAAATAAAGGCCAGCAACATCCGTTGGATCGATAAAGACAGCACCTACCGTTTAAGTGGTTATGTAAAACGTACTGTGGGTAAAAATGATGATATTCTCGAAAAGCAAAACCGCCTCGATACCTTGTTTGAATTTGATTTGGACGATTTAACGCCGGTTTCCTATGTGGCGGAAACCAAAAACCTTTTCGAACTTAATAAATTTATCGAGGAGCAACGCAAAAAAGGAGCTCCTAATATTAATACCTATCTCGTAGTAAAATACAAAAGGTGGAGTTTGCCCATATCTGCTTTTATACTTACTATAATTGCAGTTTCCGTTTCCTCTATGAAAAGAAGGGGAGGGATGGGAGTAAACTTGGCTGTGGGGATTTCCTTGGCTTTTATTTTCATTTTTTTCGATAAGGTATTTGGTACCTTGGCAGAACAATCCGACTTTTCTCCGCTATTGGCAGTGGCAATTCCTAATATTTTATTTGGGATCCTTGCGATCTACTTATTAAAAAATGCTAAACGATAAACTTAAGAATTACCTCTATCTACATTTAATTGTGTTTATCTGGGGGTTTACGGCAGTGCTTGGGGCACTTATAACAATCGATGCAATACCTTTGGTTTGGTTTAGAATGTTTCTGGCCTCTATATTTGTGTGGTTTTATATCGCATTTAAAAAATTCCCTTTAAAAGTGCCGAAAAAGGCCTTTTATACTTTTATTGTTGCGGGTATCACCATAGCCCTGCATTGGATCTTCTTTTTCAAAGCCATTAAGGTTTCCAATGTATCTGTTACCCTGGCTACGGTTTCTACGGGCGCATTTTTTACCGCCATTTTGGAGCCCATATTTTACAAACGGAAAATGATTTGGTACGAAATTGTATTTGGCCTATTGGTTATCGCTGGGCTGTATATCATTTTTTCTGTCGAGACATCTTATTTTTTAGGGATAATTTTGGCGCTCATCGCCACTTTACTCTCCGCTACGTTTTCCTTGATCAATGGTAAACTTGCCAAACAATACAAACCTTCTATAATTTCTTTTTACGAATTATCCAGTGGGGTAGCTTTTATAACCTTATATCTTATTTTTACCAATGGGTTTTCTGCTGAATTTTTTGTGCTTTCTGCTTCAGATTGGATCTATTTATTACTTTTGGCAAGCATTTGTACCGCTTATGCTTTTATTGGTTCAGTAAAGGTTATGAAGCTTATAAGTCCGTATACCGTTATGCTCACCATTAATATGGAGCCTATTTACGGAATTATTTTAGCTTTTGTAATTTTGGGATCATCAGAAGAAATGAGCGAAGGCTTTTATATAGGAGCCTTAATTATTCTGTCTACTGTGCTGGCTAACGGGATTTTAAAGAATTCTTTAAAAAGAAAAGTGCCGGTTGGGCAGACTAAATAGTTTAAAGTTTTATATTTGTACGCTAATAAATTATCAAAACAAAACTCATGGAGTATTTAGATTTTGAGTTACCAATTAAAGAGCTTGAAGAACAGTTAGATAAGTGTAAAGTTCTAGGATCGGAAAGTGACATTGATGTTACCGATACCTGTAAGCAATTGGATAAAAAGTTAGAAAAGACCAAAAAGGAAATATATAAAAACCTTACTGCTTGGCAACGGGTTCAGCTGTCTAGGCATCCATCAAGGCCTTATACATTAGATTACATTAGAGCTATTTGTGGGGATACCTTTTTAGAGCTTCACGGCGATAGAAATGTAAAAGACGACAAGGCGATGATTGGTGGACTCGGAAAAATAGGGGATCAATCTTATATGTTCATCGGTCAACAAAAAGGGTATAACACTAAAACCCGCCAGTACAGAAACTTTGGGATGGCCAATCCCGAAGGCTACCGAAAAGCATTGCGCTTAATGAAAATGGCAGAAAAATTTAATATTCCCGTGGTTTCTTTAATAGATACCCCTGGTGCTTATCCTGGTATTGAAGCTGAGGAAAGAGGACAAGGGGAAGCCATTGCTAGAAATATTCTAGAAATGACACGCCTAAAAGTGCCAATTATTGTATTGATTATTGGTGAAGGAGCTTCTGGTGGGGCTTTGGGAATTGGAGTAGGAGACAAGGTACTTATGTTGGAAAATACATGGTACTCTGTTATTTCTCCAGAATCTTGTTCTTCCATTCTTTGGAGAAGTTGGGAATACAAGGAGCAAGCTGCCGATGCTTTAAAACTTACCGCTACCGATATGAAGAAATTACATTTGGTAGACGATATTGTTAAGGAGCCTTTAGGAGGTGCACACGCCGACAGGGAAACGACCTTTAAAACGGTTGAGAAAAAGATTTCTTCAACTTACGAAGAGTTAAAAAAGTTATCCCCAGCCGATTTAGTAAAAAAACGCATGGACAAATATTCAAACATGGGAGTGTTTAGTAACTAATTCCCTTTGTTTGTTACCTTAATGTTAAGACCGAAGTTTGCGCTTCGGTTTTTTTTAACTTTATTAACAGGAAACAAAAGTTATCAACAGTTAAATTGTTGACGATCAGTTAAAAACCTAGCTTATCTTTTAACCGGATTTAAGGTTACAATTATTTACATTCGTATTCATGGAAAAAATAAACCCAATACAAGGAATTAAAATAGATAAATCTAATGTAATTCAGCTAGAAAAAGGTAAAATACCTCCGCAAGCCATTGATTTAGAGGAAGCTGTGTTGGGTGCGATGATGATCGACAAGAAAGGTGTTGATGAAATTATAGACATTCTACACCCCGATGCTTTTTATAAAGACGCGCATAAATATGTCTATGAGGCAGTGGTTCAGCTATTTGAAACTTCTGAGCCTATTGACTTATTAACAGTTTCTGCGCAGTTGAAGAAAAATAAAAGGTTGGAATCCGTTGGAGGTGACTTTTACCTCATTCAGTTAACCAAAAAAGTATCATCTTCAGCGCATATAGAGTTCCACGCACGTATTATTCTTCAAAAATACATACAGCGTAGCCTCATAAAAATTTCCAGTGAGATTATTGAGGATGCCTATGATGAAGGTACCGATGTTTTCGATCTTTTGGACAATGCCGAGGCTAAACTATACGAAGTTACCCAAGGAAATATTAAAAAATCTTCGGAAACGGCACAGAGTTTAGTTATTCAGGCAAAAAAGAAGATTGAAGAGATTTCCAATAAGGAAGGTTTAAGTGGGATCCCTTCTGGTTTCGACAAATTGGATAAATTAACCTCTGGTTGGCAACCCAGTGATTTAATTATTGTGGCTGCGAGACCGGGTATGGGTAAAACCGCATTAACCCTATCGATGGCTAGAAATATAGCTGTAAATTCCAATATTCCAGTGGCGTTCTTCTCCTTGGAGATGTCTTCCGTACAGTTGATCACCCGTTTGATTTCTTCGGAAACCGGACTTTCTTCAGAAAAGTTACGTACCGGAAAATTGGAAAAACACGAATGGGAACAATTAAACGTGAAAGTAAAATCCCTAGAAACAGCACCACTTTTTATAGACGATACCCCGTCTCTTTCCATATTCGACTTGCGGGCGAAAGCACGCCGATTGGCTTCGCAGCACGGTATTAGAATGATTATAATAGATTATTTGCAGTTAATGACGGCTGGAGGCTCGCAAAAGGGAGGGAACCGAGAGCAGGAAATTTCTACCATTTCCAGAAACTTAAAAGCCTTAGCAAAAGAACTTAATGTGCCTGTTATTGCTTTATCCCAGTTGTCGCGGGCAGTAGAAACCCGTGGGGGAAGTAAAAGGCCATTGCTTTCCGATCTACGTGAATCGGGTGCGATTGAGCAGGATGCCGATATCGTGTCCTTTATTTACCGACCGGAATACTATAAAATAGAAGAGTGGGACGATGAAGAACGCAGTCCAACACAAGGGCAAGGGGAGTTTATCGTTGCGAAACACCGTAATGGTGGTTTGGAGAACATTCGTTTGAAGTTTATCGGTCACCTTGGTAAATTCGATAACCTAGACGATTTCGATTCACCGTTTGAGTTCCAGTCCAAAATGAATGATGGGGATGAAAACCCGTTTGCAACCAAAGATCTTCCAAGTGCAGATGAAGCTTTTGGCAGCTCCATGAACAACGACTTCGACGAAGATGACGTTCCGTTTTAGGAACTGAAATAATGGGATTTTAAAATTTTTATTAATGTTTATACCGTCGTAGGTTTAACCTGTATTTGTCCGCCAATAGCTTTTAGAACTTTAACAATAGTGCCAAATTGTGGTTTGTTTCCATCAGACAAAGCTTTATAAAGACTGGGTCTACTCATTCCTGTTTTTTCGGCTATTTTTGTCATACCAATAGCTTTGGCTACATGGCCTATTGCCACCACTAAATCATTGCTATTACCTTCTTCCAACACTGTATTAAGGTATTCTGCAATCATTTCTTCGTTGTCTAAATAATCGGCTATATCAAATTTTGAGGTTTTCATTTTAACTGTTTAATTTTCTCCAGATTTCCTTGGCTTTTATAATATCTTTCTGTTGGGTTGATTTATTTCCACCGATTAATAAGATGATAATTTTGCCATCTTTTTCTTTGAAATAAACCCTATATCCTTTGGCAAAATTTATTCGAATTTCTCGAATTCCATCGCCTACAGATTTACAATCTCCAAAATGTTCGTCGCTTTCTAGTTTCTGAATTCTAAAAAGAATTTTTGATTTGGCTCTAAAGTCCTTTAGTTTTTTAATCCATTTGTCAAACTCGACGGTTTTCTCAATAAAATACATGCTACCTGTATCTATATGAAGACAAAATTAATAAAAATTTTTAAGAAAAGACAGTTTCAATTTGATGTATCTGGCAGCTCCATGAACAACGACTTAGACGAAGATGACGTTCCGTTTTAGCAGTTAATTAGCATTTGTATCAAGTCTGCTTAAATGTATTATGTCTTCGCTGCTTTTATAATTTGATTCGCCAAATCAGTTAAGTTAGTTGCGTGGTAGTCGGGTTTTAAATAAAAGGGATGGTAAATTTCTTCTTTCCGTTTTATGTAGGCTGTATGGAGTCCTGCTTTTTTCGCTCCAAACAAGTCCCAGTCGTGGGTAGCTACCATTACTATTTCCGGTGGTTTTAGGCCTTCTTTATCTGCGGTAGCAAGATATACGTCTTCAAAAGGTTTGTATTTTTCCACACGATCTACCGAATAATAGGCATTGAATAAATCGATAATATTGGCATTGCTAAGCTGTTCTTGCATCATTTCTTTGGAAGAGTTGGAAACGGCAATCAACCTAAAGTCGTTGTTTTTTAAAAGCTGAAGTGCTGGTTTTACATCTTCGTAGGCAGGAAGCTTTTTAAAAGCACCTAGAATTTCTTCTTTTGTTTCTGTATTCAAAGCTTTGCTGTTTTCATAAAATACATTTTCCAATGCTACATCAGCAAGTTCCCCAAAATTACGATAGCTGCCCATAATCCCCATTACTGTGGAACTGTGCAGCAATTTTGCGAACCAATATTTTAAAACATACGGATCTTCAAAATGTTTATCGAATTCCTCTTTTAGCAAATTTAAGTTCAACAGGGTCTCATTCATGTCGAAAAATATTGCTTTTATCATACATTATGCTTTTAATTATTTTTAAAACAGCTGCTTCTTTTCGCTTCAACAGCTTTTCTTAGTATATCATTTCTTTCTAATATAACAAAAAAGCGAGCTGAATTATTCTCAGCCCACTTCTTACCATTATTATAGTGCACACGATCTTCCTATTTCATGGAATGCACACCAAACATATTTCCTTCGGTATCGCTGGCGAGAACTATAAAACCGTATTCGCCAATAGACATTTTTGGTTTAAAAATAGTTCCGCCGGCGGGAGCAATGCGTTCTTGTTCTACCCCGCAATCGTTGCTACCAAAATAAATGATGGTACTGTTGTTTCCTGGGGAAACTCCGTCCATTCTCACAATGGCACCTCCAGAGCCGTGCTTTTCCATATTGGAAGGAAAAGTGTACATTTCGAGTCCATCATCATTGGGATTAGGCAGATGTTCTAAAGATGTTTGGAAAACATCTTCATAAAACTTTTTGGCTCGACCCATATCGTTTACATAAATTTCGAACCAGTTTACGGGGTTGGGAATCGGTGCATTTTTCATAAGGATATGATTTTTGGTTTGTTGTTTTATTTGTGTAAACTATTTGTAGTTAAATAGTTACTTATAAAAATAATAAAAGTTACCGTAATTAAATCTTAAAATTTACCGCATCGATGATGGACCTTAGTTTTAGTATAAGAAAAAATGTGCACCCTTATTATAAACGTTTAATTTATGCTGTAAACGTTTTTGCCGTCTTTTATGGATTCTAACACTTTAATATCGTGTATGGTTAACGGGTCTACTTTTAGCGGATTTTTATCTAAAATCACAAAATCAGCATTTTTACCAACCTTTAAACTTCCTTTCTCGTTTTCTTCAAAATACTGATTGGCCGCCCATATCGTTAAGGTTTTCAATCCCTTGTAAGCGGAAAGGCGTTGTTCTGGACCCAAAATCACTCCACTTCGGGTCACGCGGTTTACAGTGGCATCTAAAACACGCATGGAATTTGGAAAGGTTACTGGTGCATCGTGATGGGAAGTAATGTTGAGTCCGGCATTTAACGCGTCCACACAAGGGGATATATAATCTGCCCTTGGGTGCCCCAATACCGATTCTACATGCCAATCGCCCCAATAGAAAGTATGCATGGGAAACAAGGAAGCATCCACATTGAGCTGGGCCGCTTTTTCAATCTGATCTTTCCTGATGGTCTGCCCGTGTACAATTACGGTTCTATGATCATCGTAATTATAATTTTCTAGGGCTTTTTCAACGGCATTTAAATATTGATCGATAGCCGCGTCGCCGTTGGTGTGACACAAAATTTGCCATTTATTTTTAAAGGCATCGTGTACATATCTATTCGCAAGGGAGTCTGCCATAATAGGATACCCTTTGTAGTCTGAATCTTCCCCCGGTGGCGGAATATGGTAATGTTGTGTAAGCCATGCTGTTTTTCCTTGTGGCGAGCCATCTAATGTTAATTTTACCCCACCGATTCTAAATTTGTTTTTATATTGATGCTTGTGGTTGTAATAATTTCCGTCCAATAAATCGTAGGCGCCTTTAATGCGCATATCGGGGTAGGAAACTACATCTAAATATAATTTTCCCGCTTCAGCTTCTTTTATAATGGCATTAACCTGTCCGGGAGTGGTTCTGCCTTCTTGGGCGGTCATATAGCCATTTTTAGCATATTGCGCTTGTCCCAATTTAACCGCTTTTGCATTAACTTCATCATCTGCTTCAGACATAATTTCGCCCAGTACCGTAAAAAATGCATTTTCTTCCATGACCCCATTCGGTGTTCCATCGGAATTTCTTCTCAGTTTTCCTTCTTTTGGGTCTGGTGTATCTTTGGAAGTCCACCCCATTGCTTCCAACCCTTTGGAGTTTACCACCCCTAAATGCCCCGATTGATGTAAAATTAATACCGGAAGTTCCTCGCTTACTTTATCTAAATCTGCCGCTTTTGGATGATCTTTTTCCTTTAGTTGCGAATCGTCGTAGCCGTTCCCTACAATCCACCCAAACTTATTTACCGACCATTTACCGTCTTCGCTATCTTTAAATTCGTTTAAAGTGTTTACAATAGTATTAAAATCGGCGCCAGGACCATCGGGAGGTGGGAGGAGGTTAGCAAAAAGCGACACCAAACCAACATTAAAGATATGGCCATGACCATCTAAAAATGCAGGTAAAAGAGTGGTTCCTTTAAGGTTATGATCCTTTGCCTTTTTATAGTTTTCTTTGGCAGTTTTAAGGCTTCCCAAATAAACGATGGAATCTCCACTGGAAACCAACGCCTCCACATATTGTGGTTGTTCGCTTTCCATGGTAATAATATCACCGCCGGGTATAAGGTGTAATCGTTTTCGTTTTGGTTTACTTCTTTTTTACAAGCGATTGCTAGAACACAAGAACTTATCACTAAAAGGACTCTGGTATACATAGCTGGTTGCATTTTAATGATCACATTCCAAAAATCTTAGAATGCTTTTTTGTATATACCTTAAATTTAGTGAATTATGGGCATATTTAAGTATGAAGCCTTATGAAAAAGATGAATAAGATTTTAGCGATCCTAAGATGATTTTAGTTGGTTACTATAAAATAGTTTAAAAATAAAAGCCCTTTAATGGGCTTAAATTTGTTCTGTTTTTAGAAAATTAGACTTTTTTGAAACGGTTACCGGTGTTGTACCACGTTATTTTAATCCATTTATTACTTCTTTAATTCCTTCAATTACATCTGGTCTGCTTTCAAAACCATTATGGATACCACCTTTTATTGTAATTAATGTATCTTTTGGTTTAAAACAATCTTTAAGTTTAAGTGATGAACCATAATATATGAGCCTGTCATCTGTACCATGAAAAATTGCTACTGGCGCTTTTATGTTTTTTATATGTTTTGCGTTGTCCAGATTATATCGGATTAGTAAATCTGTCGGTAAGTATTGTAAATATTTTAGATTCGGTAAAGTTAAATTCCTTGCTAAATCTTTCATACTATAATAAGGAGAGATCAGGATGAGTTGTCCGGGACTGTTATTTTTGGCGAGATAACTTGCTACTCCTGTACCTAATGAAACCCCAATAATAATGATGTCATCTTCCTTATATCCTCTTTCTAATAATTTATCATAAGCAGCTTGGCCGTCATTATACATTTGCAAATCATTATTATAAGCACCTTGACTTTTGCCATATCCTCTGAAATCCATTACGTAGAAATCGTAACCCTCCTCATTGTATATAGTTGCAGCTTCGTCTTGATTTGAAATATTACCTCCAGCACCCTTCAAATTGAAAATGATACCTTTAGGTGGTTGCATGTCTGATTTAAATAATAAAGAATTGAGTTTAATACTGTCATCTACATTAATATTAATTTCTTCAAAATTCCCTTGAAAAGCGTAGTTGAAATTAGTATCTAGTTTTACTGGATTCATGAATATGAATGATTCTTGCCTATAATAGAACCAAATACACATAGCTAGATAAAAAAGTATAAATAAGCTACCTAATATTTTTACACTTTTAATAAAAAACGTCTTCATTATCCAGTGTTTTAATGTGGTACAACTACCATATAAACACAATTGCGTTTATTTCCCTTTCAAATCTACCAAATTATCTGTTTTCTGTGGAGTATAAAAAATAATTCTTTTTAACGAAGTATCAACATTATTGCTAAAGTCTGCTGTCTTTTAGGTAAAAATAAACATTTTGTATGTATTTGCCTTGTTTAATATTTTTAATTCGGCCATTAAAAAGGCCTAATTTTTTCAAGTACAATAACATTCTTCCTCCCATTGTAATAAATGTGAAGTTTGGAATTTTTAATTTCGTAGTACTCGGCCTCGCTTATTTTATATAATTCAGTCCATTCAGGTTCATTCGCTTCTGTTTGAAAAACTTGCCCTATTGATATTTCTCCGTTTGTTTGGGCTCGGAATTCACCACTGTAGCTATTAGTGACCTTAATTCCTGAAATACTTCCTACCCCGCCATTTTGAGGTTCGGCAAAACTCGCGGTAATATCTCCATTGTTAATGTCTAACCAAGTATTTTCTTTAGTTTTTGTAATTTTTATCCCGTTCTCAATATAGTACGCTACTTTCCAATTTCCTGTTAAATCATAGGTGATTTGGCTGTCGTCTTTGGAGCAACTGTTGAATAAAAACATGCAACAGATTAAGATCGCCGATATACTTTTATATAAACTTTTCATCTTTTTGTTTTTTAAATGGTATTAAATCCGTCATTTGATGGCATTAATTCAAGATTCAGTATGCTTCAATACATTATGGGTAAACGTTTAATGGACTCCCAAAACTTGAGAAATCAATGTTTTATATTCTTGGATATTTTGTTCATATTTTCTTTGTGTTCTAATCCACAAAATAACTCCAATGGCTAATATTAAAGTTCCGATTAAATAGGTGTAAACATTGTTGTCCTTTCCAGAAACCGTGACAATTAATAAGGACAATCCTAATATCATATCGGCCAATATCACGGCTATCCATAAAAAATGCTGTTTAAAAGAAATTTCTACGTTAGACTCATTTTCAATTTTTGTTTTTGATAATTTTCCATTAACGACAAGACTGTTTAAAAAAAATAAGTACCAAGGATATAGAATTCTTTTCCTGATTTTAAAATTTATGGATTCATTTTTATCTCGATTCAAATGAAATACTAGTCCATTAACTGTGTTTAGTGAGGAATCTATTTTTTCACCGAGTTTTTTTGGGCTATTTTTTAATTTAAAATTCCATTTTGTCATAATATCGGTTTTAAATGTTTACAAATAGTCTGGTATATCAAACGTAGCATTTAAAAATACGTAAACCTATCGGATTATTCATTAAGCCAAACCTTTTGCGTTTTGTTTTCACCTTTTTATCTAAAAGCCAAATCAACGATTTGGGGATGTTTTAAATGACCATAGAACTCTCTTAATATTTGGAACGCCCTATTTGCTATAGTCATAGTAGATAACTGGCTTTTGCGTTCTGCATGTTTTTCAGTCTTGTCCAAATTCCGTAAAATGCTCTGCTTTAAGCAAGGGCCAGTCTTCTTTTATTATACTGAAATAGACATCGTTTCTACTTTCTCCTTTCAGCCCGATGTAATTATTTCTAAAAACGCCCTCTTTTTTTGCTCCTAATTTTTCGATTGCTTTTTGAGACCTTAAATTTTCTTGGTCGGCACTAAACTGAATTCTTCTGAATCCGATAGTTTCAAATCCAAAATTTAACAGTTCATACTTACAAGCCTTATTCAATCCTGTTCCTTGAAATTCTGTTCCATACCAAGTCCAGCCGATTTCGCATTTTTGACTTGCACTATTCAAATACCCATATCTAGTGCTACCTGCAACTCGGTTATTAAGTTTGTCGATAACCAGAAACGGATAACAAGTTCCATTGGCTTTTTGCTCAATAGTATTCGTTATGTAGTTTTCAAAATCTAATTCGGTTTTTATGTCCATTCCCATATATTTCCAAATTTCTCCGCAAAAGATTATTTCCTTCAGTTCTTGATTTCTCAAATGCTCAAAAGGCAATAATAATACTCTGTCATTTTCAAGCTGTATTTTTGTTTTTAAAATTTCCATGTTCATTTTTAGCTGCATATAACGGTTAATATGAGAAACGTAGGTTATTTGATAAACGATACGTTTCAGTTGGGCCAATTTTATAATTAAATATTAACTTTGGAGGACTGGGCAAGTGCTTTTTATAAGAGCCATTGCTGTGCACAGTTATTTTTTGTTTAGTTTTTTTAAATATTTAATGTCGAAATACCTATTTTCTTTAAAATTTTGTTCACAGTATTTGTAGTATTCCCTTTTCTTGAATGATTTAATTTTTTCATTGACCAAAGTTTTTAAAATCAGATAGTTAAATTCCAATGTGTATTCAGACCATTTCACTTTAGCTTGCTCAACAAAATCAATGAACTCCAATGGTTGTTTTAGTTTCTTTACAAAAAAGTTCAAGTACTGGTCATCCAAATTCGCAAAGAATATAAGTTTGTCCGTTTCATCATCACTATTCAGCATTTGATACAAGTATTTCTTTGCCCTTTCGTTTTGGTTAAATTCATTACAGTACCAAAACCTAAATTGTAGTTGCAAAATTTTAGTTCGGTCAATATCGTCAAGAATATTGTGAAATACGGTTGTATTATCAGTCACTAATGCTTTGTTTAACAAGTAATCAACATCATAACCTATTTCCGTTTTCACACCATATTTTTTAAGAATATTTTTTTTATATTTTTTTGTAAAATTTTGATAATCAAATTCTTTATTGAATGTCTCATCAATTAGCTTATCATAAAATCTGTAATCCGAAAAAACATATCTTAATGCGTCACATAAACTAACAAATGGCATCTGAATATGATTGGCATTATACTTTTTGATCATAAGATTATTATTGTCAAGTTTTAGCGAATCTAAAAAGTATCCTAATCCATTAAATTCAACGTCCATATTACCATAACCAATAAATAAAAGTTTAGATTCTTCTTGTTTAAGTTTTTCAGGAATATGTCGCCTAAAATAGTTACCGCCATCATTTATTGATAGTGCAATAATGCCATCGAATGGATTATCGTTTTTAAGGTATAGTTGAGTAACAAAATGCCCAGAATCAGAATGTCCTATTATTACATTGTACCCAGAAGTAGAATAATTACTATCAATGAATGGAACTATTTCTTGGTTGAGAATATTATAGAATGTTTTGGGCCCTTCTTTAAAATCCCCAAGTTCTAAGTTGGAATTAAATCCTAAATTCGGTGTTAAGTCTCTACTTCGATTATTATTGTCGATAGCAACAGTTATACATTCGGGAATTATATTGTTGTCATCAAAAGTTTTGTCTTGTAATACCGAAACATTTTTGATAACCGCATCAAATAATGTCTGTCCATCTAATGTGTAAACAACTGGGTATTTTATAGATGAATCGTAATATTTAGGTAAAAATATTCTTAGAATTCGTTCTTCATTTGGGTAATGCTCAGAAGTTATATATTTAATCTCATAATCTAATGTTACTCTACCTTTATCAAGTCTATCATTTTGTCCGAATGAAATTATAGATGATAGTAGTAAAATTGTTATTAGTATTTTTCTCATTTAGCATTTCGTTTTAATTGTGCACAACTACCATATAAACACACTAACGTTTATCCCTCTTCCAAATCTAACAAATTATCTGTTTTCTAAATAGTTCTAAATATTATTTCTATAAGAGACCTTTTAAATTTTGCAAAATAAAAAATGGTTTTATCGGTATATCAATTCTAGTCTTAGAATTGAATAGTAGCTTATTACATCTAGTCATTAGTTAGGTACTAGTAAACTTCTAGGTTTTTAACAATCTTATCAAAGTCTTCATCATCTCCTACATGCAGTGCTTGGATGTCTATAGTTTGATTATTTGTATCTACAAAATATCTCAAGTTCTTTGAGGCCACCCCCGATAAATCGCTTGAAAATTCAAACTTATATATTCCTACACCCTTATAGCTCTCAAAAATACTTTTATCAATATGGTATTTGAGGTTATACAGGGCTGCATCACGATCTAGATGTTCTTTAATTATAGAACGCAGCACTCTTGAAGTACCATATTTTATAGGTATGTGACGAGGGAATTTTTTATATGACAAGAAAATTCAATGGATCTGAAATTTTTTTGAAAATGGCAATTCCACTGTTCGGAGATTCAATATTTCTCATCCACATTTCCACCATGTTAAACGGCACTTCTTCATTGTCCGGATTAAATAGAAAATCTTCTAATTTAGAGATTTCAATTTCAACATATTCATTAGGTAGAAAAATGGATGTGTTTAAAAATTCTAAATTGTGCTTTGAATATTCTTGTTTCTCAAAAATCCCGTTTTTATCTATGGTAGTGCTGCAACTGGAAATTAGAATAACAAGGGTTAAAAGAAATTTTTTCAACGTAGGGCTTATTTAATATTGGCAAAAAAGGTGTCTCTAGAAACTAATATAATATTTTTTCGAAACTAAAAGTTAATATTTCTATACAAAATGGATAACTGATTCTTTTCGGCAAGAACTAAAAAAGCCCGAAATCTTAAAAAGATTTCGGACTTCCCGTTAACAGCAACTTTTATACACTAACCATCAACTACTCGTTGCTGCTACTATGGTGTTTAGGTTGGTTTATTTTTTGAAAAAAAGTATACAGTAACTAGTACAAAGTATTAAGTATCAAGTACAAAGTATCCTCGCATCTGGCACTCGGTTTCTATAACCTTACATAATGCCTCCGCCGCCTTCTTTGGTATTGCTATCACGGTTTTTACGTTGTGCTTTTCGGTTTTTACCACTACCAAATCGGTAAGAAAGACCGGCATAAATAGTTCTACTTTCCCAGTTAAAGGCGCCGCGTTGTTCGTAAGGGCGTTCGCCATCAAAACGGAACTGCATGGTATTAAAAATATCATTAAAATTAAGGCTAAAGGTTCCTTTGCCATCGGCAAAACTGTAGCGGGCACCGGTGTTTACAAAGTACATCGCTTTGGCATTCATTTGTATGCCCCTATTTTCCCCGCGGTAAAAACCAAATAGCGATAGACTAATTTTCTTGGTTACATTAAAGTTGTTATTTAGTCTAAAATTGTAGGCTACGTTGTCTACTTCTACTTCTTCTTCAATAATATCGTCTACCGTTGGGTTTTCACTAGGTGCCAAAATCTCGGTTAAACCGCGTTGCGTTTGGGAATAGAGATCAAAACTTCCGTTTATGCTCCACCATTCCAAAGGCTTATAGTTTAATGAAACTTCCACCCCATAGGCTTCGGTATCGTCGAAATTATCATAGGTAAGTATTTGCTTGGTAAGGTCTAAGCGGTCTACATATAGCGCACGGTTAATCTCGTCTTTAATGGTACGGTAGTACAGCCCGAACGTAAGGCTACCATGCTCCAGCCTTCTTGTATAGTTAGTTTCGTAGGAGTTGGTAAACTGCGGAAGCAAACTTGGGTTTCCAAAAGAGGATATCTGTGGCGTGCTCCACTCCCTAATTGGGTTTACCTGTGTTAACCCCGGTCTGTCCACACGGCGGCTAAAACTTACCTGGAACTGGTTTTTCTCCGAGGGTGTGTACGTAACAAATGCCGATGGGTACAGTTGCTTGTAATCGTCTGTAAAACTGCGCACGCTATTGGTATCTGCCTTTACGCTTACATCTTCAAAACGGGCCCCTACCTGGTAACTCCATTTCTCGAAATTTTGTCCATAGGTGGCATAGGCCGAGTAGATATCCATTCCGTAAACAAATTCGGTATCTGGGATGGGGATTAACTGTCCGCCACTGTTAAATGTAAATCCGGTAGAGGAGTAGTCTACATCGGTTTCAAACAAACGAGCCTCCAAACCAAGCTCTAATTTTCCTTTTTCGTTAATTGGGTTAACATAATCTAGGTTGGCAATGGTTTGCTGTCTTCTGGTATCTACAAAATCCATGTAATCGGGTTGCGTATTTTCGCCTTCAAAATTAAAATTGGCGTCTTCATCGTTGGTAAAATTGCTATAATCTACCTCCAGTTCTATGTTATGCCCTTCTTTATCGAAGTCCCGTTTGTAATCAAAATTGTATTGTTCGTTTTGGTTGGAGTTTACGTTGTTGAAAAGTTGTTCTGAATCTCCTACGGAAGGGTCAAAATTTATAATATCGGTATCTCCAAGGCCCTTACCATCAAATATATTCTGATTGGTAAAGAAAGAAATGGTGTTCTTTTCATTTAAGAAATAGTCCACCCCAATTTTATAGAGATACGATTTGTTGTTGTTGAAAAAGTAGAAATCCTGTATTTGGTTTTCATCAAAATTAGTTACTGGGTCGTCCAACCTTTCTACCTGCCCGTTATTTACGTATTTACCAATGTTGGTACCCACGTTTCCGTACATGTTGAATTTCCCGCGACGGTAATTCAAATCCAATGACGTATTAAACTTAGCCTCTTCCTCGTAAGACACCCCAACGTTGGCATTTCCGTTGAAACCAATATTGGCATCCTTATAAAGTACAATATTTATGAGTCCGCTCATCCCTTCTGGGTTGTATTTGGCGGACGGGTTGGTAATAAGCTCGATTTTTTTAATGGAAGTGGAAGGGATTTGTTTCAAAAGCTGAGCTACGGGAACGTTGGAGAGTTTTCCATCTACCATAACCCTTACGTTGGAGTTTCCACGCATGGATAGCTCCCCTGTTTGTTGGTCTACATTTAGCGAAGGGATATTGTTCATAATATCGCTGGCCGTTGGCCCCTGTGTAGTGAGGTCTTTTCCTATATTTACCACCTTTCGGTCTATTTTTTGCTCAATGCTGGAGCGCTCGGCCACCACATCGACACCTTCCAGTTCGGTAACATTTTCCTCTAGAGAAATGGTTCCCATGTCTACTTTTCGGTCGCTTTTAGAAATGGTAACGCTTTTAGAGTAGGATGTGTAGCCTATAAATTGCACTTCAAATTGGTAGGTGCCTTCTTCAAGATCTTTTAAAAAAAACGCCCCATTATCTTCGGTAATGCCGCCCTGTACCGTAGCCCCTTCCTGTTTTACCATTACAGTGGCATAGGGAATGGGCTCTTGGGTGTTTTTGTCGATGATAATTCCTGTGATACTACCGATCTTGGCAAAACTAGTATTCGGTACGCTGTTCTGAGAATAAGTGATGGCCGATAACAATGCCATGCACAACATAAAAATTGATTTCATTGGTTAGATTGATTTTTTTTGATTGATGATTAGTTCTCGGTAAAGAGACTTTTAGATTGTCAACGTTTACACGCTTTCCAATTTTGCTAAAATTCGCTTGGCGGGAGTTGACATATTTTTCATATTTTTATTTAAGGTTGTTACTGAATAGACGACCAATTTGAAAAGCTGTTACAGCTGAATAAATTGTTTAACATATTTTAACACATGGGGAAAACATTGGTAATGGGTGCTTCGCTGAAGCCTTCGAGATATAGTAATATTGCGATAAATAGATTGGTTGCTGCTGGGGAAGAAGTAGTTGCGTTTGGATTAAAGGAAGGGGAAGTGGCCGGAATTTCCATAGATACCGATTTGCATAAATACAAAGAAGTAGATACTGTAACTTTGTACCTTAATGCAAAAAACCAAGAAACATACTACGATTATATTATTGGGTTGAATCCCAAGCGGGTAATTTTTAATCCGGGTACCGAGAATCCTGATTTTTATGCCAAGTTGCGCAACCACAATATCGAATCGGAAGTGGCTTGCACCTTGGTGCTGCTTTCTACCGGGCAGTATTAAGCAAATAGGTGTGTAAAAGGTTTTTAAGAGGCTGGTTTTTTTACGTTAGAAATCAAAAACGTCATAATTTTTAACTTCTTGATCACCTAAGTTGTTTTTCGGGTTTTAAGCAGTCTGCAATAAGTTGATTTCTGATAATTCTTGACCGATTTGGTGAATTCCGTTTAAGATTTTCTCAGTTTGCTTTGCTGAAGGTTTCTTGGTTCCATTAACATATTGAGAAAGTAAGGTAGCATTCATACCAATTTTTTGAGCGAGAAATTTAGCATTTATCACTTTATAATATTTAAAGAACTGCTTGAAATCGATTTCAAACTTAATGTCGGTGTTGCTTAATTTAATGTTTTCGTCTTCAAAATAAAATTCAGCCGCCTCATATGCGCTGTTTATGAGTTCGGGAATGGATTGCCCAGTGGTAAAAATTGGGTAATCCTGTGAATATGCGGAGAAACCAGTATCAGTTTTTTCAACAGTTAATATAATTTTTTTAGTAGCCATAATTTTATTTTTTAATTCCAGCGTCTTTTAAAATTTTATTTTCCAGTCCTTTACCAACTTCTTGACTTCCGTGATTTGGAAATATTATAATCCCTTTTTTTGTTGCGTGTTTCATTTTAACGTGCGAACCTTTTTGAGATACAGCAAACCATCCATCTTTTGTAAGGATTCTATAAAGTTGAGAACACTTCATTAAGGATTTTAAATTTGATGACGAGTACAAAAGTAAATAATAATTTACTTTTAAGAAAAAATTTTAGTTTTCCGTAATAAAAATTAACTCTCGTTCTGCTGGTGTCGGTTTTCTGGATATTATTAACAAGCCTAGAAAGGTAAGTGCTCCGTTAAGGATCAGTACAAAAAAGCCAAAATCGAAATCAAAATAAGCATTGCTGTAATAGCTAATGGCATACGATACTACTGGAGCCAATATGGCTACCATTGGTATAAAGGTGTCGTTAGCCTTTAGTTTGGTGAAGAGTCCGAAGCTATAAAGGCCAAGTAGCGGGCCATAGGTATAGCCTGTAAAAACAAAGAGCTTAGCGATTACACTTTCGTTTTGAATAATGTATTTAAAGGCGATAATTACTAATATCAACAATAAGGAAAAAGCCACATGGGTGCGCTTTCTTATTTTAATTTGTTGTTTTTCTTCGTATTGTTCAATGTTTAAGATATCCACACTAAAAGATGTTGTCAATGAAGTTAGGGCACTGTCGGCACTACTGTAGGCTGCAGCTATGAGTCCGATTAAAAAGAAAATAAAAACGGCTATTCCCAAGTAATCTTTGGCCAGTACCGCAAAAAGATCGTCTTTATGGGCATCGATACCGTTTTGCTGGGCATAGATGGTCATTAATAAACCTAAACACAAAAAGATAAAGTTTACAACGGTTAATACAATGGTAAACCAAAACATATTCTTTTGTGCATCCTTTAGGGATCTACAGGTAAGGTTTTTCTGCATCATATCTTGGTCCAGACCTGTCATTACCACTGCGATAAATGCTCCGGATATAAACTGTTTCCAGAAATAATTTGCGCTTTTAACATCATCGAAAAAGAATATTTGGGAAAGCTCGCTGGAGGAGATGTAATTCACCAAACTTTCCTCTCCAATATTTAAATCGTTGTAAACGGTAACAATGGCCACCCCGAGGGCAATTAACATAAAAAGTGTTTGGAGAGTGTCGGTCCACACTATGGTTTTAATTCCGCTTTTAAAGGTATACAACCAAATTAAAATAATGGTAAGCGTAACTGTAGCCCAAAAAGGAACGCCCATTTGGTTAAATATAATTACCTGTAAAACATTGGCCACTAGAAAAAGCCGAAAGCTGGCACCTACAATTCTAGACAACAAGAAAAATGAAGCACCAGTTTTGTAACTGTTATTTCCAAACCTTTTTTCAAGATAGGTATAAATGGAGGTAAGGTTTAATTTATAATAGAGAGGGAGTAGAACAGTACCTATAATAAGGTAGCCTATTATGTAACCAAATACTACCTGCATATAGCCAAATTTAGATTCCTCGACCCAACCGGGAACCGAAATAAATGTCACCCCACTCAGGGAGGCGCCAATCATTCCAAAAGCTACTACATACCAAGGGGATTGTCTATTTGCCTTAAAAAAATTGTCGTTACTTTCTTCATCTTTACTGGTTAAAAAGGAAATTAAAATTAAAACACCGAAGTAAGCGGCAATAATGAGTAGGATGTAAATTGGCTTCATAAATTATATTTCAAGCTTGAAAAATACAAAACTATGTTATAATATTTATTTATGAAGGTTAAAATTGTAATTTCGCAGTAATGGAATTTTCATCGAAATTATTAGAGAATGCCGTGTATGAGGTTTCTCAACTTCCAGGCATTGGAAAACGTACCGCACTGCGTTTGGTACTTCATTTACTGCGCCAACCCGAAAGTCAGACTAAAAATTTAACAACAGCTTTACAGCATTTACGCGGTGAGGTTAAATTTTGTAAAAGCTGCCATAATATTTCCGACTCACAACTATGCGAAATTTGTTCGAACCCCAAACGGGAAGAAAAACTTATTTGTGTGGTCGAAGATGTACGCGATGTTATGGCCATTGAAAACACGGGCCAGTACCGTGGTATTTATCATGTGCTGGGTGGTAAGATTTCTCCTATGGATGGTGTAGGCCCCATGGATCTTAACATAGGGAGTTTGGTAGAAAAGGTAAAAGCCGACAAAGTGGAAGAAATAATCTTTGCGCTAAGCTCAACAATGGAAGGAGATACTACTAATTTTTATATATTTAAACAGTTGGAACCTTACAAAATTATAACCTCTACGATAGCTAGGGGGATTTCGGTAGGGGACGAATTGGAGTATGCAGATGAGGTAACTTTGGGCAGGAGTATATTGCACCGGGTGCCTTTTGAAAATTCCTTAAGAAACGATTAAAACACGTTTCTTAATATAGAAGTAAAATTTAATAACAGAAAAGCTTATTTTTTATTATTTTCGCAAAATAAGCATCTAAAAATAGCTACAAATTATTGATATGGCAAAAATTGAATTAAAACTTCCCCAAATGGGCGAAAGTGTCGCAGAAGCAACGGTTACTTCATGGTTGAAAGAAGTAGGAGATACCATTGAAGCAGATGAGGCCGTTTTGGAAATTGCTACCGATAAGGTAGATTCTGAAGTTCCTAGTGAAGTTGATGGTGTTTTAATTGAAAAGTTTTTTGACGTTGACGATGTTGCTAAGGTAGGGGATGTACTTGCTATTATAGAAACAGATGGAGAAGATGACGGAGGAAGTGAGGAATCTTCAAGTGAAGATACACAGCAAGAAGAAGACGATACGGAAGAGGTAGCGGCCTCATTGGAAGAAAATATTACAGAGGTAAGAGATAGCGTGAGCACTCCTACAGCCGATTATTCTGATAGTGAAAGATTTTATTCTCCGCTGGTTAAGAATATCGCAAAGGAGGAAAATGTTAGTTTAGAAGAACTGGAAAATATTCAAGGTACTGGAAAAGATGGGCGTGTTACCAAAGACGATATGCTTGCATATCTGGAAAAAAGAGGTGCTTCCCAACCATCGAGTACTAAAACCCAAGAAGCGGTTAAGCCGCAACCAGCTACCGAGGCTGCTCCAAAACAGAGTGCTCCTGTAGAAAAGCCTGCGAAGGCTGCAGCGACAGCAGCACAAGTAACACCGGGTTCCGTTAATGGGCAAGATGAAATTATAGAAATGTCTAGAATGGGGAAACTCATTGCGCATCACATGGTGGAGAGTGTACAAACCTCGGCCCACGTTCAAAGTTTTATAGAAGTAGATGTTACCAATATTTGGAATTGGAGAAATAAGGTAAAAAATGAGTTTCAGAAGAGAGAAGGCGAAAAACTTACCTTTACCCCCATTTTTATGCAAGTAATTGCAAAGACCATTAAAGATTTCCCGATGATAAATATTTCGGTGGATGGTGATAAGGTCATTAAAAAGAAAAATATTAACCTAGGGATGGCGGCTGCCTTACCAGATGGAAACCTTATTGTACCGGTAATTAAAAATGCCGATCAGTTGAACTTGGTGGGAATGGCAAAACGCGTAAACGATTTGGCAGGTCGTGCTAGGGAAAATAAATTAAAACCAGACGAAATTCAAGGAGGTACCTATACGGTAACCAATGTGGGTACTTTTGGCAGCGTAATGGGAACCCCTATTATAAACCAGCCGCAAGTAGCCATTCTGGCGCTTGGGGCTATACGAAAAGTGCCTGCCGTGATAGAAACTCCAGAAGGGGATTTTATAGGGATTCGCTATAAAATGTTCTTAAGTCATAGTTACGATCACCGGGTGGTAAACGGTGCCCTTGGTGGACAATTTATACAAAGGGTTGCCGAGTATTTAGAAGCTTGGGATGCCGATAAGGAGATCTAAACGGTAAAGAAGTGCATGCCCGAAAAAGTATTTGTTTTTCGGGAAAGCCAAAGAATATAAATCAATAGCAAAAAATAAACCCTGAAATTCTCGGGGTTTTATTTTTTCAATGCCTAATTTTATAGTTTCAAAACAAAATCATGGAATTAAATTTATCCAAGCCAATCTGTTTTTTCGATTTGGAAACAACCGGAATAGATGTAGCGAAAGACAGGGTGGTAGAAATATCGATATTAAAGGTTTTTCCCAATGGGAACAAAGAGAGTAGGACATGGTTGGTAAATCCAGAAATGCCTATTCCAGCTGAGTCTTCTGCAATTCATGGAATTACCGATGAAAAGGTTGCAAACGAACCGACATTTAAAGAGCTTTCCAAAACTATCTATAATATGATTAAGGATAGTGATTTGGGTGGTTATAACTCCGATCGCTTCGATATCCCTATGCTTGCTGAAGAAATGCTAAGAGCCGATATAGATTTTGATATGGGAAATCGCGTTTCTGTAGATGTGCAAACCATCTTCTTTAAAATGGAACAACGCACTTTGTCTGCAGCGTATAAATTTTACTGCGGAAAAAATCTGGAAGATGCCCATTCTGCTGAAGCCGATACTAACGCTACCTACGAAGTTTTAAAATCTCAATTGGACCGTTATGAGGAATTGGAAAACAATATGAAGTTTTTAGGGGATTTTACTACCCGGAAACAAACTGCGGACTTTGCTGGGTTTATTGTTTTTAATGATAAAGGGGAAGAGGTGTTTTCCTTCGGAAAGCATAAAGGGAAAAGAGTAGAAGATGTAATGGAGCAAGAGCCTGGATATTTTGGATGGTTGCTAAATGCAGATTTCCCTTTGTATACCAAAAAAGTACTTACAGCCATAAAATTAAGGAAGCTTAATACCAAGTTGAATTAAACAGACCGCTTGCAATGAAAATTATTTGTATTGGTAGAAACTATACCGAGCATATTGCAGAACTGCAGAACGAAAAACCTTCAGATCCTGTAATTTTTATAAAACCAGACTCGTCCATCCTCAAAAATCAACACGATTTCTATATTCCAGAGTTTTCAAAAGACGTGCATTACGAAGTGGAGGTTTTGGTGAAAATAAGTAAAGTAGGAAAACATATAGATCAAAAATTTGCTCCTAAGTATTATAAGGAAATCGGACTTGGAATTGATTTTACCGCTAGGGACCTTCAGAGTAAACTTAAAGAAAAAGGATTGCCTTGGGAAAAAGCCAAAGGTTTTGATGATGCTGCCGTGGTTGGTAAATGGATTCCGAAGGAAAAGTTGGGAGATATCAACAACCTCGACTTTAGCCTTTTAAAAAACGGACAGACCGTTCAAAATGCAAATACTTCGTTAATGCTGTGGAAAGTAGATGAGTTAATTTCGTATATTTCCACGTTTTTTACTTTAAAAACGGGAGATATAATCTTTACAGGGACACCGGCAGGCGTAGGGAAGGTAAATCCCGATGATGTCTTGGAAGGCTACCTTAGCGAAGAAAAAATGTTTTCTGTGAACGTAAAATAAATATGTTTGCTAAACTTTATACAGAACAACTTACAACAATAAAAGATATTAAAATTTAAACGTATGAAATACGATTTGGGCAAATTGAATGAGCTATCTGGAGGAGACCAAGAGTTTAATGCTTCTGTGATAGAGACTTTTTTGCTGGAAACCCCCGAAGACCTATCAAACCTGAAAAAGGCAGTAGCAAATAAGGAGTTTGATCATATTTATCAGTTTGCACATAAAATTAAACCAAATGCAGACTTATTGGGTGTAGACAGTGTACGGGACGAAATGTTGAAGATAGAAGGGCATGCCCGTGGCGACAAGGATATTGATGCCATTGAGCAAACCTTGGAAAGTGCAGAAAAAGAACTTCAAAATTCGTTTACGGAGTTTAAAGCTTACCTGAACTAATTTTATGTTTGCAGAAATTATTACTATTGGCGATGAAATTCTAATTGGACAAATTATAGACACCAATTCTGCTTTTATCGCCAAGCAATTAAATCTTATTGGAGTTTCCGTATTCCAAATTACCTCCATACAAGACGATAAAAGTCATATTCTCAAAGCTTTCAAGGAAGCAGAAGAGCGGGCAGATATTATTATTATTACAGGTGGTTTGGGGCCTACTAAGGATGATATTACCAAGCATACCATTTGTGAGTACTTTGAAGATGAGCTTGTCGAGGATAATTCCGTTTTGGAACATGTAGAAATGCTTTTCGAAAAATATATAAGTACCCCCATTTCCAATTTAAACAGGAAACAGGCGCTAGTACCATCTAAAGCTACCGTTTTACAGAATAAGTATGGTACGGCACCTGGAATGTGGCTCGAAAAAGGAGCTAAAACGTTTATTTCCCTGCCCGGGGTTCCTTACGAGATGAAGGCTTTAATTAAAGATGAGGTGCTCCCAAAAATTCAGGAGAAGTACAAAAGACCTTTTATTCTGCATAAAACGCTTATTACATACGGACTTGGGGAAAGTGCCATAGCAGAGCGTTTGGAGGAGTGGGAAGACAATTTGCCATCTTTTATAAAATTGGCGTATCTACCCAATTTGGGCAAAGTGCGTTTAAGGCTAACGGCTAAAGGGGAAGATAAAGAGTTGCTCGATGCATCGGTAAAAGCGCAAATTGAAAGCTTGAATCCGCTTATAAACGATATTTTCTTCGGAATGGAAGAAGATAGTGCCGTAGAAATAATTATAGGGAAACTGTTGAAGGAGCGCAACGCCACTTTGAGTACTGCAGAAAGTTGTACTGGTGGTAAAATAGCCGAAACCTTAACGGAAATTCCTGGATCTTCTTCTTACTTTAAAGGAGGGATCGTTAGTTATGCCACTGAAACGAAAGTAGATATTTTAAAGGTAGATAAATCTTTGATAGATAGATATTCAGTAGTGAGCGCACCCGTTGTAGAGGCCATGGCAAAAAATGCCCAAGAAATACTAAAATCTACCTATGCAATTTCGACCACGGGCAATGCAGGACCCGAAAAAGGAGAATCCCAGGCAGAAGTTGGGACTGTTTTTATCGGAATTGCCACTCCCAAGGGGGTTTTTTCAGAAGAATTTAATTTTGGGAATCATCGGGAAAAAGTAATAAATAAAGCGGTTAACAAAGCTTTGGAAATGCTTTTAAAAGAAATTTTAAAAAAATAGCTTATTTACTTGTCTTACAAGTCAAAAATTCGTTAATTTGCACCCTGTTTTAAAATAACACTAAAGTTTTAGAAGAATGTCAAGAGTTTGTGAACTTACAGGAAAGAAAGCAATGGTGGGAAATAACGTTTCTCACGCAATGAACAAAACCAAGCGTAAATTTGATGCTAACCTTATCAAAAAACGTTTTTTCTTACCAGAAGAAGATCGTTGGGTTACCCTTAAAATTTCTACCTCTGCGTTGAAAACCATCAACAAAAAAGGTATTACAGCGGTTTTAAAAGAAGCAAAAGAAAAAGGATTTATTAAGTAATTAATTCATCCAATAAAACGATATAAAGATGGCAAAGAAAGGTAATAGAATACAGGTTATTTTAGAGTGTACCGAGCACAAAGCTACTGGTAAGCCAGGAACTTCTCGTTACATTACTACGAAAAATAAGAAGAATACGCCGGATAGATTAGAGATTAAGAAATTTAATCCTATCCTTAATAAAATGACTGTTCACAAAGAAATAAAATAATTAAGCCATGGCAAAGAAGACAGTAGCAACCTTACAGACAAGTTCGAAGAGATTAACCAAAGCAATTAAAATGGTTAAGTCTCCGAAATCCGGAGCTTATACTTTTGTTGAGTCAGTAATGACTCCAGAATTAGTTAACGACTGGTTAAACGAGAAATAAGAAGTTCACAACTTATTATATATATAAAGCTACTTTCCATAGAAAGTAGCTTTTTGTTTTTATATATTTGATGTTGAAAAGTTTGTGGAGTTTTTAATGGATAAGAAGCACTTTTGAATAACCATAATCTCTCATCAACAACGTATAAATTTCAGGTCGATCCTGCCTATGTCGGCAAACAGGCGTAGCTAGACCTTATTTTAAATACTTGAAACTTAGATTAACGCTCGACTTCGATCGAGGTTACCGTAAGTAATGATAGATTATGGATAATTGGAAAACATTCGTTATCAATCAATTTTACAACAATCAACTAATATTGAATAAACGATGAGCTTATTTAAAAAAATATTTTCTTCAGAAAAAAAAGAGACCTTAGACAAGGGACTGGAAAAATCCAAAACAAGTTTCTTATCTAAATTAGGAAAAGCTGTAGCCGGAAAGTCTAAAGTAGATGATGAGGTTTTAGATAATCTGGAAGAGGTTTTAGTAACCAGCGATGTGGGTGTAAACACTACGCTTAAGGTTATTGAGCGTATTGAGGAGCGTGTAGCCAAAGATAAATATCTTGGAACGGAAGAACTAAACCTTATTTTAAGGGAAGAAATTGCCGGTTTACTCTCGGAAACCAATTCCGGTGAAGAAAAAGACTTTGTAATCCCAGCCGGTAAAAAACCGTACGTATTAATGGTTGTGGGTGTAAACGGTGTTGGTAAAACTACCACTATTGGAAAGTTGGCCTATCAATTTAAAAAGCAAGGTAAAAAAGTGGTTTTAGGGGCTGCTGATACCTTTAGAGCTGCCGCAATCGATCAATTACAGGTTTGGGCAGACCGTGTGGATGTTCCCATTATAAAACAAAAAATGGGTAGTGACCCAGCTTCCGTAGCTTTCGATACACTAAAATCTGCTGTTACCCAAGATGCCGATGTGGTAATTATAGATACGGCTGGTAGGCTGCACAACAAGGTGAATCTCATGAATGAGCTTACCAAAGTAAAAAGGGTAATGCAAAAAGTAGTTGAAGATGCACCCCATGAAGTGCTTTTGGTCCTCGATGGTTCCACTGGACAAAATGCTTTTGAGCAGGCAAAACAATTTACCAAAGCCACAGAAGTTACCTCTTTGGCGGTTACCAAACTCGATGGTACCGCAAAAGGTGGGGTGGTTATTGGTATTTCCGATGAGTTTAAAATTCCCGTAAAATATATTGGAGTGGGAGAAGGGATTGAAGATCTTCAGGTTTTTAATAAATATGAGTTTGTAGATTCTTTTTTTAAGTAAATTTCAAAATACAGTATTATTTGGGGCCTTGTTGATATTATTTAACAAGGTCCTTTTTCTTTGCTGAAAACATTTTATCTTTAATGAAAAGCCAAGCTTATGAAAAAGATATTCTTTCTACTCTTTGTTTGTTGTTTGTACAGTTGTAAAGAAAATACCGATACCAAAAAAGAATCAATTACCAACAACGAAACTCTGGAGATAGAGAAGCAACAAGCCCACGAAAATGAGCGTATGCGCTTTAAATTATTACAGTCTAAGATAGATCGAGATGATATTTTTGCGTCTTTTCGGAAAGAATTGAAGGACTTTGGAGAAGACAGATACGAGGAGCTCAAACCGTTAATACTGGAGAAGGATATCCCGAGCCTTCAAGAGCATGTGGCCAATGGCAATCTATCTTATAAAGAGCTCACTTTGTTTTATTTGTTTAGAATTCATAAATACGAAAGCAACCCGACTACTTCCTTGCATGCTATTATTAGTTTAAATACCAATGTAATTAAGGAAGCGGAAGAAAAGGATCGTTTTTTCAAACAGAATAAAACACTTCCGAACCCTATTTTTGGAATGCCCATACTGCTAAAAGACAACATTGGTAGTGATGGTATGCCTACCACAGCGGGTGCGGTGGCTTTAAAAGAAAACTATGCTGGGGATGCATTTATCACGCAACGGTTAAAAGAGCACGGAGCTCTTATTCTAGGGAAAGTAAATTTAAGTGAATGGGCCTATTATTTTTGCGATGGTTGTCCACTTGGATATTCTGCCATCGGTGGGCAAACGCTTAACCCCTACGGAAGAAAAGTTTTTGAATCGGGAGGTTCTAGTTCGGGGAGTGGAGCGGTTACAGCTGCCAACTATGCAGTTGCAGCGGTGGGTACGGAAACAGCGGGTTCTATTTTATCACCTTCAAGTCAGAATTCTGTAGTAGGTTTAAAGCCTACAATCGGTGTTTTAAGTCGGTCTGGAATTGTACCTATTTCCAGTACCCTCGACACACCCGGACCTATGACCAAAAATGTAACAGATAATGCCATACTTCTCGATGCCTTAAAAGGGAAGGATGATAACGATAGTGCGTCCATTAGTTCCAATACAAACTATTATTCCGAACTTACCAACATCTCTGTGGATACCATTAAGCTAGGAGCCCTTAAAAGTTTAATGGAAAGCGACTCAATGTATAAAAGCACGGTAGAGAAGTGGCGTTCCGTTGGGATCGAAATTGTGGAAATAGAAACTCCAGAGGTTAATTTAAACGGATTTCTAACGCTGTTGAATATAGATATGAAAAACGATCTTGCAAATTATTTAAAAAGCAACGCCAGTAAACAAGTGCGGGTAAAGAATATTCAAGACATAGTAGATTTTAACTTGAAAGATACTACCCTTCGGGCACCCTACAAACAGGAACTATTCGATGGAATTTTGGCAGATACTACTTCGCTGGATGAGTTGGCCCTTGTAAAAGATAGTTTGCAGTACAACGGGCGTAAATTTTTTGAAACAGCTTTTGGTGTGTATAAAGTTGACGCCGTACTTTCCATAAACAATTATCATGCGGCTTATGCTGCCGTAGCCAAGTATCCCGCTTTGGCATTGCCAATGGGGTATAAAAATTCCGGAGAACCAAAGAGTATTACTTTTATTGGGAAGCCATTTAGGGAAGAACTATTGTTGCAATTGGCATTTTTCTTTGAGCAGGAGTTTCCTATTCGTAAATTGCCAAAGGATTACCAATAATTATGAAAGAAAGATATAAAATAACCTTTACAAAGATAATCGCTTACTATTGTTTGTTCTATGCAGCGGTAAAAATCTATGCTATTTTTCAGGGTTTATGGCTTTGGCCTAATTTAATAATTGCTATTTTCTTAGGGATTACTGCCGGAATAGGCTTTTATATAATGAAGCATGAAAAGTACAATTGGTATTTTGTTGGAGTATGTGTTATCCTGCTTTCGGCACTGCGATACTACGAACCTACCTTAATTCCATATTTACAGCAAGTTTTTGGTTCTTAAACAAATATTTAATTCAATTATCTTCGTTTTATACACTTTCAAATCGTAATTTTGCCCACTGTTTTAAAATAAGCATTTTTCTGTTTTTTCTGAATATCGAAAATGGAAATGTCGCATAACAATAGGTAGTATGAGAACAAAATCTTTAAAGAAGAATAAGATCAATGTAGTAACCCTTGGGTGTTCCAAAAATGTGTACGATAGTGAAGTACTTATGGGGCAACTAAAGGCAGGTGGCAAAGAAGTTGTTCATGAAGAGGAAGGGAATGTAGTGGTTATCAATACCTGTGGTTTTATAAATAATGCCAAGGAAGAAAGTGTAAATACTATTTTAGAGTTCCTTCAGAAAAAAGAGCAAGGAGAAGTAGATAAAGTTTTTGTAACCGGTTGTTTAAGCGAGCGATATAAACCCGATTTAGAAAAGGAAATTCCAGATGTGGATCAATATTTTGGAACTACAGAACTTCCTAGCCTTTTAAAAGCGTTGGGGGCCGATTATAGGCATGAACTTATAGGGGAACGGTTAACCACTACTCCAAAAAACTATGCATATTTAAAAATAGCCGAAGGTTGCGACCGTCCCTGTAGTTTTTGCGCAATCCCTTTAATGAGAGGAAAGCACAAAAGTACACCGATAGAAGATTTGGTTAAAGAGGCGGAAAAACTGGCGGCTAATGGGGTTAAAGAATTAGTGCTTATCGCACAGGACCTTACCTACTACGGACTCGATTTATACAAAAAGCGTGCGCTTGCAGATTTGCTTAAGGAACTTGTAAAAGTTGAAGGTGTTGAATGGATACGCTTACATTATGCCTTCCCTACAGGATTCCCTATGGATGTGTTGGAAGTAATGAAAAATGAGCCTAAAGTTTGTAATTATATCGATATTCCGCTTCAACATATTTCTGATGCCATCTTAAAATCCATGCGACGGGGAACAACGCAGGCAAAAACCACAAAACTTCTTAAGGATTTTAGGGAAGCGGTACCCCATATGGCTATTAGGACCACTTTAATTGTTGGTTATCCTGGGGAGACGGAAGAAGATTTCCAAACCTTAAAAGAATGGGTTAAAGAGATGCGTTTTGAACGTTTAGGATGCTTTACTTACAGTCACGAAGAAAACACCCATGCTTACAATTTAGAAGATGATGTGCCTGAAGAAGTCAAGCAACAAAGGGCTTCCGAGATTATGGATATTCAATCTCAAATATCTTGGGAATTGAATCAGGAAAAAGTAGGAAAGACTTTTCGTTGTGTCATCGATAGAAAAGAAGGAAATTATTTTGTAGGAAGAACCGAGTTCGATTCTCCCGATGTGGATAACGAAGTATTGATCGATGCATCTCAATATTATCTTAAAACGGGTGAATTCGCCAATATTATAGTTGAAGAGGCTGGCGATTTCGATTTATACGGAAAACCCGTAGCTTAAATCCAATTTATACGTTTTAATGGGGGCGAGCGCGTTAAAAAACCTCACTCGATACGTTTCTTAACGTATCGGGAGACGTCTGACAACCAGTTGGACACGTCGTATAGCGATCTGTACACGTCCAAGACCCCTCTGGATACGTCCCTTGACGTATCGGGAGACGTTCAAGATCTCATTGGACACGTCCCACAACGTATCGGGACACATTTTAAACCTCTCTGGATACGTGCCTTAACGTATCAGGAGATATTTAAAACCTCGTCAGTTACGTTCATCAACGTATTAGGATATGTTCAGGATGTCGCTGGATACGTCCCACAATGTATCGGGACACGTTCAAGAGCTCGGCAGATATGTTTTATTACTTATCGGGATACGTTTAAAATTTCTTGATATTTTCTTATTTCGATTTTATTTTAAGGGGGGCGGGATTAATTCCTGATAATTATAGGTAAAAACAATCTTTAGTAAATTAGGACGCAATCGAAACTAACCGAATTTTGGTTATACCTTTTTTGTATGAGTTTGTTTTTTTAAAATTAAGGGGGTCAAAATCAAACTTATAATTCCCGCTGAAATTGCAGTTGCGATAACATTTCCGTATTGTTTGATGTCAAGTCCACTAAAAATCCTAATTAATGTGATTATAAATGTTAGCCCGATTAAAATCAGCCAGAATTTAAGATTAACATTTGCACTAATTCCAAACTCTCTTGGTAATCGATATATAACTAAGGCGATAATGCACCCACCAACTAACGTACTCGAATGTTGTAGAATTTTCAAAATATATATTGGCTTGCCTAGAATTTCAATGCTGTTCAATAATATTGGGATTTTTTGAACGAAATATCCATTGTGATGGGTAAAACTATCCCAAAAAATATGTGAAACTGCACCAATTAAAATAGAAATTATAATTGCAAACCAATTTCTTTTAAAGCTATTAATCCAATTAAACTTTTTAAAGCGAAAAAATCTTGACTTTAAAACAATAGGTAAATTGTCCAATAAGCTGTCTCGAACAATCTGATGAAAAATAAAAGCTAGTAAAAGTCCTAATGGTAAGTCGAACCAAAAAATCCCAGCAATTGTATGGCTATAATTACTTTCAATTCTCATCCTTAAAAAATATTCAAAATCAGGGGTTATACTTCCGATTACTAATCCAGTTAACGAAAACCATTTTTTAGGCAAGTAATTTAATGGTAAAACTATTGCTGGATGTGAGAAAGTAAATGGCATTTGATCTTGTAAGGTTTTTGAATTTGTAGTAACCTATTATCGATTATTTGATGGCGTGCTCGAAAGTTTTGCCTGTTTATTTAGCAAAAGAAAATCAATTCGCTATATAATCAATCTCCATAAAGTCTACTACCTCTTTTTTCCAAACATTCTCAACGAAATTTACATGGTCTGGGTGGTTATTGTAGGTGTCGTAATCTTCTTGAGTTTCAAATTGCATGGTGAGTCCCCAATCAAAATCATTCTTTTTTCCAATTTCCTTAACGGCTTTCATGTTTTTAACGGTGGGGATGGATTGTAATGCGGTTGCTTTTTCAATAAAAGCTTTTTCCGCTTCTGATCCTTTTGGATGTTTTAACTTAAAAAAGACACTGTGGGTAATCATTTCGCTGGATTTAGTTTCATTGCAACTTGTTATAACTACTGTTAAGAGTACCGCTATTAAAAGGGAAAAGTTTAACTTCATTGGTTTGAGAATTTATAATTTGTGGTTGTTAAACTTCGAAGATAGCAAAATGCTCATTAATGGGAAACAAACTTTAATCCTACTAGGGAGATTATCAAGGTGGTAATAAAGAAAAGTCTCCAAAAATCAGCTGGTTCATTAAAAATAATAACACCAACCAATACGGTTCCCACTGCACCAATTCCAGTCCAAACGGCATAAGCGGTACCAATGGGTAAAGTCTCGGTGGCCTTTATAAGCAATAGCATGCTGATGGCTAAGCATACTATAAAACCACCATACCATAAATGGGCTGTGTTTCCTTCTGCGTGCTTAGCCTTGCCTAAACATGTAGCAAAGCCGACCTCAAAGAGGCCGGCTATAATTAAAATAATCCAATTCAATATTTTAAAATTTTATTCGTCTTCTTGCTTAACATCGGCAACTTCATATTGGTTTTTGCCGTCTACTTTAACTGGTTGGTAGTATGTCTCTCCATATTTTACGTAGGTCTGGTCTCCAATGCGGACTTCCTCGGCGCCTTCTGGTAAATTTTCCACAACGGTACCGGCTGTTGGAGGAACTACTGTATAACCATCATCCGACTTTTCATAGTATGCACCTCCGTAATAATAATTATTGGTTGTGCCACCTTCCCCACCTTCAGAAACTACTTCGTAACCGTCTGGCAGTACTTTTATAGTTGCACCCACGGGAGCCTGTATAACGGTGTAGCCATCTTCAACCTTGTTGTAATAATTTCCTTGATCGTAATAATAATTTTGATTTTCAATACTAACAATAATAGCTGTGGTGGCCATGGAAGCTATAAAGAACCCCCAAGGATGCCAGATAGGCCCCCAATAAAAGGGCCTAAAGGGATGGTAGTAATAAGGGTGGTAACAATAATAGCCAAAACCACCATACCTATATGGAGGTCGGCGGTATGGTCTTGGATTGGCAACCACCACTGTGTGCCGATTGTTAATGTTAATATTATTATTTCGTACGTTCACATTATTTCTACGGCTATTGTCAATATTTACATTATTTTTTGTTCGAGGTTTATTAACCACTTTGGAATTGGAGAAATCTCGATTGTGGTTGTTTTTAATATTGGTGTTTCCTCTATCAATTTTAGGCTTACTCGTACTTGGCCTCGAAATATCACGGCTACCACTATTGCTAAAAGAAGGTTTTGTAGAAGGTCTTGTGCTGGGCATGGTAGAAGGCCTAGAAGAAGAAAAATTTCTGTTTGGCTGTTTTTGAAAACCTCCATTTATGGAACGGCCTCCTGAAGGTTTAGAAAAGCCACCACCCCCTCGACTTGCTCCATGGCCAAACCGTTGTGCTTCTAATGAGGATAATGGTAGGGTTAAGAGCACTGTAAACAGTAGTACCTTGCCTAACGAAATTATGTTTTTTATGAGTGTATTCATCTTAATAGCTTTTTAATTTACCTAAAGTTTTATTTGGATTTGGACATGATGCTAATTTTTCTCGCATTTTCCGGAGGCACAAAATCAAACATAGCGTTGTCTACTTTAGGGTTTATTTCCCATTTGGTAAAGGTGGCCTCATATTGGTTTTGTTGCTTGTCTTTGTGTATAATGACCAGTTTTATGGGTAGTGGTTTTTCTTTATTTTCAATCCAAAGCTGTACATTCATTTTATCGTTCGATGCCAGTATTTGGGAACATTCTTTACCCGCTATTTTATCTTCCCCCAAATAAAGTATTACTGGAAAATCTGCGATAAGATCGTCCGTTAAGCTGGGATAGAAAACATCGGCAGCAGGAAATCGCACCCCAAAATGAGTGTGTATACTGTCTATCATGGAGATGATGTTGTCGGGTGCAGGTAATATTACATAATTGTTTTCACCGGCAGAGTAGTAAACAAAGTTCTTTCCATTATAATAATAATCCTTGTTGTGCAGAGTGCCCCTGCTTTTCACCATCATTTTGTCTGGTCCAAACATGGCGATTTCATCGGTATAATAATGTTTTTGAAGACCATAAAGGTCATTTTCATCCACAGACCGTTCTAAAAAGAATTTACAGGAATTTAGGGTTCCAATGTAAGCTCCCATTTTATCTAATTTGTCGATGGCGGCAGAATCTACTACAGCAATTTCTTGACTAAATCCTAATTGAAAAGACAAAAAGGAAAGTACTACGAGGTATTTTTTCATACAGTAAAGCGTTAATTACTTCTATAAATAATTAATAGGTTGGAGGAGGAATCGATAAGATCTTACAGTGAAAATACTAAATATTCTTAATATAATCATTAAGAGACCTATTTAAAAACATTGATTTCTAATGAATAAGGGTAGCCTGTTCTGAATTGGAAAGTTCTTTTTAAAAAAAAAGATGCTTTCTTAAAGGAAAACATCTTTTTTGAAATCGTATAATCTTATGGTTTCTTAAATACCGGTGTAATTTGAAGGTGTAATAGCCTTAAGTTCTTTTTTAACCGCCTCCGACACCTCTAGGGTTTCAATAAATGCAGCGATGGATTGTTTGTTTATTTTCTCGTTGGTACGTGTAAGGCCCTTTAATGCTTCATAAGGATTTGCATAACCTTCCCGTCTTAATATAGTTTGAATTGCTTCTGCCACAACCGCCCAGTTATTTTCAAGATCTTCTTCAAACTTAGTGTTGTTCAGTAATAATTTGTTCAATCCTTTTAAAGTAGATTGAAATGCGATAAGGGTATGTCCAAAAGGAACTCCCACATTTCTTAATACGGTACTATCGGTTAAATCCCTTTGCAATCTGGAGATAGGTAGTTTTCCAGATAAATGTTCAAAAATGGCGTTGGCAATCCCCAAGTTTCCTTCAGAATTTTCAAAATCAATAGGGTTTACTTTATGAGGCATGGCAGAAGAGCCCACTTCTCCCTTTTTTATTTTTTGCTTGAAATAATCCATGGAAATATACGTCCACATATCCCTATTGAAATCGATAATGATGGTATTGATTCTTTTTAGGGCATCGAATAGCGCCGCCATATGGTCGTAATGCTCTATTTGTGTGGTGGGGAACGAATGACGCAGTTGTAGGCTGTCTTCTACGAATTCGGTTCCGAACTCTTTCCAGTTAATAGAAGGGTAGGCTACTTTATGGGCATTAAAATTCCCAGTTGCCCCGCCGAACTTAGCCGCAATAGGTATATTCTTCAATCCGCTAAATTGTTCGCTCAGTCTTACCACAAAAACCTCAATTTCTTTTCCTAATCGAGTAGGGGAAGCTGGTTGCCCGTGTGTTCTGGCAAGCATGGAAACATCTTTCCATTCTGCCGCCAAGCCCTTAAGTTTGGTAACAATATCTTCGTAGAGTGGTAGGTATGTTTTTTCCAAGGCTTCTTTTATGGAAAGCGGAATTGCAGTATTATTGATATCCTGTGAAGTGAGTCCGAAGTGTATAAATTCTTTAAATAAATCAATTCCCAGATCATCAAATTTTTCTTTTATAAAATATTCCACTGCCTTTACGTCGTGGTTGGTAGTTTTTTCAATTTGCTTAATGGCTGCGGCATCAATAGCCGTAAAATCTTCGTAGATCGCTCTTAAGTCGTTAAATAGTGAGTGGTCGAACTCTTTTAATTGAGGTAAAGGGATGTTGCAGAGCGCTATAAAGTATTCAATTTCTACGCGTACCCTGTATTTTATGAGTGCTTCTTCAGAGAAAAAATCGGCTAAACTTTCAGTTTTACTGCGGTATCTTCCATCTATTGGAGAAACAGCATTTAATGGTGTTAGTTGCATGTTTGTATGTTAATTCCCAAACTTTGGGACTTTTCAGGCTTTTGTGCTTGAAAATTAGTTAAATAATCACTTTAGTTTTTTTGGTAATGACCAAAGATGCAAATTTAATGCTTACCATGAAAAGGGTCAACTTATTTAAGGGAAAAGTTCTTTAGAATATATACTGACAAGAAATTGGCAGGCCTAAAAGGAAGTTTTAATTGAGTATCATTTTTCAATGATTAAACCAGATAAGATAAAATTTGACTCCAATAACTCTTAAAGGAAAGAATCATCGAGCTTTTTAAATAAATACTTTGCATTCTGAAAATATGAAGGAGTACCATAGAATTACTTCATAAATTTTGGTTGAACTTTTATAGATTAACATCGAATTTTTCAAGAAATCCCATTTTTCAATCCCTTGTAATTCAAAGAGGTTGAAAAATTTAACAACTTTTTTCTTATATTTGAGTAAAACACCATCTATGAAGCATTCCTTTTTTAATTTTGCTTCCCCCTTTAAAACACTGCTAACTTTTTTGGTATTTATTTTGCCGCTTTCAACTTTCGCCTCTGCCGAAGATGCGATTGCAGAGGTGGTGAGTTGGGTGGCCTTAATTATTGGTCCCATTGTTGCTATTGGCGTATTTTTATTTGTACATGTATTACCTGAAAAAATCGCCGAAAAAAGAAATCATCCGCAAGCGCAGGCCATAAAAGTATTGTGCTTTCTTTCTCTTCTTTTTGGAGGTTTGCTATGGCCTTTGGCTTGGCTCTGGGCCTACACAAAACCAGTGTTTTATAAAATGGCTTATGGAACCGATCAAGGTGATTATCACGAAACCACCATTAAGGAATTCAAGGAAAGCAAAGAAAAGCAGCAACAGACCCCACCACCTGCAGACCCACAATTGTAAAAGTTTATTTTAAGTATAACTACATTATCTAATTATGGAAATACTACTACTCCTTATATATTCGGGCATTGTATGGCTGGTGTTCTTTAAATACAAATGGCTGCCCTGGAACACATTTACCCAAGCAGTTTCTTTTATTATTCCCATTGTCTCAATATCTATTTTAATATTATTTCTGAATATTGTAGCGCCATCTTCCCACGATGTGAGGGTAATGAATTACAATGTAGAGGTGGTACCAGCAGTAACTGGTTTGGTGACCGAAGTGCCGGTGGAACCTAATCAGCATGTAAAAAAGGGCGATGTACTATATAGAATAGATCCCGAACCCTTTCAATTAAAGGTCAATAATTTACAGGCACGTATCCCTATGTTGGAAGCAAAACTCATTAGTGCTAAAGCGTACGATAAAGAGTTGGAAGACCAAATAGAGGCTGCCTCCAGCAATATAAGCATGATCGATGCGCAATTGGATCTTGCTGCCAAAAGACTGGAACAAACTAGGGAATTGGCGCTTTCTGGAGCTGGCTCTAAATTCGATTATGAGCAGGCAGAGGCCAACCTAAAGAATTTACAGGCGCAACGTGCTGCAGCACAGTCAGAGAAATCACAGTATATTCAACGGATTTCTGCTGTAGCTTCCGATGGGGAGTTGTCTGAAATTGCCCAAGCTAGAGCCGATTTGGAGCAGGCAAAAGCAGAACTGGAAGAAGCGAAGTGGAAATTGGAGCAAACAGTTTATAGGGCACCCGCAGACGGAAGGGTAGTTAATTTACAGTTGCGTCCTGGAGCCATGGCTGTGCAATTCCCTATAAAACCGGTAATGACATTTATCGAAGATGAACAGTGGGTAACGGCATTGTTCGAGCAAAATGAAATTCGATACGTAGAAGCTGGGCAAGAAGCAGAAATTGCATTGAAAACATATCCCAACCGTATTATAAAATGCGAAGTAGAACATATTGTCTGGGCAAATGCACAGGGGCAGTTAACGGCCTCCGGAAGATTGCCAGACACTCAAGAAACCGGCTTTGAAGAAGGCCGTTTTGCCGTACGTTTAAAATTATCGGAAGAAGAAAAAGGCTTGTTTTTAGCTCCTGGAGCAGTTGGACAAGGAGCTATTTATACCGATCATGGAGGTCCTATTCATTTAGTTAGAAAAGTAATTATAAGGGTTGGAACTAAAATGGATTGGCTGGTTTTAAAACTTCACTAAAACATGAAAAACCGTATTCCAAATTTATATCGTTTAGTTCTTCTGGCACTTCTATTTCCATTTTTTCAAAATTGTGCAGTAAAAAAGCCGCCTGTTGAAGACGACCTTTATGAGCAGTCTTTTGCTAATTTTATTTTACCTTCTACCTGGCAAAATAGTGCCGATACTTTAGGAATAAAAGAAAATTGGTTAAGCACTTTCGATGATGAATTGTTAGATACCTTGGTGCTGGAAGCTTTAGCTTATAATCCCGATTTACGTATTAGTAGCGCACGTATAGAAGAAGCACAAGGGTATGTTCAAGCCGCTCAGGCAGCTTTAAGGCCTGCTTTAAGTATCTTAGGAAGGGAAACCAGTAAGCTAGGAGGAAATTTAGGGGGAGGCCTTAACGGAGCCCTGTTTTCGGCTTCTTGGGAATTGGATATTTGGGGAGAACTAAGAAATGCCAGAAATGCAGAACAGTCTAATTTAGCAGCTTCTGAAGCTGAAATGTCTTTTGCAAAATTATCGCTTGCAGCAACCGTAGCACGATCTTATTATTTGGCTTCTGAAACCTATTTACAAATTCAACTGGCTAAACAAATGCTGGAAATCTCTGAAAAAATGAGAGAGCTTTCCCAAAAAAGATTTGACGTTGGAATAGGAACGGAAATCGATTTTGTGGTTTCCGAAGCTAATTTGAATAGATTAAAAGATGGCGTGAAACAATTAGAACTGGCTTATTCCAATCAATTACGGTCTTTAGAATTACTTTTGGGTAGATATCCCGCTGCAGAAATAGAGGTAAGAAACAGTTTGCCGCAGATTACCACCTATATTCCCGCAGGGATCCCTGTGCAGGTTTTAGAACGAAGACCCGATGTTTTGGCGGCGCAATATAGATTTAACGCGGCTTTTTACAGAGTGGGAGAGGCTGAAGCAGCCAAACTACCAAATTTAAGTCTTACTGCCGGTTTTGGGTATATTTCCAGTGAGATAATCGATCTTACCTCCCAGTTCTCAAACCCTATTCGTAGCATTGGTGGTGAACTTGCAGCACCTATTTACCAAGGGGGCGAGCTTCGTGCCAATGTGGTTATTAGAAATGCGCAACAGAAACAGGCGGTAGAGGTTTATAGTCGAACGGTATTAAATGCACTGACCGATGTGGAAAGTGCCTTGGATGCTGTTGAAGTGGTAGATAGCCGGGAGCAGTTTTTAGATCTGGCCGTTAAAAATAACCTAAGGGCTTTCGAGCTGGAACAACAACGTTATAAGGTTGGAATTTCCGATATGCGGGATCTAATTACCCAACAAATGGATTTATTCCGGTCGGAAATCGACTTGTTAAGGCTTCGTGGTGAAAAAATTGTACAACGAATTAATCTGTTTTTAGCCCTTGGTGGTTCTATGTAACCCTAAGAAAAAATAAATTCGTTTTGTAATGAAGCTTCAGAATACACGTCTAAGCCAAGAACCAATAAATAAAATATCTAAAATGAAAAACCTAATTGCAATCGCGTTTCTTGCGATACTTATTGTTGCCTGTGCTTCAGAAGAAAAAAAAGAGAAAGAGGTCTCGGTAAATCTAGATCAATATCCACCTAAATTGGTGAAGGTTCTCGAAGCGCATGGCGGACTCGAAACATGGAATAAACAAAAATTACTTAAATTTTCCAAAGGTGAAGAAATACATACTATCGATTTGAGCAATAGAAAATCCTTGGTTGTGTCCCCAAAATATACCTTGGGTTATAATGGAAAGAACACCTGGTTAAAAGAAAAAGATTCGGCCGCTTTTAAAGGGAATCCTGATTTTTACCACAATTTGTTTTTCTATTTCTATGCAATGCCTTTTGTCTTAGCGGATGATGGGATTGTCTACGACGCTACAGATTCATTAATAGTAGAAGGAAAAAGCTATCCAGGAATTAAAATATCTTTTAAGGACGGGGTAGGAGCTTCCTCAAAGGATAACTATTATTTGTATTACAACCCTAAAAATCATCAAATGGAATGGTTGGGATATACCGTAACATTTTTTGATAATAAGGCAAAAGACGAAACCTCAATTATAAAATATGATGAATGGCAGGATATCGATGGATTGAAATTACCGCGATCTCTAGTGTGGTACGAAAAAGATTCCATAGGGAATATAGTGCCTCCTAAAACCGTGAATCCAGTTACTTTTGAAGAAGTTTCTTTAAGTACAAAAGAGGTAGACAGTACCTTTTTTGAAGAAGTAGAATAGAACTTCTTAAAGTTCGTCAATAACTATTTGGTAACCATTAATAATATCTAAAACAGCACTCTCTTCTTTGGAAAAGTAGTGCTGTTCTTTTCTACGGTTAAGTCCTTTAAAATAAGAATCTATTTCCCCTGTTTCATATTGTTTTACAACCTCGGGATGCACATAATACTTTCTGCAAACATTGCGGGTGTTTCCAAGGCCTTCTGCCGCCGAATCGTAGGCCTTTAGAATATTCTTTTTGTTTTTGGATTCTTTGGTCTCTATTCCAGATTGGTAAAGGGAACTAAAAAAAATAGTCGTGGCTGCCCATGTTCTAAAGTCTTTGGCAGAAAAATCATCGCCGCTGAGGTCATGGATGTATTCGTTTACCATGCCAGAGTCTACGGAATGATGGTTTCCACTTTCATCATAATATTGAAAAAGCTCCCATCCTGGTATTTCCTTGCTTTGCAGTACAAGGCGTTTTAGTCTTTTATTTTTTATCGTAACCCTGTGTTCTTTACCTCTTTTCCCTACAAAATGAAACTTCATTTTAGTGTCCACCGTTTTCAAGTGTCTAGTGCGCATGGTGGAAAGACCATAGGAATTGTTTTTCTTGGCGTAGTATTCGTTGCCTATTCGTATGTGGGTTTCATCCATCAGCCTTACAATTAAAGCCAATACTTTCTCTTGTGGCATACCTTTTAAGGAAAGGTCATTATCAACTTTTTCCCTTAAACTTGGCAGCATTTTGCCAAAAGCACTCATCTTATAAAACTTAGTACAGTTTCTTATTTTAGTCCATAGCTCGTGATATCTATATTGTTTCCGCTTTTTTAAATCTTCTCCAATTACTTGCAAATGGGCATTTTCAATAGCGGCAATTTTTACATTTTGCCAAGCTGGAGGGATCACGAGACTCTCAATACGATTGATTATTTTTTCATCGGTTAAAGGCTTGTTCTCTCGAAGATATATAAATTCCTCCCCTTTTTTCTTCCTTAAAATCTCCAAATCGTTTTCGTAGATGTAAACTAAGTTTCCAAATTTTGCGGCTTCCTCGGGATCGGTTAGAATTTTGTTCAGTTCTTTGGTTGAAATTTTCACTAGATTACCTAATTTTTAAAAGATCCTTTAATTTACCGTTTTCTTTTGGAAAAAGCTTATTTATAATTTTCAAAAACCCGATTGTGGTAATCATTGCATCACCTGCGGCCGTATGTCTATCTTTTAGGGAAATATTGAGATTTTCAGCAACTTCATCTAAGCTATAAGACTTGTTTCTATTTATTAAGTTGGAATGAATGCGTGTGGCCTTATACAAAATCATGGTATCCAAGACTTTGTTTTTTAAGACTGGTAATCCCAAACGTTCCAGGGCACGGTTTAACATTTCAATATCGAAATGGGCATGATGTGCCACTAAAATCGAATTTTCTATATATTCCAAAAACTTGATGATGGCTTCTTTTTCTGAAAGCATGGCTGCCGGTTCGTTGTTAATAATACCGTGGATTTTAACAGTCTCTGGATTAAATTGTTTTTGGTTTATGTAAACTTCAAATACCTCTGAAACGTTAATGATATTGTTCTTTAAAGAAACGGCACCTATGCAAAGCATTCGATCGCTCATAAAATTAAAGCCAGTTGTTTCTGTGTCCAATATAACAAACCGGGTTTCGCCAATGGTTTCTGGAAGTTTCTTCTCGAAAGTAGATTCATATTTTTTCCAAAACTCGGGGTATTTGGGAGGCTCTTTTTTAAATAAATCGAATAATCCCATTATAGAAAAGGTGTTATTTTAAAACGAAGTTTAATAAGTTCTTGAACCTCATTAACAGATTTAAAGCAACGTTTCAATTTAATTTTTTCTTCCTTCGATAAGGTTTCCAGCTCGATAAAACGTCCCGTGTCATTATGCAACAGCCCTTGTTTAGTTCTAAATTTAAGAAGTGCTTTGGCAGAATAAGAACAGGATAAATACAGTTCTTTATTTTCGGGTTCGAGGGCCGCTAATTTCTCGAAACGCTCGGCTGTATTATTTATGTTTTTTATTTTATGCTGAAGGATAAGTACTCTGGCCGCATCGGTAAGGGGCATTAAAGCACGCTTTTTCAAGTTAAAGAAATCTTTATGCTCGCCATTGGCTTCTACCAAAAACTGCCTGAAAAATCCGAGCGGCGACGGACTCCTTAAGGCTACGGAAGCTAAAGTGTTTATAAAAAGGGAATTGTTTTCGCTTAAGCTAAAAATGGTATCTGAAAGTTGATTGGTAAGTTTGCTGTCGCCATAGGAAATATCATAATCAAAAAAAATGGAGCATAATAAAATCTCATCATTGCCAGGTTCTGTAATCCAATGGGTAAATTTTTGTTTCCATTCGGTGAGCGATAAAGTGTAATCAGGGTTTTTGGCCATCATGTCTGCTGGACAATATTCATAACCAATGGTGTTGAGGGTTTTATTTACCAATTTCGCCAGTTTTAAAAAGTATTTTCTGGTACCTTCCAACTGTTCCTCCACAACGTCTTCAAAAACAATGGCATTATCTTGGTCGGTATGCAAAAGCTGCTCTTTTCTGCCTTGGCTTCCCAAAGACATCCATGCAAAGTTAACCGGCGGTGGTGTGTTCATTTTCTTTAGGCTCCGCTCGATAACTCTTTTTATGGTGGCGTCATTCAATTCAAACATTATTTTAGAAACATGCGTCATGGGGATATTCTGTTGTAAATACCCATTTAATAAATGCATGATACGCCCACGAATCGCTTTAAGCGTTTTTGTTTTTTTGGCGCGTTTTATGGCTTTCATTAAAGCCGCAGGATTATTCCCTTGACTTACAATAATATCATGTTCAGAAACTATTCCCAAAACTTTACTGTTTGGGGTGCCATCCTTGGTAATGCAGATATGACTTATTTTGTGCTTCATCATGGCAACTTGTGCTTGGGCAATGGTAAGTCCTTTGGAATAGCAAATAACGGGAGAGGACATAATTTTTTCTACAGCCACATCAATAGGGAAGAGCCCTACAGCAATAGTGTTTCTTATATCCTTATCGGTAACCACCCCAATCGGCAAGTCGTTTTCCAAGACTAATATGGATCCTACATTTTTATCAGACATTTGCTTGGCCACTTGAGATACGGGAGTTTCTTTGGTACAGCTAATAATGTTTTTTACATAATTTACGGGTTGCAATTCAAATAGCTCTGGAGCCATTTCTTGTTTTGGTTCGCCTTCGGTATACAATCTTCCTCGGTGTTCCCTTGAATACGGATTTCTTGTATTGGAGGCAAAACTTTCAATTAAAAACTGGCCCACACGGTAATTATTTTGAATTATAGGTTGGAAAGTTTCAATGGAAATGGCATATAAAATACATTCTTCATCCGCTATTGCACTGATTAGATAATTTTCCTTCGCAAAAATGGGACGCAAACCAAAAATATCCCCCTCATCACATTTGTCGAGGGTTTCTGTAACATCATTTTCATTTCGTTGAATGGAAACAGCACCCTTATGAACAATATAAAATTGGTGGTGACCAGAATCCCCTTGTTGAAAAATAACAGCTCCTTTTTGCTTGTAGATCACCTGAACCTCCTGTGCGATTTCCAGTAATTCATTGGTCTTTAAAAGTTCGAAGGGTGGAAATCTCTTTAAAAAATCGGCAACGCGCTCTGCAATGGTGTTTTTCATATATTTCGGTATGCAACAATATTATTAGTTATTATTGGTTGAAGTTGTTCCTAACAAATTTAAATAAAAAAAGCCTCTGGGATTTCAGAGGCTAAAACGTTTATTTTAGTTTTCGTCGGATGGCAGAAAATACCAAATCCAAATAATCTGGTTCCAAGGGGACGTAATCTTTCATAAGGGCATAGTTGCCAAGTTCACCTAGATAAACATCAATATCGATTAGTTTTACCGCTGCAACTTCGTCTTTTTGAAGAATGAGTGAATCTACGGATTGCTTTAATTCCACTAAATAAATATGGTGAAATTCGCAATCGATAACCTCTTGGCTGTGTACTATGGTAGATCTATGAATCCCGATCTTCTCCAGGTCTTTCTGGGTGACGTCCAGACCTATTTCTTCCTTAATTTCGCGAATTGCAGAAATCAGGGGTGTTTCTCCCGCACTTATATGTCCAGCTACGGAAACATCCCATTTGTTTGGGAAGGTTTTCTTGGTAGCAACACGTTTTTGAATAAGCACTTTACCATCTTGGGTATAGATCCAAACATGTGCGGTGGGATGAAAAAGTCCTTTTCGATGTGCTTCCGACTTCAAAAGGACTTCTCCCGTTGCATTTCCTTCCTTATCCAATATATCTACATATTCATCCAATCGAAATAGTTTTAAAGATTCCTTATAAATTTAGCGATTAATCAAAATAGCTAAAAGTTTCATTCGGTTTTATCTTTAACAATGTCTCATAAATTAATTGAATAACATGCTCCACGTCCTCTCTATGAACAGTTTCTACCGTTGTGTGCATGTAGCGTAGCGGTAAAGAGATAAGTGCAGAAGCTACCCCGCCGTTACTGTAGGCAAAAGCATCGGTGTCGGTTCCTGTCATCCTTGAAGCTGCCATGCGTTGAAAAGGAATTTCTTTTTCCTCTGCAGTTTCAATAATTAGCTCACGCAATTTGTTTTGAACGGCAGGAGCATAAGATATGACTGGTCCTTTTCCAATTTCTGTATGACCCTGTTTTTTCTTTTCAATCATTGGGGTAGTGGTGTCGTGGCAAACATCGGTAACAATTGCAACGTTTGGTTTAATGGTTTGCGTAATCATTTCTGCGCCACGTAAACCAATTTCTTCCTGTACAGAATTGGTGATGTAAAGCCCAAAAGGTAACTTTTCCTTATTTTCATGTAGCAAACGAGCCACTTCAGCAATCATAAAACCACCTGCACGGTTGTCTATTGCCCGGCATACAAACTTATCGTTGTTCAGGATAAAAAATTCATCGGGATACGTAATAACGCACCCAACATGTACACCCATTTTTTCAACCTCTTCTTTATCCTTCGCACCAATATCGATAAAAATATTATCCAATTTAGGGGCATTTTCGTCTTTATTATCCCTCGTATGTATTGCTGGCCAGCCAAAAACCCCTTTTACAATTCCTTTTTTGGTATGGATGTTCACCACCTTAGAAGGAGCAATTTGGTGATCACTTCCCCCATTTCT